>NZ_ATXQ01000004.1 GCF_000421765.1 Denitrificimonas caeni DSM 24390 | reverse complement strand
GCATGTGTTAAGCCTGCCGCCAGCGTTCAATCTGAGCCATGATCAAACTCTTCAGTTATATACTGATCGGATTTTGAGAAAATCCTAAACTTGGCTCAGCAATCGCAAATATCTTTTATTAGTAAACTAAAAAAGACAAAAATAATTCTACAAATTTACATTCGTTGAATAACTTGTGTTTGCTGATAATCTTGCTGACTATCAATCATCTAACACAAGCACCCACACGAATTGCTTGATTCAAATTGTTAAAGAACGTTTCGTTGAAGTCTTTCGGCTTCAGCGAGGAGGCGTATTCTACACCCTCCAAAGTAACTGTCAAGGTTTATTTTCTGGAATCTTTCAAAGCTTTCCGTCTAACTCCTTGTTACCGCTGAGGTTCTTACGTTCCTCGTTGGTAGGCCGCGCATTCTACAGCAGACTGCGAACCTGTCAACACTCTTTGTAAAAGAAATGCAAAATACTTCATGCAAAGCTTTTTCTTAGGCATTTACAGCTCTTACTACCAATAGATAGCTCACTCATCACTGACACTCTCAGCATGCTGCGGCCACACCAACACAATACGCGCACCACCCAGCATACGGCTATCTTCTATGCGTACTCGGCCCGAATGCCAATGCATGATCCGCTTTACAATCGCTAAACCTAGGCCGTAACCGCCAGATGCACGCGTACGACTGTCATCCAGGCGCAAAAACGGCATAAAGACCTTTTCTCGTAAAGCCTCATCAATACCCTGACCATCATCCTCAACCGCGATGTAGCACAACTCATGCTGCACTCGGCAAACAACAGTGACTTTAGATCGAGCATAGCGCTGCGCATTACTTACAATGTTCTGCACTGCTCGTTGCAAGTAGCGCGCCTCAGCATCCACCCATAATTCGCCACCCTCAACATTCGTATGCTTCAATGCAATTTCTGGGCGCAACGGAGCAAGCTCTTTTAAAACCTGGGTAACCAGCGCATTGAGATCTACTCTTACCATTTTGAGCGACGGCGCACCCGCTTCAAGACGCGCGTACGTCAGCATCTCATCGAGCAACACATCCATATCTTCGATATCTTGATCCATGCCTTGCAAATGCTTAAGACGTACCTGCTCCTCTTTTGCTGTCGCAGCCATATCCAAAGCAAAGCGCAGGCGCGCGAGCGGCGTACGCAACTCATGCGCAACACCGCGCACCATATCACCCTGCACATTGATCAAGATTTTCAACCTTGAAGCCATATCATTAAAACGCACCGCTAAGCGCCCAACAGAATCAGCGCCGCCCTCAGCCACCCGCACCTCTAGATGCCCTTGCGCGATGCGTGACGCAGCACTTTCCAAATCCTGTAAACGTCTTTCTAAGTGCCGCACCAACAGATACATCAAAATGCCCACCATGCTTAAACCAAGCACGGCTATTAATAGTAGCAACTGCGGTGGATATGGATTGACTTGATAGACAGGCCCAAGCATCAGCACCCAAGGTGCCTCATTAACACCCGCAAAGACACGAATAGCATCGCCACCTTGATCAAGCGCCATCACGGTATCGCCCTCTTCAATCCGCCTGAGCTGATCAGCATCCAAACCTGTTTTATCGACGGTTAACAAGCGCAGATCAAAACCAAACCGATGCTCTTCAGTTAACGCCGCAAGCCGAGCAGCTTGCTCAGCAGCCGGATAACGTACCAACTCATCAATCAGCATATAGATAGTGGCACGCGCCAACTGCTCACTCACCCGCCACACTTCCCCAACCAAGACCTTTTGTTCGGGCGTATTGATTAAGCTATAAATTTTTGACGCCGCACTTTCACTGTGTCGCACCAATACTTTACCGCGCAGGATATGGCTGCGATCGCGCCCGTCCAGCGCCAGCGAATGAATAGATTGAATACGCAGCGGCACACCAAGCAAACGACTCCATAATGCAATTGAGCGCTTACGCTCCACCGCATCCAAAGTTTCTAGATGACTCGACATCAAATGAAAGGTACCACTGGCCAAACGCTCGCGATATTGCTCAGCACGAACTTCATTGGTGATATGTAAAGCCAGCGCACCCAAAGCGGCGGTCAGAACCAGCGCTGCCAGCAAACCACCGTAAATCCTAAAAAAAATAGAGTTCACAATAATTCTTGCGCCGCTTCACTGACAAACAGATAACCTTTGTTGCGAATAGTTTTAATAACTTGCGGCTGCTCGCCAATATCACCGATACGCGGCCGAATACGCGAGATACGCACATCAATTGAGCGGTCCACGCCGTCATACTCAATACCACGCAATTTTTTAAAAATGATCTCGCGCGACAGCGGTGTGCCGGCGTTAGCTGCCAGCAACCAGAGCAAATCAAATTCTGCACCAGTTAAATCAATCAACTGGTCAGCCAAAAATGCACAGCGGCGCGCATGGTCGATACTCAATTTTCCAAATTGCAATACTTCAGGCGCTGCCTGACTTGGCTCATGACTGTCTACGCGGCGCAATAACGCTTTGATGCGCGCCAGCAACACACTCGGCTTTACCGGCTTACAAATATAATCATCAGCGCCTTCTTCAAGACCTTGCACCTGATCTTGGTCATCGGTTCGCGCTGTGAGCATCAAGATTGGCCCACTGTAACTGCGACGCACTCGCCTACAAATGGAAAAGCCATCCTCACCAGGCAACATAAGATCCAAAACGACTAAGTCTGGCTGCTCCGCAGTAATACGCTGCACAGCTAGCGCACCATTATTCTCTAAAGAAACTGTAAAACCACTCCCAGAAAGATACTCACTCGTCAATTGCGCTAGGCGCAGATCATCTTCAACAATTAATATATGACCCATGACGCCTCACCATTCTGAATTAAATCTATTTTTAGACTGTAGCGATACAATACTACTTATCATGACGCTCAAGAGTAACGCAGTGACCAATAACACCACAACGCAGCACATTGAGCGCTTACCCGCCTTGCAACACCCGCTATTGAATAAATTCTACCGCAGCCATGCAAGCCGTATGCGCGCGAGCCCAGAAGCCGAAGCGTGGGTCGTGCGCAACCCTGAGATTATTGCAGGTCTATGCCTAACAGCCATTACTGAGGGTTACTGGCTAACCGGTTTGCTTGTAGCACCCGAACATCGCAAGCACGGCGTAGCTCAATATTTACTCCAACACACTCAGCAAGCACACTCGAACTCACCGATATGGCTGTTTTGTCATCCTGACTTAATTGGCTTTTATCAACACACTGGCTTTCGCATCACAGAGCAACTTCCAGAGCAACTAAAAAACCGCCTATCGCGCTACCAAAAACATAAAAATCTAGTAGCAATGCATCGCTTTGTTGAACCCGCATCCACCGATTAGACTTTATGTCAGGCAACCTATTCCACTCTTCAGTTTTTTTATGCATACTCGGTGAAAATAAAAATTAAAAAGATTTGAAGCACATGTATGTTCAAGCACTAAGACGCCTCAAGCGCAATCCGCAGCTATTTATCATTACTATGATGGGTATTTTTGGTGTGCTCGGCATTACGCCGTACATTATTTACCGGGCGTACAACACTGACTTTATGGTAGCCGCTGCCGATTTCATTGCAGTCGTGTCTATTGTTACTGCTGTTATTTATGCTTGGCGGACAAACGACACGGTTAAGCCCGGCTTGTATTTGTCCGTGATTTTCTCTGTGGTAGCCACTCTGGTAACCATTAACCTTGGTATCAACGGCTTCTTCTGGATCTATCCTCTTATCCTTTTTAACTTTTTCATCATCACACCCACTAGAGCCTTAGTAACCATGCTTGCGGTACTGACAAGCTTAGTTATTTACAATATTTATGAACCTGGCTCTATATTTACCAGCAACTATCAAATGACCTCATTTCTAGTCACCTGTATACTTGCCAGCTTTCTTTCATTCATCTTTGCATATCGCACGCAACACCAGCATGCACGCTTAGAGCAACTCGCAGCACATGATCATCTTACAGGAGCATATAATAGGCGCGTGATGACTGAGGAGTTACGCAAAGCAGCCCAGGACCGCAGAAGCGGACGAGACTATGGTTTATTAATTTTAGATCTTGACCATTTCAAACGTATAAATGATGCGTTTGGTCACTCTGCAGGCGATCAGGTGTTAATGGATTTCACATCTATTATTAAATCTGTAATACGTGAAAGTGACATGCTATTTCGGCATGGCGGCGAAGAGTTTGCTCTTTTATTACCGGATACCAACCTCAAAGGTTTAAATACAGTCGCTGACACCATACAAAAAACCATTTTCAGTAAGCTTTCGAGCCCAGCTGGCGTTGTAAGCGTTTCGATTGGCGGTGCCACTCTCACTGATAACGATCAATGGGAAGACTGGATCAACCGTGCCGACGAGCAGCTTTATGCCGCAAAAGCGATGGGGCGTAACTGCTACAAAATCGCCACATAAACACACGATTAACACTTAACAGTAACATGATAAATTCAGCAGCTTAGTCGTACACACCAGGGGGACTCAGTTACAGCCACCTTCAATCAGTTAGTCTGTCGTATTTATTGCAATATCTCTGAAATGCGACTAACCCGCCATCATTAAATTAAAGACAGATCTTATTTAAAATATAAAAACCGCTCTGTTTAAAGCAAGATCCAAAAGCAGATCGGCTTGCTTCAAGCAGAAAACACTTATTAATAAAAAAAATCTGGAAATCTCAACTAAAATCAACAAAAGCTAATACACAGTTTAATCACCAAGCAAAATATTTCTCAAACTTGCTTGAAATACTATTAGGGAAACAAGAGAAACACATTGAAAATTCTTTTATTATTTATCAGCTTAGCAATACTACTCTACGGCTTGCTTCGCCCAGAATCACCACCCAATCTTTTTCATAACTCAGAAAAACTGCTACATATCTTAGGCTTTGGAGCAGTCTCACTGGCTTCAAGAATGGCAATAATACGCGCACCTGCATGGTTACTATGGGGAGGTTTATTCTCTTTTGCAGTGCTATCAGAGTGGTTACAAAACTTTTTTCAAGCAACACGGCAATTTAGCTGGCTTGATATCTGCGCAAACCTCATAGGCGTTCTTTTAGCAGCGAGCGGCTGGTACATCTTGTTATTACTGCAAAAACTCTGGAAAACAAAGAGAAAAACGAAAGAGCTGTAAATATCAGGTATAGCTTACTGACAAAAACAAATACTCACGTTTACCCTAAAGCCTGATTCTCTGCAGTCGATAACAGTACATATTTGCACTCCTCGAGGCATCATGTTCAATCAAACCATCAAGAAAACACTTGCTAGCTGCCAGCACAAACTGCACAAGTATGAAGCAAAATACAGTGCAGTAGATAAATCGACAGCACTCATTGAGTTCTTACCTGACGGCACTATTTTGTTTGCTAATGCTAACTTCCTCAATACCATGAGCTATCGACTGCAAGATATAGTTCAACAGCATCACAGCATTTTCTGCCACACAAATGAAAAGGTTCATAGCGATTATAAAAAATTCTGGTCGCGCTTAGCCGCTGGAGAAACGATCAAAGGCCGATTTATGCGGCTTGATAAAAACCAAAAAGAAGTATGGCTAGAGGCTAGCTATAACCCAATACTGAATGAGAATGGCAAAGTAATAAGCATATTAAAGCTGGCAACCGATATTACCGAGCAGGTACGTAACGAGTTCAATGATCACAGCACTATTGAAGCAATTAACCGCTCAATGG
Organism: Denitrificimonas caeni DSM 24390; assembly: GCF_000421765.1. Lineage (GTDB taxonomy): Bacteria > Pseudomonadota > Gammaproteobacteria > Pseudomonadales > Pseudomonadaceae > Denitrificimonas > Denitrificimonas caeni. The sequence goes on along the minus strand of NZ_ATXQ01000004.1, from coordinate 306,731 downwards.
CAGTCATTGAGTTCTCACTAAAAGGAGAAATCCTCACTGCCAACAATAACTTTTTGCACACTACTGGCTATCGCCTCGAAGAAATCAAAGGCAAACATCACCGGATATTGTGCCGCTCAGAATACGCACAATCTGACGATTACACACAGTTTTGGGAAAGACTAAATAAAGGTGAATTTTTCTCTGGCCGTTATCGTCGCTTGAATAAAGCAGGCCGAATTATTTGGTTGCGCGCGACTTATAATCCAATCTTCAATGAGCATGGCAAGCTCATCAAAATCATTAAATTTGCCAGCGATGTCACGCCGCAAATTGAACAACAGCAAGCAGAATCGAAAGCCGCTTCTTTGGCTTATGACATATCGACTAAAACTGATGCCGACGCACAACAAGGTGCGCAAATCGTAAATCGCACAGCAGATGTTGTCCAAGGTATTGCCGGTGAGCTTAATGATGCAGCAGACAGTATTCTAGCCGTAAGCCAACAATCAGAACATATCAGTAAAATTGTTCAAACGATTAAAAGCATTGCAGACCAAACCAATTTGCTCGCTTTAAATGCTGCAATTGAAGCTGCGCGCGCAGGAGAACAAGGTCGCGGCTTCGCAGTTGTAGCAGACGAGGTTCGCAGCCTAGCTGGGCGCACTGCACAAGCGACCATAGAAATTGGTGAGGTCGTACAAAAAAATCATGAACTGTCACAGTCCGCAGTAAAGAACATGCAAACCAGTCGCGAGAAAGTTGAACACGGCGTGCAACTGGCAAACCAAGCTGGGGAAGCCATTACTGAAATTCGTGATAACGCAGCCCGGGTTGTCGAAGCCATCCAGCAATTCCGAACAACTATGAAGAACTAACATAGCCTATAGACTGAATACTGCGCGAAGTTTCTGCGTATCGTAAGTTTGTACACTCTAAATACCCATCAGAGTGCTGTGCATATAAAGGTCAAGCGATCGTTATATGCATACATCTCCAGACAAAATTCAATTTTCTTAGAAACTGAAAATATCAAACGACTTAGAATACCTTTATTGCTTCTCATCATGAACTCCTGCTATTTATCACAATAGATTCACACCTGCGCAAGGGTATGGTTACAATACGGCACTCTTTTTATTGGTGCGCTTCAGTTATGTCTAAGCAAGTATTACAGCCTAAAGGCAACTTCCCTAAAGCAAGTTTCTGGAAGCGCATCGCTGCAGTTTTTTACGATTTCATGCTTTGTATTGCCTTGGTTATGGTGGTCACCATGCTTTACCAGCAAGGCGTCCTGCGGATGATTTATGGTTCACAGGCGCTGCAAGACATGGCAGAAAGCAAAATGCTCGATATTGACCCTGTTCTCTCGACTATTTTATTTATTTCGGTGTTTGCTTTTTTTGCTAAGTTTTGGACACATGGCGGGCAGACGCTGGGCATGCAAGTCTGGGGAATTCGTGTACAAAATGCTGACGGCAGCGCAATTGATATCTGGCAAGCGCTGTTACGCTTTCTAATCGCCCTTTTCTCTTGGCTGCCAGCAGGCTTAGGTTTTTGGTGGATGTTGTTCGATAAACAAAAGCGCACCTGGTCTGATATGTATTCAGGCAGTGATGTTGTGCAACTGCCAAAGAATATCCACAAAAAATAAAGTCAGCCCTCTCAAGCAAACGTTCAAACGCTTGTTATAGGAGGGCTAGTCCCGCGACACTCTATTCCAATCAGCTCCAAACCGGCACTCTTGGCGCAACCCCAAGCTCGCAGTAGCAACACAAGCTGCACGTGTATGAGCAGCTTATATCGAGCAGTAATTCAACACATTTTGTATTCTCAAGCCACGCAGAAAACACCGTTATCAGCTTAATTGACGAATAGGTTTGCGCCCACTCCATTGCTCTTCCATAATAGGCGGCTATTGTTTTCATCTGTAGGCGCGTTTTCTCATGGCTAAAAAATTATATATCGAAACCCACGGCTGCCAAATGAACGAGTATGACAGCTCGCGTATGGTGGATTTATTGGGCGAACATCAAGCCATGGAAATCACCAAAGATGCAGCAGAGGCCGATCTGATCGTCCTTAACACTTGCTCGATCCGTGAGCGTGCCCAAGATAAAGTGTATTCACAGTTAGGGCGTTGGCGTGAGCTGAAAATCGCCAACCCTGATCTAGTGATCAGTGTTGGGGGCTGCGTGGCCAGTCAAGAAGGTGCCGCCATTCGTGAACGCGCACCTTATGTTGATGTGGTGTTCGGCCCGCAAACCTTACATCGCCTGCCAGAAATGATCGATGCCGCCCGCATTACCGGCAAAGCACAGGTTGATGTGTCTTTCCCAGAGATCGAAAAATTCGATCGTCTACCCGAGCCGCGCATCGACGGCCCAACCGCTTATGTATCGGTGATGGAAGGCTGTAGCAAATATTGCAGCTTCTGCGTTGTACCCTATACGCGCGGTGAAGAGGTCAGCCGTCCGCTCGCTGATGTACTCAAAGAAATTCGACATTTGGCTGAGCATGGCGTGCGCGAAGTGACGCTGCTCGGTCAAAACGTTAACGGCTACCGTGGAGCGACCAGTAATAGTGAGATCGCTGATTTTGCTGAGCTGCTGCGCTTGGTGGCGGAAGTGGACGGTATTGATCGCATTCGTTACATGACCTCGCATCCGCTGGAGTTTTCTGACTCGCTGATTGATGCCCACGCCAATATTCCAAAACTGGCGAAGTACCTGCACTTGCCCGTGCAATCCGGCTCTGACCGCATTTTGTCGGCGATGAAACGCAACCACACAGCGCTTGAGTACAAATCGCGCATTCGTAAACTGAAAGCTGCGGTGCCGGATATTTTAATCAGCTCAGACTTTATCGTGGGCTTCCCCGGCGAGACCGAAAAAGATTTTGAACAAACCATGCAACTTGTGGCCGATGTTGATTTTGATTTCTCCTATTCATTTATCTACAGCCCGCGCCCTGGCACACCGGCGGCAGAGTTAAAAGATGACACTCCAGAAGAAGTGATTAAACATCGTCTAGGCTTATTACAGCATCGCTTGCAACAGCAAGGCTTTGCTCATACCCGTCGTATGGCGGGGACAGTGCAGCGGATTCTGGTCAATGATTATGCGAAAAAAGATCCTGGGCTTTTACAAGGTCGCAACGAGAATAATCGCATTGTTTACTTTCGCAGTAACAACCCCGCTTTAATCGGCCAATTTGTTGATGTGTTGATTGAAGAAGCCAAGCCCTTCACCCTGCACGGTCGTCTCGTTGAGTAAGACATTGGGCCGCCAGACACTCGATCAGCTCAAAAGAAGCGCATTATCTGCAAAGAAAACTAGCACAATGCGCTGCTTTCTGGTAAGTTCGCCCGCTTGTGAGCGTAGAGGCCACCGAAACGACTTATCGCTTTCAGTGTTTTACGCAGTGATCTTGAGCGTTTGAGAGGCGGAACCATGCCCAGTAAAGCAAAAAAACAAAGCAGCCAATTGATCCGTACTTTTGTCCCTTACAAGGAATCTAAGGGCGAAGAGTATATGAGCGAGAAAATGCGCGCTCACTTCACCGAGATTCTGAATAGTTGGAAACAAGAGTTAATGGAAGAAGTGGATCGTACTGTGAACCATATGCAGGACGAAGCTGCAAATTTTCCCGATCCTGCTGATCGTGCCAGCCAAGAAGAAGAATTCAGCTTGGAACTGCGTACCCGCGATCGCGAGCGTAAACTGATTAAGAAAATCGATGAAACCATCGGTTTAATCGAAGATGAAGAATATGGCTGGTGTGACGCCTGCGGTATTGAGATCGGCATTCGCCGTCTTGAAGCGCGTCCAACTGCAACAATGTGTATCGACTGCAAAACTTTGGCTGAAATCAAAGAAAAGCAAATGGGCTCTTAAACCTAACTTGCTACACAAAAAACGGAGCCCAGCGGCTCCGTTTTTTATGTCTGACAACTACTCGCTTGCTACAGCATTCATTAAAACCTGCACACATTAGCGATGCTGGAAGACCTTTGCAGGCGAGCCGCCATCGATGATCAACAAGTAAGTCGTGGTATGTGTAACAAGCGTAGCCATGGATGGCGCAGCGCCCGAATCGAGCCAGGATGGCTCGTTGAGGGAAACACACATATCACGAGTTACGTTAGGCGCTATAAACTGGCGAGCGCTCGAATCCTAAGACCTGCAGGCATTAACGGTGCTGGACGACCTTTGCAGGCGGGCCGCCTGCGCTCCCAGAGCACGCAGCGCCCGTATGATGATCAGCTTTCGTCGCTTGCCAACGCGCTGCGTAATTCTGCCAATGCCTCGGCACAAGCATCATCTGTCGCGTACTGCTGGCTTTGCGCGATGCACTCATCTTCTAGCCAAACACTTAGCTGCTGATCGGCTTGACGTATATCCAAGTCATCTTGCGCAGTTTGTACGTGCTTCGAGGCCATACCAGCAGCGCGGCCATCGGCAAAGGCTTTCGACAGCAACAAATCTTCGCCCTTGCGATTAAGCACTCGAAAGCGGAAACCTTCATCGTCTCGAAAGCTCACCACACGACTGACTTTCTTAGCTTTTTTCTTGCTACTGGTAAGATCCGCACCCTGCACTGCAAAACTGCGTAAACCAACCGCTTCGCGTAACTGCTGTAAAAATGGTCCAGCTGTTTTACGTGCTTTTGCCGCACCAGCCTGCAAAATATCTTCCAGCTCATTAGGCTTAGCCAGCAATGCATGATAACGCTCGCGTGGCTCGCTCAACTGTTCATCGAGCAAGGTAAATAAACGCTGCTTAGCTTCCCCCCAAGCCAAACCGTCTTGCAAGTCTGCGCGTATTGCCGCTTGTTCTGCAGGTGTAGAAAAAGCTTGGTACAGGGTAAACAAATGCGAGTTATCCGGATCTTTGGCTTCACCGGGTAACTTCGAGTCGGTGACAATGCGTGAAATAGCGCTTTTTAGCTCTTTGCTGGAAGAAAACAGCGGAATGGTGTTGTCGTAACTTTTCGACATTTTACGACCATCTAAACCTGGCAACGTCGCGACATCTTCTTCGATCACTGCTTCAGGCAAAGTAAACAGATCACGGCCTTGGCCAAATAAATGGTTAAAACGTTGGCCAATATCACGGGCCATTTCCACGTGTTGAATCTGGTCACGACCAACCGGCACTTTATGCGCGTTAAACATCAAAATATCTGCTGCCATCAACACCGGATAACTGAATAATCCCATACTTATACCCGCATCGGCATCTGCACCAGCCGCTTCATTTTGATCAACCGAAGCTTTGTAGGCATGGGCACGGTTGAGCAAGCCTTTCGCTGCCACGCAGGTCAGTAACCACATCAACTCAGGAATCTCTGGAATATCCGATTGACGGTAAAAAGTTGCACGATCGGTATCTAAACCACCGGCCAGCCAAGTGGCGGCAATTTCTAAACGTGAACGCTGAATACGCGCGGGATCATCACACTTAATCAATGCATGGTAATCGGCTAGAAAATAAAATGACTCGACATTATCAGCATGACTTGCGGCAATCGCTGGACGAATGGCGCCAGCATAGTTACCAAGGTGCGGAGTGCCCGTGGTGGTAATTCCAGTTAAAATTCTTGTGTTCATTTCGCTCAATCACTTCTAGAAAAATTAAAGACGCTCAGCAACCAACTGTTTTAGCTCGGGCAAACGACCATGAAAAAAGTGCCCACATTCTGCCACCTTTAGCAGGCTATGTGGTGTAGATAAGCTGTTTGACCACTGATAAACCAGTTCAGGATCAATCACTTCATCTTCTTCAGGCTGAATCACAGTTAAAGCCGTGTGCTGCGCGATGGCATGCTGCTGATCAAAACGCATCGCGGCTGGAGCGACGAGAAACACTTGAGCAACAGCAACACCGGCTTGCTCAAGTCGTCCGGATAAGCTGCCGGCGACAAAGCCGCCAAAAGAAAAACCCAGCAAGTACACCGGCAAACCAGGGTGCTGTTCTTGCAACCACTCGAGCGCGGCTTGTGCGTCATCGACCTCACCGCTGTGCATATCGTGTTCACCGGCACTTTTACCAGTGCCACGGTAATTAAAACGTAACGTCGCCAAGCCACTATCACGGGCAGTGCGTTGCAAGGTCGACACCACTTTATTGAGCATGGTGCCACCTTGACTCGGATTGGGATGGCAAACTAACGCGATACCGCGCGCATCGGCAACAGGCAAATGCAGTGCCTCTAAAGCACCGACTGGCCCATCAATCATTACTGGATTCTCTCGCGCTAACAAAAAGGACTCCGTGACCCCACTTGGGGTAAATTCGTCTAGTGGCAAGTATTTTCGATAAAGCTGATACTGTCGCACTAAGGAGCTTGTTCAATGCTGTACAGAACAAGCATAAGTGGTTAACGTAAAGCAAAGCCGTTTAAAGAGGAAGTCTTGTGGAACAGTCACTCCCAGTTTGGTTAATCCCTGTGCTCACACTAGTGGGCGGAATTATTATTGGCCTTATTTTAGCACGCGTTATGCGCCGCGCCGCGCCAGGTAAAACACAACGCCAGCTGGATGATCTCCAAGAGCGTTTTGATAGCTACCAAAGCGAAGTTGTCACGCATTTTAACACGACCGCCAACTTAGTTAAGAAGCTCACGCAAAACTATCAAGATGTCCAACAACACCTCTCACAAGGTGCTGAGCGTTTAGCTTTGGATGAGATTTCCCGCGAGCGTTTATTGGCCAGTTTGGTCGATGAGCCAAAAACTCGTGAGCGCATCAAAGGCCCACAAGATACAGACAGCTCTGAACCACCACGTGATTACGCAACTAAGCATGAGGGCGATCCAAGCATGCTGGCCGAAGGTTATGGTTTAAAGCGTAACGTTTAATTTCGCGCTAATTTTAATCCAGCGCTAAGACCTAAAAAGGAGCTTAAACAGCTCCTTTTTTGTTGCCGTAACACCAGTGTTATCGCGGGTATGACTCGTTCATATCATGCCGTACTAACTGGTTGGCGGTCGTACGCCTACCACTGCATGCAAAGTCTTCGGCTCGCCATTGCGTAAAATCTTCAGCTCGATTTTCTCGCCCGGTGGCATGCGCGCCACTTGATTCATTGAACTGCGGCCATCCTGAGCGCTCTCTTGAGCAATTTGCAAAATGACATCACCAGGCTGCAAGCCGGCTTTCGCCGCCGGTCCATCACGATAAACACCCGCGACCAAGATACCTGGGCTATCAAGCAAGCCAAAAGACTCAGCTAGTTCTGGTGTTAAAGCCTGTACCTCAAGCCCTAACCAACCACGCACCACGTGCCCTTCTTCAACAATCGAACGCATAACATCCATGGCCAGCTTGATCGGAATGGCAAAACCAATACCTTGCGAGCCACCTGATCGTGAAAAAATAGCGGTATTGATACCGAGCAAATTACCCTGTGAATCAACCAATGCACCACCTGAGTTGCCAGGATTAATCGCCGCATCGGTTTGGATAAAGTCTTCATAGGTATTGAGGCCCAACTGATTGCGGCCAGTCGCACTGATAATCCCCATGGTCACGGTTTGTCCTACGCCAAATGGATTACCAATGGCCAGCACCACATCGCCGATTTGCATATTGTCTGAACGACCTAAAGTAATTGCAGGCAAATCAGGCAAGTCAATTTTCAAAACGGCCAAGTCGGTTTCTGGATCGCTGCCGATAACCCGCGCCATGGTTTCACGGCCATCTTTGAGTGTCACAATGATTTGATCAGCGCCAGCGGTAACATGATTATTGGTCAGCAAGTAGCCTTCCTTACTCATCAGTACTGCAGAACCCAAGCTCGACTCCATACGTTTTTGTTGCGGCAAGTTATCGCCAAAAAAACGACGGAAAGCAGGATCGCTGTACAGCGGTTGAATCGGTTTGCTCACCACCTTGGCGGTATACAGGTTGGCTACCGCTGGAGAAGCTTGATTGACTGCTCGCGCATAAGAGGAGGGACCACTACGTGACTGTTGAGTAAAAGGGGCCTGCAATAAATTGACATTGGCACTGGGCAAACCCACCCAATGCGGGAAGCGTTGAATGAGCAACATTGCCACTAATAAACCAACCACTAGAGGCCAGCCATAACTTTTAAATACGCGGGGCATACCTGATTCCCAAGTTAATAATCACGCAAATAAACAAACTATTAAACAGTTACTGAGCGACTGAAATCTAACTAAAAAACATGACAAAATCGCCATTAATGATAACAAGAGGCATTATAGAGTGCAGTTGGTGATTAAAGCATCGCCCATTCACATTAAGGAACAATTATGTTTGTTGAACGCAATCTTTTGCTGCAAGAAATAGAGCAGTTTTTAAACGTCAATGCCATCAGCGATTACTGTCCAAACGGCTTACAGGTGGAAGGTAAAGCGCAGATTAAGCGTATTGTCAGCGGCGTGACGGCCAGCCAAGCCTTAATTGATGCGGCGATTGAACTGCAGGCCGATGCGATTTTAGTGCATCACGGTTATTTCTGGAAAGGTGAAGATCAACGTGTCATCGGCATGAAACAGCGGCGTATTAAGGCGTTATTGACCCATGATATTAATCTGCTGGCCTATCATTTACCGTTGGATGTACACCCTGAGGTGGGTAATAACGTGCAATTGGCGCAGCGTTTAGGCTTGACCGTTACAGGTCCCCTTGAGCCAGGCAATCCACGCAGTGTTGGTTTGATTGGTACTCTGGATGCGCCATTGTCTGCTAAAGACTTTGCTGCTCGTATTGAATCTGTTTTGGGTCGAGCGCCATTGGTTTTCGATCAGCACAAGCCAATTCAAAGTGTCGCTTGGTGCACTGGTGGTGCGCAGGGCTATATTGAGCAAGCCATTGCGGCTGGTGTTGATGCGTATCTGACTGGTGAAGTGTCGGAGCGTACTTTCCATGAAGCGCAAGAAAACGGCATCAGTTTCTTCGCTGCCGGCCACCACGCCACTGAACGTTACGGCGTGCAGGCGCTAGGTGAGTGGTTAGTGAAGCGTTTTGGCATTGAGCATCATTATGTGGAATGTGACAATCCGGTGTGATTTGAACGCGACGGCGGGCCAGCGGCCCGCGCTCCCAGATCAACCTCAGTCGCGTGTGCCCGAACCTAAATGCACTTGCGCGCATGGGAGCGCGTGCCGCTGGCTCGCACTTTTGCAATCACGACTCGTGACTGTGAACATATAACTCTCAGCCTCATGCTGCGCAAATCGTATCACTCATCATATTCTTGCGGGCGAGCCGCCCGCGCTCCCAGTGGAGAGATGCCGACCTGGGTCTGGAGACTTGGCTGCGTGGAAATCGTCCGCGCTCCCAGATGGCCGACTGAAAGTCGCCCGCGCTCCCAAAATAGTTCGGCACACTAAAACACCCCGCCCCATCACTCCCCATATATATCTATGCTTTTTAGTTCTTAATAACCATTTCATTAGAACCAACATGCCATGCTAAAGTGCTCCTCATCTTATTTCACACCCATTTAGAACACTCAAAGCCAAATCAGGCGCAATATCTAGCAAAGTGAGCACAGCATGGCCGATAAGCTAACCCACCTAAAACAACTCGAAGCCGAAAGCATCCACATCATTCGTGAAGTGGCCGCTGAGTTCGACAATCCCGTCATGCTCTACTCCATCGGTAAAGACTCTGCAGTGATGCTGCACTTGGCGCGCAAGGCCTTTTATCCGGGCAAACTGCCGTTTCCGGTGATGCATGTCGATACCCGTTGGAAGCTCCAAGAAATGTACAGCTTCCGTGACAAAATGGTGGCTGACCTTGAACTGAACATGATCACCCATACCAATCCCGACGGCATCGCGCAAAACATCAATCCGTTCACCCACGGTAGCGCTAAACACACTGACATCATGAAAACCGAAGGTCTAAAGCAAGCCCTCGATAAGTATGGTTTTGATGCTGCATTCGGTGGTGCCCGTCGTGATGAAGAGAAATCTCGTGCTAAAGAGCGCGTGTATTCTTTCCGCGATAGCAAACACCGCTGGGATCCAAAAAACCAGCGTCCAGAGCTGTGGAATATCTACAACGGCAAAGTGAACAAAGGCGAATCCATCCGCGTGTTCCCGTTGTCGAACTGGACTGAGCTGGATATTTGGCAGTACATCTATCTCGAGGGCATTCCGATTGTGCCGCTGTACTTGGCAGCTGAGCGTGATGTGATTGAGCGCGATGGCACGCTGATTATGATTGACGATGAGCGCATTCTTGAGCACCTCAGCGATGAAGAAAAATCGCGCATCCAGAAAAAAATGGTGCGTTTCCGCACGCTCGGTTGCTACCCGCTCACCGGTGCAGTGGAATCCACAGCGACCACGTTGCCAGAGATCATCCAAGAGATGCTGCTCACCCGCACTTCAGAACGCCAAGGCCGCGTCATCGATCACGATGGTGCAGGCTCAATGGAAGAAAAGAAACGTCAAGGCTACTTTTAAGGAATCCGCATCATGAGTCATCAATCTGAACTAATCAGCCAGGATATCCTTGCCTATCTGGCCCAGCACGAACGCAAAGAACTGCTACGTTTCTTAACTTGCGGTAACGTCGACGACGGCAAGAGCACCTTAATTGGTCGTCTGCTGCACGACTCAAAAATGATCTACGAAGACCATTTAGAAACCATCACCCGCGACTCGAAAAAAGTTGGCACCACCGGTGACGATATTGACCTGGCGTTACTGGTCGATGGTCTACAAGCTGAGCGCGAGCAAGGCATCACCATTGATGTGGCCTACCGTTATTTCAGCACCACTAAGCGCAAATTTATCATTGCTGACACCCCAGGCCACGAGCAATACACTCGCAATATGGCCACCGGTGCCTCAACCTGTGATCTAGCGATTATCTTGGTCGATGCCCGTCACGGTGTCGAAGACCAAACCCGCCGCCACAGCTATATTGCTTCGCTACTAGGCATTCGTCACTTGGTGGTGGCCATCAACAAGATGGACCTCAAAGGCTATGACGAAAAGGTCTATAACGAGATTAAGGATGACTACCTAGCCTTCGCTAAACAAATCAATCTAGATACCTCATCACTGTATTTTGTCCCCATGTCGGCGCTGAAAGGCGACAACGTGGTGAATCGCAGCGAACACACCCATTGGTACGCTGGACAAACCTTGATGGAGATTCTGGAAAGCGTCGATGTCAGCGGTGATCTAAATGACCGTGCGATGCGTTTTCCGGTGCAGTATGTCAATCGTCCGAACCTGAATTTCCGTGGTTTTGCCGGCACCTTGGCGTCTGGCTCACTGCGTAAAGGCGATGCAATTACTGTGTTGCCATCCGGTAAAAGCAGTCAAATTAAATCCATCGTGACCTTTGATGGTGAGCTAGAGCAAGCCATTGCCGGCCAAGCCATCACTCTGACCTTAGAAGATGAAATCGATATTTCCCGTGGTGACTTAATCGTCAGCGCGCAAGACACTGTGCGCAGCAGCGATCATTTTGAAGCCATGTTGGTATGGATGGGTGAAGAGCCTTTACTGCCCGGCAAGCGCTATGACTTCAAACGCGCGACCAGCTATATCCCAGGAAATATCTCAGCGATTGAGCACCGTGTTGACGTCAACACGCTCGCGCAAAATACAGTGAGCAGTTTGCAACTGAATGAAATCGGTCGCGTGCAGATCAGTCTTGATGCGCCTTTAGCGCTGGATGACTATCAAGCCAACCGCACTACGGGTGCGTTCATTGTGATTGATCGCCTGACCAACATCACTGTTGGTGCGGGAATGATTATTGCGCCGAACAACATACCTTGCCCGACTCGCAGCATTGCTAAAAGTCGTGTCAGCCGTGACGAGCGCACCTTGCGTTTGGGTCAGCAACCGGTAACTGTACTGTTTAGTGGCTTATCTGGCGCGGGCAAAAGCACGCTGGCCTACGCAGTTGAACGTAAGCTGTTTGATACCGGCCGTGCGGTGTATGTGCTCGATGGCCAGAATCTGCGCCATGACATCAATAAAGGCTTGCCTTTAGATCGTGTTGGTCGCAGTGAAAACTGGCGCCGCGCCGCACAAGTTGCGCGTCAGTTTAACGAAGCAGGCTTAATCACTCTTGCTGCATTTGTTGCGCCAGATGCTGAAGGCCGTGAGCAAGCGAAAGCCTCGATCGGTAAAGAGCGTTTAATCACCGTGTATGTGCAAGCGTCACCGCAAGTCTGCCAAGAGCGTGACCCACAAGGTCTGTATGCCGCTGGCGAAGACAACATTCCTGGTGAGTCCTTCCCGTACGATGTGCCTTTGGATGCTGATTTAACCATCAACACCCAAATCAGCACTGTCGAAGAAGGCGTACAGCAAGTTCTGCAATTGCTGCGCGAACGCGAGATTATCTAAAACGTTATCCTGTGTTAAAACAAAAAAAGGATGCCAAATGGCATCCTTTTTTATTCGCGTCATGTGTGTTTAGTTTTATATAGAAGCTTAGCTTTCAAGCAACGCACTAAACTCCGTCAACTCACGCATTTGTGCCAGCTTATAGCGCAAGGTGCGCGGACTAATGCCTAAACGCTCAGCAGTGCGCTCACGCCGCCCCTGCTCAGCCTGCAATGCTTGAGCAATCAAACGAAACTCATGACGACGCACATCATCTTCCAACTCCGCGGCGGGTGGTAGCACAACCTCATCAGGAGCTACAAAAGACACAGTCGACGGCTCAACGGACACATTCACAGACTCAACTGAAGCTTTAACAGGGGCAGTTGAACGACCCAATAAAGCAAATCCATGCAAACCTAAATCATCCGCAGATAACAGCTCACCCATTTGTAAAATCAGCGCACGTTGCACCACGTTATCCAACTCTCGCACATTGCCTGGCCACGCATAACCGAGCAAAGCACGCTGTGCACAATCAGAGAAACGAACACCTTTACGCCCTTGCTTACTCGCATGCACAGCCAACAAACGTTTGGCTAACGGTACAATATCAGCAACCCGCTCGCGCAACGGCAACCAAGCTAACGGAAACACTGCAATACGATAAAACAAATCTTCACGAAACTCTCCGCTAGCCACCGCTTGCGGTAAATCACGGTTGCTGGTGGCAATCACTCGCACATCTAAAGGAATCAGCTGGCGACCACCAACGCGCTCCACTTCGCGCTCCTGCAATACGCGTAATAACTTTGCTTGTAGCGCCAAAGGAAGTTCAGAAATTTCATCCAGTAATAAAGTACCGCCATTGGCCTGCTCAAACTTACCGGCACGGGCAGTCACCGCACCCGTAAAGGCACCTTTTTCATGGCCAAATAAAGTAGCTTCCAACATGTTTTCAGGGATTGCTGCACAGTTAATCGCCACAAAAGGCTTTTGACTGCGCGGCGATTGTTGATGCAGATAGCGCGCCAGCACTTCCTTACCGGTTCCTGACTCTCCTGTCAGCAACACTGTAGAATCACTTTGCGCGACTCGTGTCGCCAACGCTAACAGTTGCTGACTTGAAATATCTTCTGCAATAGGTTGTTCATCATCGGCAACCAAACCTACTGCGTAGCGCTCAAGTACGCTCTGTAAGGCTTTCGCAGTAAAAGGCTTTAATAAATAATCCACAGCACCTTCACGCATCGCTTGCACAGCGCCTTGCACATCACCGTAGGCCGTCATTAACACGACAGGCATGCCAGGTACTCTCGTATTCACTTCACGAAGCAAATCTTGACCATCCATGCCCGGCATATTGATATCGCTGAGCATCAGGCTAAACACCTGTTGACTGAGCGCACGTAAAGCCTGTCCAGCATCCGCTACCGCCACACAGCTGTAGCCAGCTAATGCCAAACTGTCTTCTAAAGCCTCGCGCAAAGCGCGATCATCTTCAACCAATAAAATTCGAACAGTCATCGATAACCTCCAGCAAACACCTGTGCTCTATTCTCCGCAGTCGCTGCATCTGACTCAGTTGCAGTGACTGAAAAGTCGGACAACAACGGCAATTCGACTAACGCGGAGGTACCGCGTCCCGGTTTGGAGCGCAAAACAAAACGTCCCTGGTGCGCCTCTGCTACCGCACGCACGACCATTAACCCCAGTCCTGTGCCGTTACTTTTTCGCGAAAAAAATGATTCTTGCACTTGCTCTAGAAGCTCGGCGTTCATCCCTTCACCGTTATCTGTAACCACCAGTCGTAATCGGTTTTCGCGTACATAAGCATGTATTTTAATTGCCACAGGCTGCACCGCCGATTGCGCGCTGTTATGTACTAAATTAAGCAAGGCACCGAGCAACACATCCTGATTACAGAGCACACCAATCTGCTGCGCATTCGGCACGTCGCACTGCCAGCGCACGCTATGCTCACGCACATGCGGCTCAGCAGCATCCTGCAAAGCTTGCCATAATTGCGCAATACTGCTGCGCTGTTCGCGCGGTAAAGGACCACGTGCAAACAACAACATATCGCGTACTTGTCGCTCCAGCTCCTGCAGGCGCTCTTGCAAACGCCCTGCAAAACGCTGCTGCAGCTCAGGATTTAAATTGTTGTCAGTCAAATGACTGGCATATAACATCGCCGCCGATAGTGGCGTGCGAATCTGATGGGCTAAGGCTGCAGTCATTTTGCCTAATGCTGATAAACGTTCATGCTGCGCCAGCTCTGCTTGCAAGCGACGGGTATCGGTCATATCAGTCAACATAATCAACTGACCCGGCTCGTTGGGCAAAGCTTGCAACGCAATCGAGACACGACGACCATTATGCAATGACACTTCATGACCATCATCAGCGCGATACACAAAACACTGCACAATCACTTCACGCCAAAGCACACCAATTAAAGGAACACCTAACAGCGCTGTCGCTGCTGGATTGGCCTCCTTAATCAAACCCTGTCCATCAACAATCACCACCGCACCCGGCAACACATCTAAAATCTGTTGTAAGCGCTGGGCTAAGCGCTCCTTTTCCGCCAATTCTTGCAAACGCTGCGCACTCACTTGAGCTAATTCATCCTGCACTTGCGCATAACGTGTCTGCATAGATTGCAAAGAGCCTGCAAACTGTTCGCTCAAGCGGGTAAACTGCTCAAGTTGTGCTTGCAGTTCTGTAACCACAGGCACATTTTCAGCTACAGTTTTTTGTAAGCTCTGCGGTGTGGATAACGGAGCGGTCATGGCAAATACTCAACTCAAAACGTCAAAAATCAGTCATCACTGACGGGTATAAGACAAGTTCTGCAAAAAGCATGCCGCTCTTACCAAGTAGCAAGTAACACCCAATGTGTATCGACTGTATTTTTAAAGGCAAGCGTATGACAGACACAGATCACGCACACTTAAACTGGGACGAGCACGGCCAACCGCTGTCCTGCCAGTTCGATGATGTGTACTTTTCTAGAGCCTCTGGTCTTGCCGAATCGCAACATGTCTTTTTGCAACACAACCAGCTGCCTGGTCGTTTTGCAGCTCTAGGCAATGGCGATACCTTTGTCATTGGTGAAACGGGCTTTGGCACTGGCTTAAACTTTCTCTGTGCTTGGCAATGTTTTTTAGCTCATGCGCCAGCTGGTGCGCGCTTGCAGTTTATCAGCGTCGAGAAATACCCTTTAAGCCGTGCTGACTTAGACCAAGCTCTGGCTCTATGGCCAGAACTTGGCGTGCTACGTGCACAATTAATGCAACAGTACCTCGCCATTCACTCAGGTTTTCAACATTTCCCGTTGGCCAATGGGCGTATTAGCCTGACGCTATTGATTGGCGATGCGCTAACGATGCTCGAACAACTCGATGGCAAGGTTGACGCATGGTTTCTCGACGGTTTTGCCCCTGCAAAAAACCCTGAAATGTGGAATGAGCACGTCTTTGCACAGTTGGCGCGGCTCGCCAGCACCAACACCACCCTGGCGACCTTTACCAGTGCAGGCTTTGTTCGGCGTGGCTTACTAGCCGCAGGTTTCGCGGTACAACGTGTGCAGGGTTTTGGCCATAAACGCGAAATGCTCGCCGGTCCCTTTCAGCCAGTCGATGAGCCCGCTCATTGCCACACCACGACCACACCTTGGTTTGCTCGTCCGCAGCAGCACAGATTAGCCGACGAACAACGGCATGCCATTATTATTGGTGCAGGGATCGCCGGTTGTGCCTGCGCAGCCAGTCTTGCCGCCCGTGGTTGGCGCGTCACCTTAATCGAACAACACGAGAAAATCGCGCAAGAAGCGTCAGGCAACGCCCAAGGTATTTTGTATTTAAAGCTGTCCGCGCATGAAACTGCTTTATCACGCTTTATTCTCTCAGGCTTCGGCTATATACGGCGTTTATTAGAGGCCCTTAGTGCAGCGCAAGCAGATAATCAATCCTCCGCAATATTGAGCAAAAACGACTGGGATATCTGCGGCATTTTACAGTTGGCGTTTAACGATAAAGAGCAAAAACGCCTCGACGCCTTAGCGGCACACTTTGCGCCATCACTATTGCGCCCCGTTGATGCGCAACAAGCCAGTCAACTGGCCGGCGTCATCTTGGAAAATGGCGGTTTATTCTATCCTGAAGCCGGCTGGATACATCCGCCAGCGCTATGCCAAGCACTGAGTCAGCACCCATTAATCACCATCCAAAATACCCAGCAGGCCATTACTCTGACTCAAGTAGACCAGCAGTGGCAGGTGCATACCGAGAGCGGATTGCTTGCCAGCGCGCCAGTCGTGGTACTGTGCAACGCCGCCAATGTTGTCCAATTTAGCCAGACACAACACTTACCGCTGAGTCGCGTACGCGGACAAACCACGCAGTTACCAGCGACAACCGCCAGCCAATCGATTAACTGCGTGGTCTGTGCCAACGGCTACATCTCTCCAGCACGAGACAATACTCACACTATCGGTGCCAGCTTTAACTTTGCCCATGACAGCCAAGAAGCCACATTAGCCGAGCACCGTAGCAACTTGGCGTTGCTGCATGAACTTGCGCCCTCTTTTCAACTGCACTGCGCAACCGACACCATCGATGTTGCAACTCTGCAAGGCCATGCTGCTTTTCGTTGCACCAGCATTGATTATTTGCCGATGGTTGGTCCCGTCGCGGAGCATCAATCGTTTATCCAAACCTATGCTGATTTGCGCAAAGATGCACGCCTGCCACTGACGCAACCTTGTCCATGGCATCAAGGCTTATATGTCAACACCGCCCACGGCTCACGCGGATTACTGAGTGCGCCGCTGGCGGCTGAACTACTGGCGGCATGGATTTGCACAGAACCCTTACCCTTACCATTGGAGTTGGCGCAGCAATGCCATCCGAACCGTTTTGCGTTACGCGCCTTAATCCGTAACCAAGCGCAATAAGACAAGAACAGTTATAGCGGCGCCCACAGAATCATCGAATTCTGCTAGAATCACCGCTTCTATTGTTTACTTCTGCGTGATTGACGCTTAGAGGATTGCATGACCGTTTCTATTAAGACTCCTGACGACATCGCGAAAATGCGCATCGCAGGCCGCTTGGCTGCGCAAGTGCTCGAGATGATTGAGGAGCACGTTAAAGTTGGCGTGACCACAGACGAGCTCAACACCATCTGCCACGACCACATTGTTAATGTGCAGAAAGCCATCCCAGCGCCGCTTAATTACAACGGCTTCCCGAAATCGATTTGCACCTCGATTAACCATGTGGTGTGCCACGGCATTCCCAATGACAAGCCTTTGAAAGATGGCGATATCATTAATATTGATATTACTGTGATTAAAGACGGCTACTTTGGCGATACCAGCAAAATGTTTTTAGTGGGTAACACCCCAGAATGGGCGAACCGCCTGTGCCAAGTAACGCAAGAATGTCTGTACAAAGGCATTGAAATTGTCCGTCCTGGCACACGTCTCGGTGACATTGGTGCGGTGATCCAGCAGCACGCAGAAAGCAACGGCTACTCTGTGGTGCGTGAATATTGCGGCCACGGCATTGGCACAGTGTTCCATGAAGAGCCACAGATTTTGCACTACGGCAAAGCAGGTACTGGCCTTGAACTCAAAGAAGGCATGACCTTTACCATTGAGCCGATGATCAACTTGGGTAAAAAAGAGACGCGCCTACTTGGTGACGGCTGGACTGCCATCACTAAAGACCGCAAGTTAACCGCGCAGTGGGAACACACCTTGGTGGTAACGGCGGATGGTTATGAGATTTTCACCTTGCGTAACGATGAAACCTTCCCGGCCAAATCGTCTTAATCTGCTAAGCGTTATAAGGTGCTTGCCAGCCAAGCACCTTAAGCATGAAAAAATGACGACAATGTATTGCAACACAGTCGACGTTGAAAAAACGCACGGCTCTATAAAGATGTAAATCAATCGCTACTCTGCGAGGTGCTGAACATGTTGCCGATGGATCTTGAACTGTTTAATCCAGAAGAGTTTCAGCACAAGCTGACTGAGCAACCGCAGCATCTTCCCGTATTCCGTAGTGCCATCGAGCATGCTCGCATGGTTCTCGATCAACGTTTTCTAGATCAAAATGACATTCATGATCTGGTGCATGCGCGAGCGTGGTTTATTGACCAACTCCTGCAGCACGCTTGGTCCTTACAGTCTTGTCCGCAGGGTGGCTGCAAACTCGCTTTAGTGGCTGTGGGCGGTTATGGTCGCGCTGAATTACATCCACACTCCGACATTGACTTGCTGATTCTGCTAGAAAACGAAGAGCACCAATACCTGCATGAACAGATCTCTAGCTTTTTGACCTTACTCTGGGATATCGGTCTAGAAGTCGGCCACAGTGTGCGCACCGTGCAGCAATGCGCAGACGAAGCACGTAATGATTTAACCATAATGACGAACCTGCTCGAAAGCCGTCTAGTTTTGGGTGAAGCGCCATTACTGGAAGCCATGCGCGAGCAGATTGGTCCACAATACATGTGGTCCAGCGAGCAGTTTTTTATCGGAAAAATTGCCGAACAGCGCGAACGTCACAACAAATACAACGATACCGAATACAACCTAGAACCCAACGTTAAAGGCTCTCCAGGCGGCTTACGTGATCTACAAACCATTATGTGGGTCGCCCGTCGCCGCTTTGGTATGCGTACTTTAAGCAGCTTAGAGGCACCAGGCTTTTTAACTGAAGGCGAATACCGCTTGCTCGCCAATGCTCGTGCCTTTTTATGGCAGGTGCGCTACGCCTTACACATGCTCGCGGGTCGCAATGAAGACCGCTTGTTACTGGATTATCAACGCAAAATTGCTGATTTATTTGGCTATGAAGACGATGATAACAAGCAAGCCATTGAACACTTTATGCAAAAGTACTACCGCGTGATCATGGGCATCACGCAGCTGTCAGACTTGATTAACCAGTATTTTGAAGAAACCATTTTGCGCAGCGACAGCGTTGAGTTACCGGTACCTCTGAATGAGCGTTTTCGTATCCGTGGTGGCTATATTGAAACCTGTAATCCTTATGTTTTCAGTGATACGCCTTCGGCCATCTTAGAAATTTTCGTATTGCTTGCGCAGCATCCAGAAATCAAAGGTGTACGCTCGAAAACCATTCGCCTACTTCGCGATCATCGTCATTTAATTGATGATGAGTTTCGCCATGATGAGCGCAACACCCGTTTGTTTTTAGAGTTATTCCAAAGCCAAGAAGGCGTGCACATGAACCTACGGCGGATGAACCGCTACGGGATTCTAGGCCGTTATTTACCCGAGTTTGGTCGCATCGTTGGGCAAATGCAGCATGACTTATTTCATATCTATACGGTCGATGCGCACACTCTGAACCTGATTAAACACCTGCGCAAATTGCGCCATCCCGACTTTGCTGAAAAATACTCATTGGCCAGCGCCGTGATTGGTCGCCTGCCGAAACCTGAGCTGATTTATTTGGCCGGTTTATTCCATGACATTGGTAAAGGCCGTGGCGGTAATCACTCGCTACTCGGCGCAGATATTGCCGAAGAGTTTTGCAAACTGCACAAACTACCCTCTTGGGACACCCGCCTAATCACTTGGCTGGTGCGTAGTCACTTGGTCATGTCAGTGACTGCGCAGCGTAAAGACATCTCTGATCCCGAAGAAATTTACAGCTTTGCCATGCTGGTCGGCGACCAAACCCGCTTGGACTACCTATACGTACTGACTGTGGCAGACATCAATGCCACCAACCCCACGTTATGGAACTCTTGGCGTGCGCAATTATTGCGTCAGCTCTACAGTGAAACCCGCCGCGCGCTGCGCCGAGGCCTAGAAAACCCACTCGAGCGCGACGAACAGATTGCCACCCGTCAAGCCACTGCATTAAGTCTGTTGACTGAACTCGGTGCTGATGCTGAGGCTGTTGAGCAACTCTGGGCACAACTGGGCGATGACTATTTTTTACGTCACACTGCCGGCGATATTGTTTGGCACAGTGAAGCGATTTTGCAACACGGCAGCAGCCTTGAACCTTTGGTGTTAGTCCGAGAAACCACACAGCGCGAATACGATGGCGGCACCCAGATTTTTGTCTATGGCGCACAACGCCATGACTTTTTTGCAGTCACCGTGGCAACCCTTGATCAACTCGACCTCAGCACTTTAGATGCTCGCATCATGACGTCTAAAGGGCACTTCAGCATCGAAACCTATATCGTTTTAGATGCCGCAGGCGATCGAATTGGCGACGACTATCAGCGTATTCAAGAAATCCGTGCAGGTTTAACCGCGGCATTACGCAACCCTGATAACTATCCGGCAATCATTCAGCGCCGCGTACCGCGCCAGCTCAAGCACTTCTCCTTTACGCCGCAAATCACCATTCATAATGATGCGCAGCGCCCTTATACCGTGGTTGAAGTGGTTGCCCCTGACCGACCGGGTTTATTGGCGCGCATTGGCGGGATTTTTCTTGAGTTTAACCTCGCAGTGGTTAATGCCAAGATCATTACTTTAGGTGAGCGCATCGAAGACGTGTTTTTTATCACTGACGTCAACGGCCAACCTTTATCTGACCCAGAACTGTGCCATGCCTTGCAGGAAAGCATGATTGCTCAACTGTCGACTGGCGCCAATGGTACAGTCACCCATTTATCCAATACTTATTAAATAAGGAACACCATGGACAATCCACTTAACGTCATGACGACACTGATCACCATCGGCATGTTTTGTTTAGCCTTTGGCTACAACTGGCGCGCACGTTCTTGGGGCATCGCGCTCTTGATGTTTGGCATGGTGTGCATGTTTGGTTCGATTGTTTATCGCGTCAGTTTAGCAATAAATTAAAGACTGCCAGGAGGCCTGTATGAGTGCTTTAACCCTATATGGCATCAAAGCCTGCGACACCATGAAGAAAGCCCGCACTTGGCTGGACGAGCAAGGCAAAGCCTATAACTTTCATGACTACAAAAGCGCAGGTATTGATCAAGCACATTTAGAACAGTGGTGTAACGAGCACGGCTGGGAAAAAATTCTTAATCGTGCAGGAACAACTTTCCGTAAACTCGATGACGCCAGCAAAGCCGATCTTGATCAAACTAAAGCCATTGCCTTGATGCTGGCACAACCATCCATGATCAAGCGTCCGGTACTGGATTTAGGTCAGCGTACAGTTATAGGCTTTAAGCCTGAGTTGTATCAAAACGCTTTTACTGAGTAAGCGCTATACTCATAACACGCTCTAAGTCAGTCTCTCGCAAAAGGAATTTTCATGTCACATTCTCTGTTTAGCATTGCCTTTGGCGTCGGCACCCGTAACCGTACCGATCAATGGTTAGAAGTATTTTTCCCTAAGCCATTACTGCAACCCAGCAGCGTTTTTACCGAACGCGTTAAAGCAATTTTGGGTTACCAAGGTGGCAACCAGATTATTGATTTTAATTTCGCTACTGCCTCTGATTTAGCCAGCGCATTAAAGTATATCGCGCCAGAACAAAGCGCGTTATTAGTGCGACTCGCTGAAAGTCACAAACCTACTGTGGCCTGCATTCTCGAGCACGACGTACAACCTGCATCAGTGCCTGAGGCTTATCTTAAATTGCAGCTGATTTCGCACCGCTTATGTAAGCCACACGAAATCAATCTGACCGATTTATTTAACGTGCTGCCGAATGTGGCGTGGACTAACCGCGGCGCGATTGATATCAATGAAGTGGCCGAACTGCAACTGGAAGAACGCATTAAAGGCCGTATGCTCGATGTCTTTTCAGTCGACAAACTACCTAAATTAACCGACTACGTAGTGCCCAAAGGCATTCATATTGCCGATGCTGCACGCGTACGCTTAGGCGCTTATGTCGGTGAAGGTACGGTGGTGCTACACGAAGGCTCAATCAACTTTAATGCCGGCACTCAAGGCGCTAGCACCATTGATGGTTGTATTGCTTCTGGTGTCCTGATTGGCGCTGATTCAACACTGCAAGGCGGCTGTTCAATGTCCAGCTCCACTAATCAGCCGCTGCTTAGCTTAGGCAATCACTGTGTGATTAACAGTCATGCGGGTGTGGGTATCTCTCTTGGTAACCGCAATACAGTAGAAACTGGTTTATGGCTGACCGCCGACACGCAAGTGACAGTACTGGACAGTGCCAAACAGGTATTAAAAACCGTATTGGCCAGTGAACTGGCGCTGCAAGATGATCTATCCTTCTACCGCAATCCTGAAACAGGTGCAGTGGAATGTTCCGTCGATAAAGCGCAGTAACGGCAAAAAAGATGAGCAGCTCAATACATTTTGCTGCTCATCTTTGCTTTAGCAACAAAAGCACTCGTATTAATTCTATTGCTCTCCTGTAGTGGATATTTTCGCAATGTTTCTGCCCTCCCCTTGGCGTCAATTTTTCCCCGGTATTCTGGCATTCGCAGAGCAGCAGCAAGTTTGGCTGGATAGCGCGGCCACTGCGCAAAAGCCGCAAAGCATGCTTGACGCCCTTGCTCAGCACTATCAACAAGGTGTGGCCAATGTGCATCGAGCACAACATCAGCCTGGGGAACGTGCCACACGCGCCTTTGAGAACGCACGCAGCAGCATTGCCAAATGGCTACAA
Organism: Denitrificimonas caeni DSM 24390; assembly: GCF_000421765.1. Lineage (GTDB taxonomy): Bacteria > Pseudomonadota > Gammaproteobacteria > Pseudomonadales > Pseudomonadaceae > Denitrificimonas > Denitrificimonas caeni. Next base: position 283,787 of record NZ_ATXQ01000004.1, on the reverse strand, counting down.
GCAGACGCGCAAGACACGCTGATTTTCACCAAGGGCACCACGGAAGGCATCAACCTGCTCAGCCAAGCTTTGGCTCATCACTTACAAGCCGGCGATGAAATTCTGATCAGCGCTTACGAGCATCACGCCAACCTCCTTCCTTGGCAACAATTGGCTCTAGCGCGCGGTTTGATCTTGAAAGTTTTGCCGATGGATACCGACGGCCATTTAGATATTGATCAAGCCATTGCACAGCTATCAACACGCAGCCGGATTGTTGCGATCAGCGCGCTCTCCAACGTTGTCGGTCATAAACAATCCTTATCAGCACTGCTCAGCGCAGCGCGCAAGATCGGCGCTTGGACAGTGATTGATGGCGCACAAGCCGCAGTGCATGAGCGCCCTAATTTGCAGCAACTGGATTGTGATTTTTTTGTCTGCTCGGCACATAAAGTGTACGGCCCTGATGGTGTTGGTCTGCTGTTTGCCCGCGAGCGTGCAGTGCCAGCATTACGTCATTGGCAATTCGGCGGCGAAATGGTGCGCCATTGTGATTACCAACACGCGGAGTTTTTACCCGCACCTTTGGGTTTTGAGCCCGGCACGCCCAGTACGGCCAACATTATCGCCTTTGCTGCCACCTTGGAGTGGCTACAAAGCTTAGACAGCCAAGCAATCGCTACACATGAGGCGGCTTTGCATGCTGCCCTATTACAGGGTTTACAGGCGCGTGGCATGCAGATTATTGGCTCACCTAACTGTGCTTTGGTCAGCTTTAATGCGCCGCAGGTGCATCATGCTGATTTGGCCTTATTGCTTGGTGAACAAGGTATCGCGGTACGCGCCGGACATCACTGCGCTATGCCACTGCTGCACAGCTTAGGTTTAGCCGGCGCGCTGCGGGTTTCGCTCGCGATGTATAACAATGGGGATGATCTGCAGCGATTTTTTGCCGCCTTAGATCAAGCCTTAGAGATTTTGCAGTGAATCAACTTAGTACAACAGCGCAGCAAGCTATCGATGAATTCCAAGCCTGTGAGCAATGGGAGCAACGCGCTCGATTGTTGTTACAACGCGGTGCGCAACTGCAAGAACTGCCGCAAACACTGCGTACAGAAGACAACTTGGTGCATGGCTGCGAGACTCGGGTTTGGTTACTGCTGGATCGAGAAGCTGTGCCGCCACGTTTTCAAGCGGCCAGTGAAGCGCGCTTACTGCGCGGTTTATTAGCGCTGTTATTGCTGCGTATTGAAGGTTTGGATGCAGAGCAAATAACAGCGATTGACGTGACTGACTGGTTCGCTCAGCTCGGTTTAAGTCGCCAGCTCTCGCCATCGCGCAGCAATGGCTTAAATGCCGTACTGATAAGAATGCGTGAGTTACTCGATAACCTTTGATATCACTGAGCCTGCCGTACTTCGAGAAAACCGTTAAGCCGCCGACGAACCTATCTAAGGTTCAACTCCGGCGCTTCGTCAGCCATGGCTTCGCTCACCATAGCCACCTCGAAGCACTAATTAATCATTTTTAGTGTTTACAACTTTTCATCTAGGCGCGCGGGCGGCTCGCCCGCAAGAAGCGTGCAGCACTCAATCAATACTCAGCACATCCGCCTGAATACCTAAACCGCGAAGCGCAACCACAACTTCAGCTAAAGGCAAGCCGACAACGGCACTGTAACTGCCTGAAATCGAGCTCACAAAGATCCCGCCTTTACTCTGAATACCGTAACCGCCCGCTTTGTCCAACTGCTCACCGGTCTGCCAGTACCATTCAATTTCTTTACTGGTAAGAGGACGAAAGAAAACGGTGGTATTGACTCGCTGCACACGAATTTGTTTATGGGTTTTAATCGCAAAGGCCGTCATTACTACATGCGAACGACCTGATAATGAGCGCAGCATTTCATGTGCGTGTGCTTTGTTTTGTGGCTTGCCGAGAATATCATCCTCTAAGACCACAATAGTGTCAGCCGCCAGTACCACGGCATTTTCGTCACTTTCAACAGTTAGAAAACCTGCTTCAGCTTTCTCTTTGGCAAGGCGTTCAACATAAGCTGTTGGCAGCTCACTGGGACGCTGTGATTCATCAATTGCCACGTCTAACACAGTAAATTCAATTCCTGCCTGTGCTAACAACTCTCGCCGTCTAGGCGAGGTGGAAGCTAAAAACAACGTCATACTTTTTTAAAACCTTTATGGTGAAAATAACTAATTGATGAAACAACGTAACAAAAAACACCACGAGCAATTTTACTTAAAACCACTTGTGTTTGTTTCTTAAACCGATCAATGCCGCATAAAGCAAGATTTCGGCAGCAAGCTCCAGCTGTTTTTCATCCATGTGTCACTGACTAGCAATGAATGAAAAACAGATCATTTGGATAAGAGTATGGGTGAATTGCAGTGAACACCCTTATAGATAAAGCTAAATTAACTTAATAACTCTTGTGGAATGTTGCCGCCATTCTCAGCAATGCGCGCTAGCACAGTTTTGTGTAGCCACATGTTCATTTGCGCAGAATCGCCCATCAATTCACTTGGGCAAGCAAGTTCTGCTGCAAGCTCTTTACGTGCTGCAAGACTGCTATCGATATCAAGCAATTTGAGCAAATCAACAATAGATACTCGCCAGTTGAGTTTCTGTGGGTTTGCAGCAGCACGTTCTTCAAGTTGGGCAACCACATCGACCACAGCAATTGAAGCCGCTGTTGGCTCTACTGATGACGCAACCGCGACGTCTGCTTGAGGCGCATCGACTTGTGCTGCTTCAGCACTGCCAATACCTAGTTTTGAAAGAATATTGCTAAAAAATCCCATAAGTCTCTCCTTAACGATATTTTTAAGGCTTCTATAAAACCACTTACGTAGGTTTCTGCTCGTTGCGAGGCTAACTTAGCCGTTTACGTATTTTAATGCAAAATGAAAGTCTTTGTTTGTTCTATTGTGTTTATTTGAACTAGCACACCTATACTGCTTGATTATTTAACAGGTAAATACAGATGAGTCGTGTGGTTATTCTGGTTGATGTGCAAAATATTTATTACACCACCCGCCAAGCTTACGCTGCCAGCTTTGATTACAATCGTTTATGGCGCGAGGTCAGCGCTGGCCATGAAGTGGTTAAAGCAATCGCTTACGCAACAGAGCGTGGCGATGAAAAACAGCGACAATTTCAAAATATTTTGCGCGCCATTGGCTTTGAGGTAAAACTTAAACCTTACGTGCAGCGCGCCGACGGCAGCAGCAAAGGTGACTGGGATGTCGGCATTACCTTGGATGCGATGGAATACGCCGCACAAACAGATCGCTTAGTTTTGGTTTCCGGTGATGGGGATTTTGATCTTTTGGTGCAGCGCGTGCGTGATCTGCACAACGTCACTGTTGATGTATTTGGCGTGCCTGAGTTGACTGCTTTTTCATTAATTCGTGCCGCCTCAAGTTTTACCGCTATTGAAGGCGATTGGTTACTGAAAAAACGTTAAGTAAGCAAAGTCTGGCACAGTATCGGCAACATAGTTTTTGAGGTGGCTCATCGATTGGAAATCATCGTAGTCCTCACCTTGCACTAGATAATTTACTTAGCATTTAACTGTATATTTCCACTTTTAATGGCGATGATTATTTGCTCAACGCTTTGATCATCAGGTCTATGACTTTTATAGCTTTCAAAGTTTTCTAAAGCCAATTCAGTATTATTTTGCATCAAGTGCGCCATACCCAACGCATAGTACGCATCGCTGTAGCCAGCCTTTGCTGAGCGCTCTAAATAGGGTAAGGCTTTGTCGCTTTGATTACTGCCGCCGAGAAAAGCACCGTATGCAAAATTAGCTGTTGGGTTATCAGGCTGCTGTTTTAGCAGGTTTTGAAAATCCCGATCAGCTTTTTGTGCAGCTCCAGACACATCTAAATTGTGACCGATACTGTTTAACAAACTGGTTCGTTTTAACAACTCAGGGGACGCTTGCGGCGTATCAACCAAAGCATCCAACATTCCAGAGAGCGTTTTCACATCACGTGTTGCACGCTGCTTGTCACTTTCGCTAGTGAATTTTGGCGGATAATTTTTTGCATGCAAAGATAAGTCATAAATAATTTGATCTAGATATTTTAAATCCAAACTGTGTTTTTTCCCTGCACTGGTTTCAGTGACCACGAGTATTTTTATAGGCTCATAGACGCCATAGCCTTGGGCAAAAGAAGATCCGGAAAACAACAAAAGCAGACTGAGAATAACGATGCTTGGTTTCATCTTGAATACCTAAAGTTTGAGTTATAACGCGCCACACAGTGGCATTGGCGCATAGGGTTTACCCAGCAGAGAATCATTGCGAACCAGCCATACGCACCCGTAAAAAACGCGGACTGGCCAATAAGAAAAGCCAAACAGTCAGTACAAATGGAGATGTTAGAGCGGGCATACCTAAGGGCTCCAGCGCCGCAGATAGCGCAGCAAACACCACGGCGGTCACCACCACAGCAAGTAACCCATAGACGATAGAGTTGGCATTGACCTCGAAGAATCCACGACTAAATACAATTGCTGTTAGCACACAGTTAAAACCAAAAGCACCTGAGCTAATCGCAGGTTCCGCAGCTCCCATCGCCCATGCAACCAATGCGCCGATCAGAGAGCCTAGTAACGCTGCAGCAAAGACAGCTCGCGAACTGATCAGCAAGCCAACAGCAAAGATAAGGCCAGTGACAACGCTGCCCTGAAAAAACACCTGAGCAATGCCGCTAAACAAACCTTCAGTGAGAGTCGATGCCGTGACAATCCCTTCAACCGTTGCTGCCTTAGGCAGTCCTGCTGTGGGCAGGATGCCGGTTGACTGCAGTCGACCAAAACGTGCGCAGGCTAAGATAAACAATACTGTGGTAAAAACAAAAGGAGCGGTCAGTGCTGGAATGCCCCACTTGTCTAAAAAGGTCATCAGCGCCGACATCATCACCGTTGTGCACGCTGCAGCCAGCACAACATAGCCAAACACCAATGCACTTGGCTCAAGAAAATACAGCAATGCTATGGCAACCAGCGCACCGTTGAAGCCGAATAATCCAGCGCGAACATCCGTCCGCTCCACGCCCAACAGCATCGCCGTTGCAGTACTGGCAGCGGTGCCAAGCAGAACGGCCAAGCCTGAGAGCGTTGAGCTGTAGAAAACCCCCAATAAGAAAAGCAAACCCGTGTAGCTATTGTTCTGCAGCATCACTTGGCCGATGCCGCGCAGCACTGAATCAACGAAGCTTAGCCAGGACGGCGTCGCCAACTCGCCTGAGCTATCGAGCCCTGTAGCAGTCATTTTGGCCAAGAGCCCAGAGAACGCAGGGGAAATATCTGTAAATTTCATAAGCATGCTCCAAGCATGGTATTTGGCTAACGTCTAAAAGGGACTGTCTGTTGGAAATACCACTGCCTGATCACCTTCCTGCCACGCTTGGAATTTGACCATGACTTGCTGGAACGCTGGATGCTGCAACCAATTCCTCAGCCACTGCTGTAGATGCGGATAAGGCAGACTGTAAAAAACGTCCTGATCAACATGGGCGAACTGGCGCACAAAAGGCATGATGCCAATATCCGCGCTGCTGATATTATCCCCCAGCAGATACTTATGCTTAGCCAGTAAGTTTTCTAACACCTGCAAAAACACCTCGCCCCGCTCTCGGTACTCAATCTGAGAAAGTTCCGGATGACGATCAGCGTATTTATAGCGATCAAGCCAGCGTTTAAACTCGTTATCGTTCTGCTCGATTAAAGCATTAGCACTGACAGGATCTGCGTCCAACAAACCTTGCGGATCATGCTGCTCCAGCACCCACTGCAGTATTTCTCGGCTTTCCTCGATCACGCATTTCTGAGAGCCATCGGTCTCAACTAACTCAAGCACAGGAACCGTACCTTTAGGGCTGATCACCAGCATCTGCGCCGGCTTATTTTTCAGCACAATCTCACGCAACTCCACCTGCAGTTCAGCAAACACAATACCGAGCCGAGCACGCATCGCATAAGGGCAACGGCGAAAGGAATACAAACGGTGCAGTGCGACGGTCATACGGTGCTTCCTGGCTGGATTAACGAAGTCGCTCATTATAGGGAGTTTTTCTAGATCAAGAGGAAGTGCTTTTCGCATCCATGGCTCTTGCCAGCAACAGGTAAAAAGCAGCCGCCAGGATCGAGGCTATTACCGGGCCTAAGAGCGCCACTAATAATTTATAACTTGATGATTGCCCTGCATAAAGTACGAGATAGACCACAGCAATTTCTAGAAGCAGCGTTACTACGAAAAGCCCCCAATATGGTCTTTGGCCATTTTTACGCCGTCTCACATTAATTGAGAGCGGCACAAACCAGATGGAACTATATATAAGCAGGAGAAGAATTAATTCGATCACGTTACGCTCCATGGTGCAGGTAGACAGCAAGGTATCAACTTTGATACCTATGACAAATCAAATCACTACTGAATTATCTTTATGCTTGTATGTACAAGCTTGACAGATACAGGCTTTATTTTTAGCTGAATCGACGACCTGCCTTAATAGGCTTTCAGGAAACATAACGTTCTTATCCATACACCAACAAGCTTCATTATTGCTGGACAAATTACCACAGTTATTAGGCTCATTACACAAAGGGCAGCTCTCAGAATATACGGGTTCTTTTTTATTCATAAAATTCCAAAACAATTACTGCGAATGAGTTTACGCGTGAATATAATGATATATCAGACATTTATTGGATGCTAACTTTGGTTAAGAGGCAGACCTACGATCATCCAAGTGAAAGCAACAAAGACTGTTAAACATTAGCTAGGTTCTTTGCCAGACTATTTTGACCAGGCTAGGAAGCATCCATGCGCTTAAGGATAAAATAATTATTGCTGGGACTATTGGCCCAGTAAATTTACAAATAAAGGTTAGCGCCCAACTAAAGACAGCGCCCCTACTGTGCAGCAAAAATTCGCTACAAGTTGCTGCCTGTGAAAGTTTATATGCTAACAGCAGTGCTCCAACGCATAGCCCAATTAGCAGCAGGCGTAAAAATATTGACTTCGTTTTTGCTTTAATGGGTTGCCAGTACTTTAGCGTTTTTTGTCTTTTACTTCCGTAGAAAATATACATAAGAAGATAGCCAGCAAGCATCACGCCGTTGAAAATTATTACAGGCTTTTGGCTTACTGATGAATTGCTAGCCAAAAACACAAGATTCACAAATGCAGTGAAGATAGATACTAATATAAACATGATCCAATGCATCAGATGTGAACCTACTGTTTGATTAAGGAGCCGGCTTTGCCCGTCCCGGCGAGTGCTGCGAACGGTTTGAGCCAGTTGTTAGAGGATGCTTACTCAATGCTGAATAATTTTTGCTTCAGAAAAATAACCTTGCTTATCGAAGTAGATATGCAAGTTGTCGTAATCAATTCCCAGGCCACTGCACATGCCAAGTGAGTATTGATACTCTTGTTTCGTAAAGTGCCCACTGGGTTTGCCAAGTAAAATTATCACATCACTTTCAGTCATCGCTTTTGATAACAAGTTGTTTTGTATGTCTTTAGCCATTCCTCCACGATAGCAAGTGGCATCGCTTGCATCAGTTATTGCTGCGTGCCATTTTGTTTTATCAAAGGAATCAGAACTGAAAACCCCAGAACTCATATACCAATAAGCAAATATAAGTAAAGATAAAAGCACTAGAAAAACGGTGCCTATAGAAATGAGTATCCATTTGATGATTTTTAATACGTACATTCGTGCTGTCTCTGATGCTTGGTTAAGGGCCGGGTTTTATCCCGTCCAAGTGAGCGAAGCGAACGGTTTGAAGCAGTTGTTAGGTTTTACGCAATTCACTGGTGAGAAAAGTACGTTACTAAAGAGCCAAAGGCGACAAATGCTTTCCAAAAAACCCAAGCAAAGTTTATTGAAATTATAAATTTAGCGAGAAGCTCCCAATATTTTTTAACGGTGTTTGTCGAGCAGCGCCAGACAGAAATTGAACAAAACAAGAAATACATAATATAGATCACTACAGTTGTAGTGGCGACCATTACTAAAATTTTTTCTGTCTGTAGATTTAAAATATAACTTGCTTGCAATAGTACATGGCTTGTTGAGAGGAGCTTTATTAGTACTACGAAAATAGCCGTGAAAGAAAGGCTACCTATAACATACAAAACCCAGAATGCCTTCCATAGCGGTTGGCTCCCACCAATGAAGCTCATTTTCTGTAGAGACGATGATGTTGTTGATACTTTCATGCTGCAAAACCTAATATTTGGTTAAGTGTCAGGCTTGAGCCCGCTCTAGTGAGCGAAGCGAACGGCTTGAAACAGTTGTCAGAGTTTCTTGCGGAAATGAGCTTCTATTTTTTTATGCATTATTACAAGCGCACCGATGCTTACCAAGATAAATACAATGTAAAAAACTGACATTCCTAAAAAATACAATGGCTGAGTTTCGTATAAAAACAACCAAGGAGTATTCATACTTCTGGCTTGAAAGCGAATAGAGCCTGATGCTATCTGTCCCCACATATGACAAGTAGCCCCCGCAAGAAATACTGCAGCTACTGCGAGTAGTATGTAACTTGCATAGTAACCTTTAGTTTTTTTTGGAATTTTAATCCTAGTTAACTTAACTACAAAAATTACTATGCAAAACGGTATTAGTAAGACTAAAGCCGAGATAGTAATGAATAGTACAGTGCTTTGCATAAGATCCCTAACACCCGAGTAATAGACACTAGCTTGTGTGCGTCCTAATTGACGCGTTTGTTATGTGCATTTTGCCAGTACTCCATTGACAGTGATACAAACTCACTAAATTGTTCTTTAGTCTCGAAACTACGAGCTGGCACTATATGGAATAAGTAGCCCGCTATCTGAAAAAGCAAATACGGACCTGTGACTTTCACTTTGGTTACACCAGCCCATTTGCTAACCCCCTCATTAGCAGAAGTTTTCTCATGGAGCCCTTCGTCTGTAAGTGTATATTCATGATGACCAAGGATTCCATTATTTCTAGATGACATAAGTAAAATAGAAATTATCGAGCAAATGACACCAAATAGCATACCGAAAACACCACCACCAACAGAGCCTATTGTGAAAGCTATCCAGTTGCTTTGGGTTTGGGGGATACCATTTTTCCAGCAGATATATCCAAATACAAATACAGTAATGACTAATATAGTTACGTAGGTAGACCTTAGTCTCGGCAAGATTGCCAAGTTAAAACGAACCAAATCTGCTTTACTGATGTCGGTAGTAACTCTCATAAATCTCCTTGCCATAATATTATATTAAGTACCAGATTTAAAATACGATTTATATGTTCTTCCACTGTACTTTAATAATGCGGAATTTTCGTTTGGAAAGGTTATAGATATTCTCGTTGGAGAGAGCAAATCTATGAAGTAAACGCTATATGTCACGCTACCAGCGTTATTATTTCCAGATTTCCATGTTATTTCAAAGTTAGCACCTTCTCCAATTTTACCAACTCTCTTTTTTACCGTTTCTCCACTCTTTAATTCTGGCAAAAGATAACTTCCTCTGCCGTAATTAATAGAAACGTCTTTTATGGTGGCTTGGCTATTATTCGTGATTTCTAAAATAACGCCGCTGTACATTATGGAAAATATCAGACCAAATATTGAAGTGACCAATAGTAATTTTATAATGCGTTTGAATATTTTCATCGGCTACTCGGAAAGCACCTAACGCCGCCAGCATGCGCGGCTTTGTAGTGAAGGCAAAGCCGCAACGGAAAAGGCTTCGCCGTGCCTGGCCTTGTTAGAAAATTGTGGCGCTACACTGTGATAATTCCGCTCAAGTACTGAGCCGCATTGCCAGATACCGCCTACGAAAATGCATATATTAAATATAAAATTGCACCTATTAAATAAATATCTATTTGGGTTTGCCTGTCTTGGTAATCACAGCCATAAGCTGCGCTCCACCACCAGCACCAATGGCCGAGTACGCGATGACAAAAAATAGTGCAATAGGCCACATAGATGCACCACCACCTTTATAAGGCTGTAGGAACTCAGTGAATAGAATCCATAAAGACAGTGCAGTAGTTGGTACTACAATAGAAACAGGCAAGCAACGGAATAAAAGTTGAATGATCGCTCCGCCGAAGAATGCAATCACCATTATTGTAGGTACACCCATTTATTTGTTCCTTTTAGCTAATGCCGCAAGCACTGATGCCACGCTTATTATGAACCCTCGCCACAGGATTCTCAGTGTTTCTTTGGGGTTCAATTCCTTGTTATTTACTTCACGCATAGTTTCATTTTTTTTTGAATTGTCTAACGCCTCGTTAAGAGGCAAAAAATTGTTGATTAAAATTAACGACGAAGGAGCAAAAACCAACTGTTTTTTGTCCTTTTAAACGACTTGTTATTTAGCCCTTACTTAAAGCCATATTTTTCTTTTCTTCGATTAAATGCGTCTTCACCACCTTCAAGAATTTTGGCCGCAAGATTCTGAATGTTTGGCTGGTCTATAGAACCTTGATTTTGAATGGGCAACGTTGCATTTTCATTCGTTGACTCCAAAACCCCAATCCATTCAGCGTCACCAAAAACAGGTATATTTGCATTATGTGTAGCAAAAATAAACTGTCTAGTTAGTTTGGCATCTCGCACTTGCGAAACAATTCTTTCAGCTATAAATGCGTTGTCGAGATTATCTTCCGGTTGATCTAATAGCAGAGGATCTTGATTATCAAGTAAGAGCATGTGCAATAAGGCTGTACACTGTTGACCTGTTGATAATGAATCAAGTTTTTTATATAAGGGCTCTTCAATACTCGAAACATTCAACTCAATACTAACCAAATCATCGATCTTAAACTCTTCAATTTCCATTATTTGTTTATTACTGATTTTTGACAATCTATTAGCGGTAGTAGAAGTCATCCCCCAATCTTTCCCTAATAACGCATCCTGTCCTTTCTTGATAGTCTCTGCTAATAGAGGTGCAGAGAACTCCTCTACTTCTTTCATCCAAGAAAGCCTTCCCTCAGCAACATCAGATAAACGATAACTTACGATAAGTTCTATTAATCCAAGTCTGTTTTTTTCTGCTGAATAATTTACCTTTATATTACCCTTTAATTTTCTATTTAACTTTTTTACGCCCCTTTCAAAGGCTGCCGCTCTGTTAGTTTTTTTCTCGGACAACTCAGCCAGTAGAGCATGTCTTTTAGCTACTTCTTTGTCCAGTTTACCTTGTTCAGTTACAAGTTCCGCACGCTTAGGTTTTAATCTCTCGATATTTTTAATTAGATCCCGATATTGTTCTCCAATTTGTTTTCCAGTTAAACCTTCAACAGGAGCCAACTTTCTAAACTCTTTAGTGATGGAGTCTTCTTGTTTATCTATGCTTTCTTGAAGTTCTTTATCAAGTAACTCTATCTTCTTCTGAGAATTTTCTGAATCCAATTCCATTTTTGCAATAGATTGATTGAGGCTATTTTTCAATTCAACTAGGGCTAATTTAGCATTTTCAAATATTATTTTATCTGGAAACTCCTTAATAGACTCTTCGGTAATAAAATTATCGCATGGGATAGATTCAGAGAACTCTTTTAGTGCCTCCTTTAACGTTTTTATCTTTTCTGAAACCGTTTTAAAAGTACTTCTTTCCGACTCAACGATTGGTAATAGCTTCAATTGCTGGTCTATTCCAAGCTCTTTATATCTACTTTCATCTTCCTCGTGAGTTTTCAATTCTTCAATATCAGCTTCCAAGCTAGAGACGCTAGATGTTAAATCAGAGATATTATTTCTTGTTACAACTAACGACTCTTTAATTGTTGAAATACCTGACTCTTGCTCAATTTTATCTGTATTTAGAAATCGCTCTACTACTTTTAGCTGCTCACTTGATTCTTTGGCGATATCATGGATTTCATTTTGACCAAAGATTTCAATATTGGGTAATAAATCTCTAGGAGAAAAAGTAGAAACAGACCCGCTTTCATCTTTTACTATTGGAGATTCACCATAGCGTCTTGATATTTTATATAATTTTCCATGTTTTACTGCTGATCTTACAGTCAATTCAGCGAACCCTGAACCAAGATTCTGTTTTATAACTTTAAGATGTTGTGCTTTTGTTTCTTTACTAATAGGTTCAATATTTAAAATATAGCGCATTGACTCTATTAAAGTCGATTTACCTGTTCCTCTACCGCCTATTAAAGCATTCAAATGCTCGGAATAGTTTATATTAACTCCATCAAGAAACCCACCAACAAACCTAACAGACTCTATTCTAGAGTAATATTTTTCTTTAATATCGGAGTTGAGGCGAACACGGGATTCAGAATCTGCAAACGCTAGTTTAAATGAGGAAAAGCATGGCTCTGTCATTTTCACCAAGCAAGTCGCATTTTCTTTCCTTAATGTTTCAGGGCCTTCTATATCTTTAGCATTTATAATCGCAATCTTTTTTTCACGCTTATAATCAGGGTTTTTATTTAGAAGGATCTGGTGATTTGCTTGATCACCTTGCTCTTTTAATGCTTCTAATGAAGTAGGGATTTGTGCTGCATGTAAATTCGGATTTTTCCAAATATTGTTTAATTTTTGCTTCAAAACCCCGTTGTCATCTGTGCAATGTGCGGCATACACAAAGCCACCTTTTTCGATAACTGTTGACAGAATAAAGTCAGCACTTTTAGTTGATGGCTTTGTACCGTTGGAAGTATCTATATCAAACTCATACAAATAATTATTTAAAGTTTGAAGACTTGTATCTTCTGGATACAAACAAACTAAATGTATTTTTTCACTAGATGCAATTTCAAATCCCGGAAATACGATGACTCCTTGCGCATTAAAGGTTGATTTAATTTTCATCACAGAATCAACATTGCCATGGTCGGCTATTCCCACAACCTTTATTGATTCCTCAAGGCAGACTTCTAATAATCTCTGGTTGTAGTTATCTTCTGAAATATCCTGACTTTGCCCTCGGTACTGTATATAACTTGAAGGGTTTACTTGTAATGCGCACTTCCAGAATTTAGCCCTAGTGTGTTCAACAGCCGTATTCATATATTTATATCCTTAAATTTAACACCAAAGCTAGCAGGGTTTAATAACGCCTCCAACACAGGCGAGCGTCAGCGAGTCCAACCAGCTTGCCGGCGTTTGTGATTGTCCTTGTTATGCAGTTACACAGGAGATATAGCGACATTATATTTACCGCCCATTTTGGGTGAGTTGCCCGACACAAACAATTTATTATCCACTTCTGAGAAGCTATATTTTTGATATTGTGTTGTGAAATCTAGGTGATAGTTTTCTGCAACTAAATCGCCTGACTCCTCCAAGCTTATTTGTCCATCTTGGTAGCCATTACGTATGATCCTGACAGCTGTTACTTCTGACGCGCTCCCAGCAGAACTATGATACTCGACAAAAGCTTCAAAATTTAAATTGCCAAATTGATCGGATTTTAAATTATGTGCTTCCATGAGGTCATGGACGGCATTAAATGACTCCATTATTTCTCCTTATGCATAACGCCCATGTTCTGACACCAAAGCATGTTGACGTGGCTTTTGCGTCGTTTGCAAAAGGCATGGCGAGATGATTTGGTTACCCAGGAACTGTTTGTTATGTTTATTCTTCACTCGTAAGCAATCTGGGTTCTTCATCGTCTTTCGGCGCACTTTTGATATCAAGTCCCAGCAGAAGTCTGAACTTATCCTCATCGAGCTTATGAGGTTTCTCACCTAGCCAGTACCGATAAGAAATTTTCTGTTTGAATTGAATTTGCGCAATATCCTTTTCCAGCTCCAGAATTTTTGGTAGACATTCAAGCCTTATCTTTGCAGAAATAACCCTTAGCACCACGCCAGCTATAAGGAGTGCAAATCCAAGAACTGACAGCATGATGGAGAAGCTAATGGACTTATCTAAAACAACCAGCCCTACACTAGCTATTACCGCCAGTCCACCTGCTCCGACACAGAAAGATGAATAATCCTTTTCAAAGTTGTTCTGGATGGATTGCATCAACTTATCAGCCTTCTTGCCATAATTTTCAAGGATCTCGGACTGCTCACGCATTAAATGCGTAAAGGCCTTATCCTTTTTAGATTCTTCAGTGTCATCCGACATGACAGTTAACTCCAATTGTTAAACTGAGAAACATAACGCCGCCAACACGCGTGGCTTTATAGTGGAGGCGCAGCCGCAACGAAAAAGCTGTCGCGGTGCTTGGTTTTGTTAGAGCTCAATTCTGCCCCGCCAACACCTTTCGGGCGCTATGATAGGGCCAATTCAAGCTCGAGAAAAACAACGCTAGCACGAGAAGAAAAATGGCCATAATGCTAAGACCAAAGAAATGTAGTTGGTTTTCTGTCCTTGCAACAGCCGCGACAATAAGCACAAAAATCGCATATGCCCCAATACTCCAACTAATAGCAGTAACTAACCATCGCATCGGGTGTTCCCACCACTTAATATTAACCTTAACCTTCGTTCCATCTAAATAAATAGACGAATATGCGCGACGAAGGTCGTGCCAGCCGATTTCGGCTTGATTTTTGTTATAAAACTTAAGTAAAGCAGAACGCATCTCCTTTCCCGCACGGATCCCATAATATTTAACAAATAGTTCCTGCTCGATATGCTCTTGAAGTAAATTATCTGCATCCTTACTCAACTTCCCACTTTCCAGTAATGCTTGAGCCTGCGAAAGGTCCTTCGTCTTTTTTTCTGAAAAATGGGTAAAAACTTTAAATGGCTCTTTCTTGAGAATGTAAAAAACCCCAAGCATCAAAAACCCGTACCAGAGATCACCCGCACTGAGATTCTCAATAAATTGGTACAAAAGCTTATCCATCGTCCTATCTCTACCTTCTGTAATGCTCTAACGCGGAGCGAAGCGGCGGCCCGACAGGGACGTCCGCCTTACGCGAATTGTTATGATGGCCATTGGACACCGTGCCGGCCAAACTCATTTTTTATTTTTCGGTGTACCGGAAGCTCACTCATGTTCCACGGCTTCACAGATTCAATATGCAGCTGTTTTCGTGGCAACGAATTTAGCACCTGACACAAAAGGATGGTGATGTTGCCCGAATTCTGCTGAATCCAGCTTATGCTTTCTTTGTATCGATCAACCAGTTTATGGATGCTTCCGATATCATCCTGCGCTCCGACTTCCCATCCATTCTCACTTACATGTGAAAGCCAATGCAGTGAGGGCTCCGCAGGGTGAACTACCTGACAAAGCTCTGAGTACAGTGCTTTTACGGGATATTGTGAATGATCTAACGCGCTTACATATTTCGCAGCTGTTTCAGCCCTGTGAGTGGGTGGCGCGTCCTCTTCTTTTCCAACCTTCCGAGCATGGTGGAAATGTATCAGGCAGTTCTCTAACTCAGTACTAATGAAGAAAGAACCATCTAGTTTTCCGTCTAATGCTTTGAGTATATTACCGGCAGAAGAAGCGATTGTAATAGGAACTGCTTCTAGAGAATGTTTTGTATCAGCTGCAGATTCAAGTAGCCCCCGCAAGGCTGCGCAAAATGCCAAGTAGTTTGGCTGCGTAGTCGAATGAACGACACATGCATCAAACCAGCGAAGGTGGCGAATTGAATTAGCGACGGCCGCCCAATGCGCTCGATATAGGATCTCTTCCCAATAGACCTGATTCATTTTGCTGGGTAGCAAGGTTTCAAACTGTTCAATCTCCATGAACGAGTATGCTGTTCCAGATGCCTCACCAACGACATCCCTGAGTACCCTGGGATAAACGTCGCCGGCCCTACCAAACAGGTGGGGTGTCACAGTCATAACTTAGCCCTCATAACATTATATTAGCAAGCATGCGCGTTTCGCCGCTAGGCCTACTTGATTTATCTAAAAGTAAGCCATTGTTTACATTAGTCTTTTAGCTCACCAGCCACTCAAATAACGGCCGTAAAACAGGCATGCACAAAAACACTCCTTGCCCATGCCTACTATTACGCCGAGGCGGGCTATAACTTAATGTTTTCAAAGGGCTTTGTATATTTTTTTGTGCAAAAGCGTGCATGCTGCAACGGGTAAACGAGCATGCTGGTTATTATTTTAATCAATTCTATGTCGCTCAAGCATGGCGCTGTTGACCAAGGCTGATCTGGGCTTGTTTAAATAAAGCGATATTGTTGGATTATATTCGCGCTGGATCAGCGCAAGTGCTTTGCAAGCTACAAGTTTTCTTTTTATGATGCTTTAAACATGAGCTAGTTTGAGTTGGTATCGCTATCAGGCTGGCTTTCGATGTTGTACCCAATTTTAACCACGTGCCAGTGCACTTCACCGCTTGGGGTGTGTACAGTTATTTCATCATCGACTGTTTTGCCTAAGCAGGCTTTGGCCATTGGTGATTTGAGGGAGATGTAATCGTTATTGCCGAAAATCTCTTCATCACCAACGATACGAAACCGAACAATTTTTCCGTCATCATTCTCAAGCTCGCACCACGCGCCAAAGTAGACTTTGCCTTCTTGTACAGGGCTGTACTCAACCATTTCTGCAACTTCAAACAATTTGGTTAAGTGTCTGATTCTTCGGTCGATCTCTCGCAGCTTGCGTTTGTTGTATTGGTAATCTGCGTTTTCTGAGCGATCGCCGAGGCTGGCAGCCCAAGAGACTATTTCGGTGATTTCTGGTCGGTGTTTACGAACCAGATACTCCAGTTCGTCTTTAAGTTTGGCGTAGCCTTCGGCGGTTAATAGTTTTCTAGTCATGATCAATGCTCAAATATTTTCTGACATTTCTTAACAGGCAAAAACTACTAAGCCGCTTATCCTTACAACAGGTCAGCGGCTTAGTTGCACAGCTTCGGTTTACTTAGTTCTTTTGATCAATCCGTAAAGGGTGTTTAACGCCCTCTTCTGTGGCATCAATCAAAATCGACTCGCTCGACCACTGTGCTTGCATCGCATCGCCACTGCTGGAAACGCTGGCTTGCAGTTTTACCCGGCCAATGCTGGACAGTTTTAACTGTGGCAGCAAGGAGTCTTCATCCGTCAGCGCAATGCTGGCTGGCAGATCAGCCACGGTGAGGCGTTTAGCTGCGAGCGGCATGGGCGGGCCACTTTCAGCGCGGGCAAAAACAAATACAGTATCAGTGGCCGCTGCCTGCTTGAGCACTTCATCGCTAATGGTGACATCAACCAGCAGTTTGTAATCACTGACTGTCGCCGGTGCAGGCTCAGCAGTCGCTGTATCCTGGCTGGCATTGGCCTCAGCGCTGGCCTGTGGCGTTTCAGCTAAACTGCTACGCGCACGTTCAATACCGGTCTGAATCGCTTGATAGGATGGGTCTTGTGGGTCAAGTGATTTAGACAACTGTGTCCAGGCATCAATCGCATCTTGGAAACGCTTATCTTCAAAGGCGGCAATACCCAGCAAACCTAAGCTGGTTGCTTCATTGGGGTCTTGACTTAATGCTTCGTCAAGCAAACTTTGCAGTTCAGCCGTCCATTTATTGCCATTGGCAAAGTACAACGCCTGTGCCCACTGCCCGAGTAAATCAGGCTGACGGCCAACCAACTCAATGGTTTTCTCGTAAGCATGTGCAGCTTCTTTAGGACGCTGCTCAGACATATAAGTACGGCCTAAGAAGTACCACGCATCAACTGATTCTGGCTGCAAACGCACAGTGTCTTCTAGACGCTTGATCATTTCTTCAACGGTTTTTGGCTGCTCGGCAAGACTCAGGGTTAATTCAACTTTTTCGCTGGCACCCCAATGCAAATACAAGCCTAAACCGGCAATGGGCACTAACAGGGCGGCAATTAAAGGCAATGCATTACCGAGGTTTACACTCTGCTTAGGACGGCCAACATCAGTGTCGTCAAGCAACTCGCGGTCGGCTTCAAGACGCCCTTCTTTGAGTTGATCTGCCGACAGCGCACCATTGGCGTGCTGTGCTTCGAGTTCGGCAATGTGCTCTTCATACAAAGCAATATTGAGTGCTGTGCGATCTTCTTCAGCTTGATCTTTACGACCGCGCAGTACCGGCCAGAGTAATAACATCAACGCTGCAAACAATAGTAGCGCGGCGTAAATCCAAAACTGTGTCATAACGATGGGGTATCCTACTTATCTTGCTTAAGAATGTCTGACAAGCGAGCTTTTTCATCGCTAGACAGCTGCTGCTCATTTTGTTCTGTTCGTGTTGAGCGACGACGACGGATAACAATCATCGCAACCATCGCAAAACCAAAGGTTAAGAACGCAGCAGGGCCATACCAGAGAATCAGCGTTTTTTTGTTAACGGGTGGTTTGTAACGTACAAAGTCACCGTAGCGGTCAACCAGAAATTCAACAATCTGCTCGTTGCTTTGACCTTCTTCGAGTTTCTTAAAGATCTCATCACGCATGTCCATGGCAATCGGCGCATCAGAATCGGCAATGTTTTGATTCTGACATTTTGGACAACGCAGCTCTTCCACTAGCGTACGGTAACGATCGCGCTCCGCTTGAGTGGAGAACTCATAGGTATCAATTGATGCCTGCGCCGTGCCGAAGCATGCCAGGGTTAAACCGAGGGCATAAATAAAGCGCTTCATTCGTCAACTAACTCCTGATAAATCGGCGCTAACTTTTCACGCCATACTCGCTTATCCACGACACCAACAAACTTGTGGCGAATAATGCCTTTCTTATCAATCAGAAAGGTTTCCGGCGCGCCATAGACACCGAGATTTAAACCAAGAGTGCCTTTCGGATCACTGATGTTGAGCTGGTAAGGGTTTAAAAAATCCTTGAGCCAGCGCTGCGCATCAGCGTTGTTGTCTTTGTAGTTGACGCCGTGAATCACCACGCCCTGTTTGGCTAAGTCATTGAGTACTGGGTGCTCAACTTTGCAGGAGACACACCAAGTTGCCCAAACGTTGACTAAGGCCGCGCGGCCTAATAAGTCCTCGCGGGTAATCACTGCATCAGCATCATCAACTGAGTTGGTAGAAAACTCTGGAAAAGGCTTACCGATTAACGCTGAAGGTAATTCGCTTGGATCATTGTTGATACCAAACAGCGCCATCGCGGCAAATAATGCCACCCCTAGCAGTACGCCAAATACGGCGATTAAACGTCCTCTAGACATGTGCGCTCTGCCCTTTTTCAGTCAGGTTAAGCGTGTCTTTCACTTTCTTGGTGACCTTCACGCGGTAACGGCGATCCATTGCGGAAAGGAATCCGCCCAGACCTGTCAATAACGCACCCAGCCAAATCCAGCGCACAAACGGCTTGATGTGTACACGTATCGCCCACGCACCATTTTCCAGCGGCTCGCCCATCGCGACATATAAGTCGCGAGTGAAGCCGGCATCAATACCTGCTTCGGTCATTGGCATTTGCTGCACGACATAGAGGCGTTTTTCTGGGTGCAGCAGCGCAATTTCACGCTTGCCTTCAAAGACGCGGACACTGCCTTTATCAGAAATAAAGTTAGGACCTTCGTAATGCTCAGCACCTTCAAAGACGAAACGGTAACCGGCCATTTCTAGAGAATCACCAGGTGCCATCTTCAAGTCGCGCTCATCACTGTATTGGCTGGATAACACCACACCAACAGCCATCAACACCATACCGAGGTGGCCCAACTGCATGCCCCAATAGCTGCGAGTCAATGAACGCATGCCTTTGAAGAGGCCTTTGTGTCGGGTTTTATCGAGGATATCGCGCGCACCAGCGAGCAACACCCAAGCACAGATAAAGAACAAGCCAAGCACGGCGATATTGAAATCACGGTACAACAGACTGCCCGCAACGCTTAAGACCGCGCTGAGTAGCAATACTGGGCCAAGCATTTTAATCAGCCACTGACCTGGCGTGTTCTTCCAGCGTGTGGTCACGCCGATACCCATGGTCAGCATTAAGATCGCCATTAAAGGAACAAACAGCGCATTAAAGTACGGAGGGCCGACCGACAGCTTAGCGCCGGTTAAGGAGTCAAGAATCAGCGGATACAGCGTACCCAACAGCACCATCGCGGTAGCCACGACTAAAATGATGTTATTGATCAGCAGTAGCGTTTCTTTTGACCAGAAACCAAAACCTACTTTACTTTTCACTACCGGCGCGCGCATCACAAACAAGGTTAAGGATGCACCTACAACCACCAGCAAGAACACCAAGATAAATACACCGCGCTCAGGGTCAGCAGCAAAGGCGTGTACTGAGGTCAGTACGCCGGAACGTACTAAGAAAGTACCAAGCAAGCTCAATGAGAAGGCTGCAATCGCCAACAACACGGTCCAGTTCTTAAAGACACCACGCTTTTCCGTCACTGCCAATGAGTGAATCAGTGCCGTACCGACGAGCCAAGGCATAAAGGACGCGTTTTCTACTGGATCCCAGAACCACCAGCCGCCCCAACCGAGTTCGTAGTAGGCCCACCAAGAGCCAAGGCCAATACCTATGCCTAAAAACGCCCAAGCCACTAATGTCCACGGACGTGACCAGCGCGCCCAAGCTGCATCCAGCTTACCGCCGAGTAATGCAGCAATAGCAAAGGCAAAAGCAACTGAGAAGCCGACATAGCCCATGTACAACATTGGCGGGTGTACGACCAAGCCAAAGTCTTGTAGCAGAGGGTTAAGGTCGCGACCATCAAGCGGCATTTGTGGCAATAAACGCTCAAACGGATTGGAGGTCACGATCAAGAACAATAAGAAGCCAACACTGACCATGCCCATTACCGACAGGACTCGCGCCAGCATTTCTTCTGGTAGTTGACGTGAGAAAATCGCCACGGCAAAGGTCCAGCCCGACAAAATCAGCGCCCATAACAGCAAGGAGCCTTCATGCGCCCCCCACACTGCGCTGAACTTGTAAAACCAAGGCAGCGCACTGTTGGAGTTAGATGCGGTGTAAGCCACCGAGAAATCATCGGCCATAAATGACCAAGTCAAACAACCAAACGCAAACGCCAGAAACAAGAACTGTCCCCAAGCGGCTGGCTGGCCGAGGCTCATCCATTTATGATCGCCGCGCCATGCGCCAACCAAAGGAAAAAATGACTGCACCACAGCAAAACACAAAGCAAGAATCATTGCTAAGTGTCCCAACTCCGGCACAAACAACGCCGCATTACTCATTTTCTTGCTTCCTTTTGGCCATCTTCATAATGTTTCAGCATGCCGGTTTTTTCTAAGGCGCTGCTGACTTCAGGCGGCATGTAGTTTTCATCATGCTTGGCCAGTACTTCATCAGCGATCAATACGCCGTTCTCATTTAAACGACCTAAAGCAACAATGCCCTGCCCCTCGCGGAACAAGTCAGGCAGGATGCCGCGGTATTGAATACCGGTGTCGGCATCACCGTCAGTCACGACAAAATCAACCGTCAACGAATCTTCACTACGGGTCAGCGAGCCTTCTTTCACTAGGCCACCAGCACGAATACGCGCGCCTTGTGGTGCCTCGCCGTTAGCAATCTGGGTTGGGGTGTAAAATAAATTGATGTTTTGTTGTAAGGCTGTCAGGCCTAGGCCAACGGTTGCTGCCACTCCTAACAAAATGGCAACGATAATAATTAGACGTTTTTTACGAACCGGATTCACTGTTGAGCCTCCCGACGCAAACGACGCGCCTCATTTTTCAAATAACGTTGACGGGCTAAGATGGGTAGAGCCACATTCAATAATAAGATTACAAAACTGATGCCGTACGACGACCACACGTATACGCCGTGATTACCCATCGCTAAAAACTCAGAAAACGAATCAAAACTCATGCGCTTCTCCCAATCTGCCGTGCCACTTCAGCTTGCGCCCAACGTGTGCGCGACTCACGGCGCAACACTTCAATACGCATACGCATCAATAGCACTGCGGCGAAAAAACAATAAAAACCAATCGTCATGATCAACAGCGGCAACCACATTTCCATCGGCATCGCAGGCTTTTCCGTAATGGTAAAAGTCGCGGGCTGGTGCAACGTATTCCACCAGTCTACCGAGTACTTGATGATGGGAATATTAACAACACCGACAATCGCTAAAATAGCGCAGGCTTTTGCTGCGCTGTCACGATTGGTGATGGCATGCCCTAAAGCAATAATTCCGAAATATAAAAACAATAAAATCAGCATCGCAGTCAGACGTGCATCCCACACCCACCACGCGCCCCAAGTTGGCTTACCCCAAACGGCACCCGTCAGCAGCGCAATAACCGTCATCCAGGCACCAATCGGCGCAGCTTGCTGAACTGCAACATCGGCAATTTTCATTTTCCAGACTAAGCCGACGATGCCGGCAATTGCCAGCGAGATATACGTCGATTGCGCTAAAAAAGCGGCAGGAACATGGATATAAATAATCCGAAAACTATTGCCCTGCTGATAATCAGGTGGGGCAAAGGCCAAGCCCATCACCGCGCCAACCAGAATCAACAAAGCTGCACTGATGCTCAACCACGGCAACCAGCGTCCGCTGATTTCGTAAAACCACTTTGGCGAGCCCAGTTTGTGAAACCACGTCCAATTCATCGAGATACTCACAGTTATTCAATTCAATTATGTCTTGCATGACAACCTTAGTGCTGATCTGCCAAGGTTTTTATCATGCCGCATTCAATTTGTTACACACTTTATTCCGCCACACTGATGCGCAAACCCGCAGCAATCGCAAACGGTGCTAGCGTCAGAGTCAACATGGTCAAACTGGCCATCCATAACAGGTAACCGGTGGTTGGCAGTCCTTGCAAAGCCGCTTGAATCACCCCGCTGCCTAAAATCAGCACGGGAATGTATAACGGTAAAATCAACAATGCCAATAATATTCCGCCGCGCTTTAAACCTACGGTCAAGGCCGCACCGACTGCGCCAAGCAAACTCAATACCGGTGTACCTAATAACAGTGACAATAATAAAGTCGGTATGTGCTGCGTTGGCAGGCCTAACATCAAGGCCAACAAGGGTGACAACATCACCAATGCCAAACCACAATACAGCCAATGCGCCAGCACCTTAGCAAGAACCATCACCACTAACGGATGCGGCGAAACGACCCATTGCTCAAGCGAGCCATCCTCAAAATCACTGCGAAATAATCCGTCCAATGATAACAAGACCGCGAGCAAGGCTGCCACCCAGAGCAAACCTGGGGAAATGGTTTGCAATAATTGCGATTCTGGGCCAACTGCCAATGGAAACAAGGCAATCACGATGGAAAAAAATACCAATGGATTCACCAACTCAGCCGGTCGTCGAAACATCAAACGTGTTTCCCGTACAAGCAACAGGGTAAAGACATTACTCATAAAGCAGTCTGTCCTAAATCAAGTTCGCGAAATGTTGCTGGACGGTCTTGCAAGTGATGGTGAGTAGTAAAGATCACCATGCCACCCTGCTCACAGTGCTGCGCTAAATGGCGCTCCAACTGTGTCACAGCTTGTTTATCTAAAGCGGTAAAGGGCTCATCAAGAATCCACAAAGCCGGAGCGTCTAAATAAAGTCGGGCTAAAGCAACGCGGCGTTGCTGGCCGGCAGACAAGGTGTGACAAGGTACATCTTCAAAGCCTTTCAGGCCGACATCCGCCAGCGCTTGCCAAATTTGTTCGCGACTGGCGCCATGATGTAAGGCCGCGAGCCAACTTAAGTTTTCTTCTGCCGTCAGCAACCCTTTAATGCCCGCTGCATGCCCAAGCCACAACAAGTTGCGCGCCAGCTCACCGCGTTGCTGCTGAATACTCTCGCCTTTAATTAACACATCGCCAGCACTCGGATGCATCAATCCAGACAGCAAGCGCAGCAAACTGGTTTTACCACTGCCATTGGGGCCACTGACTTGCAGCATGTCACCCGGCTGCACGCGAACATTTAAGCGCTCAAACAATAGGCGCCAGTCACGCTCGCAGGCTAAATCAACCGTTTCAAGATAAGCTTCTGTCACAAACACGTCGCCTTCAGCAAAAGTTTCCAGTCAATTTCAGCAGAGCAGTTATACTGCCAAGCAGACGTTTTAAAGAGTCGCGTCTAAAGAGTCGCGATTATACACAGCTGCACGAGCAGCGCGGCAGGCATTTACAATAGGTTGCAAACGAAATGGCCAATGAAATCTCTTCAACCCGCCCTTCTGCGAGCATTCCAAACGCGCAACGCCCCGTAGCGCCAGCTAACGCCAATAGTTTACAACTACTGCAAGCATTACCTGCACAACTAAAGGTCGGTGACTCTACACAAGCTCAAGTTCTTGCCTTACGTGAAGCTCAGCAAGCTTTCCAAGTGCTATTGAAACTGTCGTTACCTAATGGTCAGTACCGTACGATAGAGGCTCAGACCACACAACCGATTGCGGTAGGTAACAACCTGACCGTTACAGCATTATCCGCTCAACAACTTACATTTAATCTGCTCGCCAATGATAAAGCCATCATTGCCAATCGAATTGATACCGCTTTACTTGCACCTGGCACGTTATTACAAGGCAAAGTGACCCAAGTCGAGGTTAATCCGCAAGGTGGCTTTAAAATTATTATTAGCGTGTCCAATAGCGCTTTGGCAGGGCAACAATTACAACTTGATAGCGCCAAATCATTACCACTGAACAGCATATTGAATGCCCGTATTGATCATGCCCAGCAAATAACTTTCCAACCTTTAAGTGTTCGTTTAGAGCCTTTAGCTGTCAATCAAGAACTGCAAACACAATTCAGCCAACAAGGCTCTTTACAGCAACTGTTCCAAGGTTTAAATACGATATCGTTAAGCAATCTTTCTCCGGAAACGCAAAAAATCATTCAACAACTACTGTCCAGTATGCCCGAACTGAGCCAGCTATCTGATCCTAAAAAGCTCGCGCAAGCCTTGCTTAATAGCGGCGCACAAATGGAAAATCGCTTAGCGAATGGCGCTTTAGACAGTACACAACAAGATATCAAAGCGAATCTGTTGCGCTTAATTGGGCAATTACTCCCACTGTTGCCTAGCAGCAGTCAAAGCCTTACTGCCTCGCAAAGCGCTTTGTTAGCGCAAGCACTCCCCAGCCTCATGCGCGAACAACTATTAGGTGGCAGTAAGTTGCAGATGCGTGAACAAGCCATGCGTTTTCCTTTACCAAGCGGCTTGCTACAGCTCTTAGACAATCCAGATGATCTAGGTGCGATGCTACGTTTAGCCGCTGCAGCAGTCTCTCGTCTGCAAACGCACCAGCTTTCTAGCTTAGGACAAACACAAACACTGAGTGATGGTAGCCAAGTGACGGTATGGCAGCTGGAAGTTCCTGCTCGTGACCTGCAACACATGGTACCCATCCAATTAAAATTTCAGCATGAGGAGTCTGCCAAACAGCAAGCCGATCAAGCTGTCTCTTCAGTCTGGAAAATTGACTTGAGCTTCGATCTTGAACCGCTCGGTCCTCTGCATATTCAAGCCAGCTTGCAAGATGGCTGTATTTCCAGTCAACTCTGGGCACAAAAAATTGCGACTGCAGAGTTTATTGATCATGAACTCAAACATTTACGCGATCGACTATTGGCCATAGGCCTGACCGTTAAAGACTTAACTTGCCATCAAGGCACACCACCACAAGGTGCGAAAACCGCCTTACAACAGCGTTGGATTGACGATTTAGCATGAGTAAAAACAATCAGCGGCAAGCCATAGCCCTTAAGTACGATGGCAGTAATGCTCCTAACTTAACCGCCAAAGGCAATGACGAGTTAGCCGAGGAGATTATAAAAATTGCCCGTGAGCATGAAGTGCCTATTTATGAAAACGCCGATCTTGTGCGCTTATTGGCACGCCTTGAACTTGGCGATGCCATACCCGAAGCACTCTATCAAACCGTTGCCGAAATCATTGCTTTTGCTTGGTATTTAAAAGGTAAAGCACCAGCTGGCTTTTACACCAAAACACACTCAGGCGAACAAACCCTACTGCTCACCCAGCAACCCGCAGACGACAAAGATGAGTAATGTGCAGTTTATCAACTGAAAATACCAGCAAACGGCTGGTGCAAACGCGCTGAATAATACATCCCAATAAAGCATAACAAAGCAATCAAGTAAGCAAGCCAGCGCAACTGCAAACTGTACTTAACACGAAAAGCCAGCGCACCGAACCCTACATACAACACCAACAAAAATAGCTTTGCCTGTAACCAGGCCATCGACAGTGGCGCAAAACTAAAAATAATCATAAGTAATAAAGCAGCGATTAAAAGACCCGTATCAACGACATAGCTGACTCGATTGATGCTGCGCTGCAATGGTGCACCACTGCCTACTATCAGCACCCACAACCCACGTACGGCAAATAAGCTACCGCTCAATAAAGCCAAACCAATGTGAATATTTTTAATGATTTGGTAATTCTCAACCAGCATAGTGCCCCCTAAGCTTGCACCCGATAGCCTTAAACGTCTAACTGCTCACTAACACAGAATTCGACAGCTAACCTTGCTCAATACTTTAAAGATTATTGGTGAGTTTGCTCTTGATTAGAAACAGGTATCTCAGGACACATCCAAAACGGGAGTTTATTTGCACACTGGGACCAAGCTGTAACTGCACCAAGATGTTCACATTTTCTTATAATGACTGACCTTAGCGACTCATCACGATATGTTCGATACAACGAAAAATGCCGCGACAGGCTTTGAACTTCTGATGAGTTCGTGACTGTCACGGCATTGTTAGGCGGCTGTCAATTTCTTGATAACGCGCTATCTTGTAAGCAATCGATTGCTGCGGGAGTAATTGTCAGCAATAAACCTATTTAGCTCTATTGGCTATAAGGGTTTACGACCGCTGATCACACGCAACAAGATGATAACAACCGCAACCACCAGGAGAATATGAATGAACCCACCAATGGTATACGACGAAACCAAACCTAAAACCCATAGAACCAAAAGTACCAGTGCGATTGTATATAACATAATATGCATCCTTCTTCTGTTGAACATCGACTTCAGAACTTTTGATAGCAGGTTATTATTTTAGTTCAGCTTTAATTTATTAGCCTTTAGTAATTAAGAAAAAGTGAAAGCAATTAAACCTTTATATTCAACAAGCTACGAATAAATATATAAATAAATCCCATAAAAAACTTATCGCACAGTAGATCTGATTAGCACTTTAGAAAATCGGCTAAGCTTCATATTGTTTTGCAATGAATCCTAGCGATTTAAGAGCTGTGTCCATATCACTTAGTTTCAGCCTATTAGGGCTGTATTGCTCTTCAAGCATCAGCTAGGCACAGCATCCTTACTGACATTTTTCTCTTTAGAGATATTTTTAGCTTCTTCGCGATCATCTTTGCAGGCTGTCAGCCCTTCTTGTTGCTCACTCATGGCCGGCGTATAGGTGAGCATGCTGTAGAGTGGGAAATGATCCGAACCAATCGTTGGTAAACGTTTAATGTGCTGCACGGTAAAGTGCGCACTATGAAACAGATGGTCCAGCGGCCAGCGCAAAAATGGAAAATTAACGTGAAACGTATTAAACATTCCTCGACCCACACGCGGATCAAGTAAGCCACTAATCTTGCGAAACAGCCGAGTAGTCGCTGACCACGCTACATCATTCAGGTCACCGGTAACGATTACCGGGCCTTCTGTTTCAGAGACACTTCTCGCAATGGTAATCAACTCAGCATCGCGCTCTGCCGACTCAGCGTTTTCAGTGGGACTGGGCGGCGCTGGGTGAACAAAATGCATCTGCACTTGCACACCGTTGCGTAACCTTAAATGAAAATGAATCGATGGAATATCATCCTCAACCAAGTAAGAAATAACCTCTTGGCTAAAAGGCAGCCGAGAATACACATGCATCCCATATAAATTATCAAGAGGACATTTGACGCTATAGGGCATCTGGGTTTCGAGCACCTGCAGCTTGTCCTGCCAGCACTGATCTGATTCTAGAGTGACCAAAATATCTGGCTGATATTGGTTAACCAGAGCAATCAGTGCAGCGCTATTTTGATTTGTTTGCAGCACGTTGGCTGTAATGATACTGAGTTGCTGATTCGGATCAGTTAGCGCAGAGGCTTTTACTTCATACGGCCAAATCGGCGTATAAGGCAAAACCCACCACAACTGCCAGAAAAAACATAGCGCGCTTGCCACAAGCAAAAACCATGTCACACTTTCTTGCAGATCGAGAAAAATAAAATGAACGCAGAGCAAAAGCCCAGCTAGGCAAGTAATTTGCAGCCGTGGAAAGTCCATACTGCGAATAATCCAGTGTGGATTTTTAAACAGCGGCAGCACAGTAGCAATCACAATAAGCAATGTAACTAGAGCAGCTATTATTAACATAAAATGTCCTGTTACTTATTTTTCTACACGACTCGATAGCACTTTTAGCATTGCCACACTGACAGTGATAGTTCACATGCTAGGAGTCGCAATCGGCACCGGCTGCTGGCGATAAAACTGGCACAGCAACCGATAGACTTCCGGCATGTGTTCTTGCATTGTTGTCGGCGCTTCAAAAAAGGTCTCACTGCACACCGCAAAAAATTCAGCAGGACTGGTCAATCCATACTCATTGAGCGGCAAAGGACGCTGCTGTTGATAATCAGCTTGCAGCCGATCCCATGCAGCGGTAAAAATACGATGCCATTCACCAGAGCGCATATTGGGATGCATCGGCGGCGCACCGTTAGCACCATCACGCAGCATATCCAGCTTATGCGCCACTTCATGAATCACGACATTACTGGCTTTGCCATTAGCAGCCTGTGCGCCAGATTCATTGACCGCATCCCACGACAAAATCAGCGGTCCTCGAAACCAAGCCTCACCACTTAACGCGGGACCTTTAGAGTGGATGACACCGTCATGACTGCGGTAAGCGCGGTTCGGCACAAATCCACCTTCGTAAATAATCACTGTGCGCCAACGCTTATACCAATCAAGCCCAAGATGAAGAATAGGCACACACGCCATGGTGGCTATTTTCAGACCCATAGCATCAGTAAACTGAAATCTAGCACCTGATGTGAAGCTTTTTTGCGCGAGAAAACGAAACGTCATATCACGTAATTTGTCACGCTCTGCACCTTGATAGCGCAGCATCACCGGCCAGTCTGCAATAGCCGACTCCCATTGCGCTGCAGTAAAGCCGAGCTTATTAATCCGTCTATTTTCTAGCCAGTGAGTTAATCGTTTAAACATGGTCAATTGACATCCCAGCTCAGGCTTATATTCAATACTGCACAATAGTTATGCTCTGAACTATACAGCAACAGTGTTAATTTTCTCGGGAGATCACTGATCCTCACGTACGGCTGTGATGTTGATACCACCGATGCTTTTTTAGTCTTTTCTCTAACGCATGAGCAAGACAGTTATACCGATTTAACAGTAACTAACAGGCAAGAGTGTTAGTTAAGACGAGTAGTCAAGACCTTTATCCCAAGAGCAATCATTGCGCCACCTAAAACACGATCAATCCAGTGCCCAGACAGCTTAAAACGATTGTTGATTGCTGGCCGCGATAAAGCAACAACCACCAATACAAACCAAAAAAACTGAATAACCATCATCCAAATACCGTAAATAGCAATTTCATACAAAGGCATATTTGGAGAAAGCACGACCGTGAACAATGAGACAAAGTAAATGGGCGCTTTAGGGTTTAATACATTGCACAAGAAACCAACAGCAATGCTTTTCTTCGCCGAATAGCTCTTGGCAATATTGGCGGTTTCAACCTGACTCTTAGGCTTTGCTTTCAGTCCTTTGACTCCAAGATAAATCAAGTAAGCAGCAGCGGCGATTTTGATAAACCACAGCATGTTTGCCGAATTCGCAATCACTGCCGCCAAGCCAAACGCCGAATAAATGATGTGTACAGACAAGCCTAGTGCAATACCAATACTGCACATAAGCCCTGCTTTTTTACCGTTATTGAGGGTTTGCTGAGAGACCAAAACAAAGTCAGGACCTGGCGATGCAGCAGCCAATAAATGAATCGATGAAATCAGTATTAAACCTTGCAGCAATTCCAAACAGCACCTCCGTTGACAGTTATTTTGTCAAAGCCAATCCTGAATCTCACCCGTTCAATCTAGGCTAAAAATATTATTTTCAGATAAGCGCAAACGCACATAAGCCCAGTAAAGCAATATTAGCCAGCACCGCAATGAGATAAAAATAGCTGCGTGGGCTCGGATTCTTTTCTGTAGCAATCGCATAGTAAAGAACCATGTGCAGCACTCTGGCTAAAGCCATAATCCAAATCACCACTCCAGTCCAATATGCATCAGCGCCGACCATGACCGCTAAAATTGCAGCGCCTAGCATTACCGTGATGTTTTCCAATGAATTGCCAAAGGTACGATTGGAGCGAAAAACAAAGGAAGAGTGACTTAACGCTGAATCCATTTTTCCTGGGATAGCACCTGGCTGTGCAGCCTTTGACGCTGCGGCAACCATGCTTTGCACGAGCACAGTTAAAATAAGCGTCAATATTCCCCAAAAAGCGACAGAGTACGAGGCAAACATAATGGCTTTCCTTTTTATTTAATGAGGCTTAGCAAATAGACTAAGGCGCTTTTTTAACACGTTCTATTGAGCGAAGCGAACGATTTAAAACCATTATGTGCTGGCAGTTCAACTGTTTAAATATCTCTAATGAACAACTAAAACACGGTTTTTTGATTATTTGGATCCTTACTAAAGCCTCTATTATAAAGACCCAATCACTGCTCATTTTCTCTGGACGGCACTGCTTAGCGCCCAAATAGCACAAAAAACCAGCGGCAACGAGTCGGACCATCCATACCTTATTAGTTTTTCCAGAGGCATAAAAAAGCCACCGCAAAGGGTGGCTTTTAAAACAGCTTAGAAGTTATTTATGCTTCCAGCCAGTGATCTCAGCTAACGCAGTACCAATGTCAGCGAGTGAACGCACGGTTTTAACACCAGCGTCTTCAAGGGCTGCGAATTTCTCATCCGCTGTACCTTTACCACCAGAGATAATCGCACCAGCATGGCCCATGCGCTTACCTGGAGGCGCAGTAACACCAGCAATATAGGACACAACAGGCTTGGTCACGTGCGCTTTAATAAAGGAAGCAGCTTCCTCTTCAGCACTACCGCCAATTTCACCGATCATCACAATCGCTTCAGTTTTCGGATCCGCTTGGAACAGCTTTAAGATATCAATAAAGCTTGAACCAGGAATGGGGTCACCACCAATGCCCACGCAGGTTGACTGACCAAAACCTGCATCAGTGGTCTGCTTGACCGCTTCATAGGTCAAAGTACCTGAGCGTGAAACAATACCCACTTTGCCCGGCATGTGGATAAAACCTGGCTGAATACCAATTTTGCACTCGCCTGGAGTAATCACGCCAGGGCAGTTCGGACCGATCAAACGCACGCCAAGCTCATCGCATTTAATTTTCACGTCGAGCATGTCTAAAGTCGGAATGCCTTCGGTAATACAAACAATTAGTTTGATTCCAGCAAAAGCCGCTTCCAAGATCGAATCTTTACAGAATGGCGCTGGCACATAGATCACAGAAGCATCAGCACCGGTAGCCTGCACAGCTTCCAGTACTGTATTGAACACTGGCAAACCAAGGTGCGTGGTACCGCCCTTGCCTGGCGTCACACCGCCGACCATCTGCGTGCCATAGGCAATCGCTTGTTCGGAGTGAAAGGTGCCTTGTGCGCCAGTGAAGCCTTGGCAAATCACTTTAGTGTCTTTATTAATTAAAATACTCATGCTTGCTCCCCCCGAGCGGCTTCAACAACACGGATAGCAGCGTCACTTAAGCTGGTCGCAGCAATAATATTAAGGCCACTGTCTGCCAATACCTTGCTACCTAGCGCCGCGTTGTTACCTTCTAAACGCACCACCACAGGAACTTTAACGCCCACTTCTTTAACCGCACCAATCACGCCTTCAGCGATCATGTCACAACGGACAATGCCACCAAAAATATTGATCAAAACAGCTTTTACATTGCTGTCAGAAAGAATGATTTTAAAGGCTTCAGAAACGCGCTCTTTGGTTGCGCCGCCGCCCACATCAAGGAAGTTAGCCGGTTTGCCACCATGGTGATTCACAATATCCATGGTACCCATGGCTAGGCCAGCACCGTTGACCATGCAACCAATATCACCATCAAGGGCAACATAGTTCAGTTCAAACTGTGCAGCATGCGCTTCTCGTGGATCATCTTGACCTGGATCTTGCATCGCACGCAGCTTCGGCTGGCGGTACAGAGCATTACTATCAATCGTGATCTTTGCATCGAGGCAATGCAGGTTGCCATCGTTTTTGATCACTAATGGGTTCACTTCAAGTAAAGCCACATCATGCTCTACAAACAGCTTAGCTAAACCTAAAAAGATTTTAGTGAACTGCTTAACTTGATCTTCTGCTAAGCCTAAGCCATAGGCTAAAAAACGGCCTTGAAATGGCTGCGCACCAATGGCTGGATCAATAGTAACTTGCAGGATTTTTTCTGGCGTCTCATGGGCGACTTTTTCAATATCAACACCGCCTTCTGTCGAGGCCATGAACACCATGCGGCGCGAGGCACGATCAACCACAGCGCCTAAATACAATTCTTTAGAAAAATCAGTACAGGATTCAACCAAAATGCGACTGACCGGTTGGCCGTTAGCATCGGTTTGATACGTCACTAAACGCTTACCTAACCACTGCGCGGCAAAGTCTTGCGCGTCTTCAGCAGTTGTTACTAATTTAACGCCACCGGCTTTACCACGTCCGCCCGCATGCACTTGAGTTTTCACCACCCAACGCTCACCACCAATGTCGTGGCAAGCTTGTGCTGCAGCTTCAGGTGTTTCAACGGCAAACCCTAAAGAAACCGGTAAACCGTAATCAGCAAACAACTGTTTCGCTTGATATTCATGAAGATTCATACTGTCCTACCATTGAGTTCAGATTATGCGTAATACGCCGTTTACAGAATGTAACGGCTGTTTTGGCTGTTTGTATATCAGCCTGCCAAGCACCAACCGAAGCTGGTTCCCCTGCTTGACCTGAAACGAATACCGCCCCTAAAAAGGGGCGGTAAGTCGATCAACGTTTTTTGCGGTTAGCGATATGAATAGCTTGCCCACTGACGGCGAGCGCTGCTTCATGGAGCGCTTCCGATAGGGTTGGGTGTGAGAACACCATCAAGCCTAAATCTTCCGCACTGGAGCCGAACTCCATCGCAATCGCGCCCTGTTGCACTAACTCTGCAGCGCTTGGGCCAATCACGTGAACGCCTAAAACGCGATCCGTGGTTGCGTCAGCAATGATTTTCACAAAGCCTGCGGTGTCATTGGCAGCCATCGCGCGGCCACTGGCTGCGAATGGGAACACACCAACATTGACGGCAACCCCGTCACCTTTTAACTGCTGCTCGGTTTTACCAACGCTAGCAATTTCAGGGTGAGTGTAAATAACACCTGGAATCAGGTCGTAGTTCACTTGATTTTTCTTACCAGCAATACGCTCTGCAACCATGATGCCTTCTTCTGAAGCTTTGTGCGCCAGCATCGGGCCACGTACCACGTCACCAATTGCGTAAACGCCTGGAACGCTGGTCGCACAGATGTCATCAACGTAGATAAAACCACGCTCATCTAGGGTGACACCGCTATCAACGGCTAACAAGTTAGTCGTTACAGGACGACGGCCAACAGACACAATTAACTTATCAAAAGTCATTTGTTGCTCGCCTTGGGCGTCGGTGAAGTTCACGGTCACTTCGCCGTTTTTCACTTCAGAACCGGTTAAGCGCGCACCTAAACGGATATCCAGACCTTGCTTACCGAAGATTTTCAGGGCTTCTTTAGCCACTTGATCATCCATCGTTGGTAAGAATTTGTCTTGTGCTTCGATCACTGTCACTTCAGCGCCTAAACGGCCCCAAACAGAACCCAACTCAAGACCAATTACACCTGCGCCAATCACGCCGAGACGCTTTGGCACCGCTTGGAATTCCAACGCGCCCGTTGAATCGACAATAACATCTTGATCAACAGGTGCCGGTGGAATATCAATCGGCTGCGAACCAGCAGCGATAATGACGTTTTCAGCTTCGTACACAGTGACAGTGCCGTCTGATCCAGTCACTTCAACTTGCTTGTTAGCCAGTAACTTACCGTGACCTTCAATGCTGGTAACACCATTGGCTTTAAACAAGCCAGCAATACCGCCAGTCAAATTTTTAACAATGGTGCTTTTACGCGCAATCATTGCTGGAACATCCATGGTGACGTCTTTAACGCCAATACCGTGTACGGCAAAGCCTTCTTTGGCTTCGTGGTATTTCCAAGCACTGTCCAGCAGAGCTTTAGATGGGATGCAACCTACGTTCAAGCAGGTACCGCCTAATGCCATTTTGCCGTCTTTGTCTTGATACTTTTCAATACAGGCTGTTTTCATGCCCAGTTGCGCTGCTTTAATTGCGGCAACATAGCCACCAGGGCCTGCACCGATGACGATTACATCAAATTTCTGACTCATGAGATTTCCTCGTTAAGTGGCATGTCGCCACACTACAGCCGCCTACAACAAAATAAGCGGCTGTAGAATAATCAGATGTCCAGCAATAAGCGTGCTGGGTCTTCTAATAAGTTTTTCATGGTGACAAGGAAAGTCACTGCTTCTTTGCCATCAATTAAACGGTGGTCATAGGATAATGCTAAATACATCATCGGTAAAATCACTACTTCGCCATTCACCGCCATTGGGCGCTCTTGGATTTTATGCATACCCAAGATTGCTGTTTGTGGTGGGTTAACGATTGGCGTTGACAGTAAAGAACCGAACACACCACCGTTTGAAATGGTGAAAGTACCACCGGTCATTTCTTCTAAAGTCAGTTTACCGTCTTTAGCTTTACGACCGTAGGTGTTAATACCGCCTTCAATTTCGGCAAGGCTCATGAACTCTGCGTTACGTAAAACAGGCACAACCAGACCACGATCGCTCGAAACTGCAACACCAATATCTTGGTAGCCGTGGTAAACGATATCGTCACCATCAATCGAAGCGTTCACGCCAGGCTGACGTTTTAGTGCTTCAACCGCTGCCTTAACAAAGAACGACATAAAGCCTAAACGTACACCGTTATGGGTCTTTTCAAACAAATCTTTGTATTTGCTACGCAGATCCATAATTGGCTTCATGTTAACTTCGTTAAACGTAGTCAACATTGCCATAGATGATTGAGCTTCAACCAAACGCTCAGCAACTTTTTTACGCAAGCGAGTCATTGGCACACGTTTTTCAACGCGATCACCGGCTGCGAACAGTGGTGCTTCAGCGGCTGGTGCAGCGGCTTTTGGTGCTGCGGCTGGTTTATTAGCGACCGCAGCAACAGCGTCTTCTTTAGTGACACGACCGTCTTTACCAGTGCCTGGAATCGATGCTGGATTGAGGGCATTTTCATCAGCAATTTTACGTGCTGCTGGTGACAAAATAGCATCGCCAGTTGCAGTAGCAGCTGGAGCAGCAGCGTTTGCAGCAGGTGCAGATGGAGCAGTCGCCGCAGGTGCAGCAGCCACAGCATCTGTGTCAAGACGGCCTAAGAGCTCGGCGCTTAATACTGTGTCGCCTTCGTTAGCAACGATTTCAGTCAGCACGCCATCAGCTTCTGCTAACACTTCCATCACAACTTTGTCAGTTTCGATATCAACGATCAGTTCATCACGCTTAACTGCATCGCCAACTTGTTTGTGCCAGGTTGCAACGGTGCCATCAGCGACCGACTCGGGAAATGCTGGGGCTTTAATTTCGATAGCCATAATAATGTGTTCCTATAAATTCGGTTGTTACTTAAAAGCCGCACTGCTTATCAATGCGGCTTTCTCGCTGATTTAAACGCTAAAAGCATCTTGCAACAGTTGCTCTTGCTGCTCGGCATGCATTGATGCATAACCACAAGCTGGAGACGCTGATGCGACACGACCTGCATACTGCAACTCTAAAGTTGGCTTGTAAGCACTTGCAACGCGGCGCATGTGGTGCTGACTGCAATACCACGCCCCTTGGTTCATTGGCTCTTCTTGACACCAAACGACACGCTCAAGGTTCTTGTACTTGGCAAGTTCCTCGGTCAAGTCATCCTCAGGGAATGGGTACAGCTGTTCAATACGCACGATAGCAATGTTGTCTTGGCCTTCATTACGACGTTTTTCTAGCAAGTCGTAGTAGACCTTGCCGCTGCACATGATCACGCGATCAACTTTATCCGCATCCAATGTATCGATCTCGCCGATGACGTTCTGGAACGTGCCTTCTGCTAAGTCTTCTAAAGATGAAATAGCCAACTTATGACGCAGTAAAGACTTCGGTGTTAACGCGATCAACGGCTTACGCAATGGACGAATCGCTTGACGACGCAGCATGTGGTAAACCTGCGCTGGCGTAGTCGGCACACAGACTTGGATGTTGTGCTCAGCACATAATTGCAAGTAGCGTTCTAGACGCGCTGATGAGTGCTCAGGGCCTTGACCTTCATAACCATGTGGCAACAACATCGTTAGACCGGATAAACGGCCCCACTTGGTTTCACCACTGGTAATAAATTGGTCAATCACCACCTGTGCACCGTTGGCGAAGTCACCAAACTGGGCTTCCCAAATCACCAGCGCATTAGGCATGGTGCTGGCATAACCGTATTCGAATGCTAAAACTGCCTCCTCGGAAAGGAATGAGTCATACATATCGAAACGTGGCTGATCTTTGTAGAGGTTTTGCAAACCAAGATAGGTTTCGCCATCTTTTTGGTTATGCAGAACCGCATGACGGTGCGAGAACGTGCCACGGCCGACATCTTGGCCGGTGAAACGAATCGGATAGCCTTCAAATAACAACGTGGCATAAGCCGTTGTTTCGGCAAAGCCCCAGTTAATTGGCAAAGCACCAGCCGCCATTTTTTGACGGTCTTCAAGAATCTTCGACACTTGACGCTGAACGACAAAACCATCTGGCGTATCTTGCAATTTGAGTGCTAATTCTTGCAGCGTTTTCAAATCAAAGCGAGTGTCGTAATGCGGAGTCCACTTATGACCGAGGTATGGACGCCAGTCGACAAACAGCTCTTTGTTAGGTTCTTTAACTAAACTTTGTACAACGTGCAGACCATTATCCAGCGCAGTGCGGTATTCATCGCTTAACGCTTGCACTTGCTCAACAGTTTGTACGCCATCTTTCACCAATGAGTCAGCATAAAGCTCACGCGTCGTGCGCTGCTTGCTAATCAGTTGGTACATCAGTGGCTGCGTACCGCTTGGTTCATCAGCTTCGTTGTGCCCGCGTCGGCGGTAGCACACCAAATCAATCACTACGTCACGCTTAAACTGCATACGGTAGTCAACCGCAAGCTGAGTTACAAACAACACCGCTTCTGGATCATCACCATTGACGTGCAAAATAGGCGCTTGAATCATTTTTGCAACATCTGTTGCATATTCAGTTGAGCGCGTATCTTCAGGCTTACTGGTAGTAAAACCAACTTGGTTATTGATCACAACACGAATTGTACCGCCGGTTTTAAAACCACGGGTTTGCGACATTTGGAAAGTTTCTAGAACCACACCCTGCCCTGCAAATGCAGAGTCACCGTGAATGGTTACTGGAATAACTTTGTCACCGTCTGGATCATTGCGACGGTCTTGACGCGCACGCACAGAACCCTCAACCACTGGAGAAACAATCTCAAGATGCGATGGGTTAAAGCTCAGTGCCAAGTGGACTTCGCCGCCTGGAGTCATCACGTTAGATGAAAAACCTTGGTGATATTTCACGTCACCTGAGGCTAAGCCTTCAACGCGCTTACCATCAAACTCATCAAACAAATCGCGAGGGTTTTTACCATAGGTATTGACTAGAACGTTGAGACGCCCACGGTGCGCCATACCGACAACAATTTCTTTCGCGCCGTAGGCACCGGTACGCTGAATAATCTCATCCATTAACGGAATAAGACTTTCGCCACCTTCAAGACCAAAGCGCTTAGTACCTGGGTACTTGGTGCCTAAATATTTCTCGAGGCCTTCACCAGCAGTCAAACGCTCAAGAATATGCGTTCGCACTTCGGGAGAAAAGCCAGGACGGCTGCGCACACTTTCCAGTCGTTGCTGGAACCAGCGACGCTGCTCTGAATCAACAATGTGAGTAAATTCAGCACCAATAGTGCGGCAATAGGTATCTTGTAAAGATTGTTGAATCTCGCGTAGCGTAGCTTCTTCTTTACCGATATTTAAATCGCCGGTACGGAAGACGCTATCAAGATCGGAATCAGTCAAACCGTAATGATGTACGGTCAAGTCAGCCTGCATTGGGCGCACCCACAAACCGAGCGGATCAAGCTGCGACGCTTGATGGCCACGCATACGGTAGGCTTGAATTAGACGAAGCACTTCAACTTGTTTTTTCTCATGCTCAGTACTGATACTGCCAGCAGACACTGGCTGAGCACGTCTTTGGTTTTTCGCCAATAAGACAAATTGATCACGAACAGTCGAGTGTGAAACGTCAGTACTTATACCGCCATCGGCAGGCAGCTTTTGAAAATAAGTACGCCACTCTTCCGATACGGAGTTCGGATCGTGCAGGTAGAGTTCATATAGCTCTTCCACATAGGCAGCATTTCCACCGGATAGGTGGGCGCTGCTCCACATGCGCTGCATTACGCTTTCTTGCATGCTAGGTCACCCTTGATAAGGGGGACGCTACCGGCATGGAAACTTAACGGCTTTAAGTCATAAACAGCGACTTGGATAAAGCCACTCAGATTCCCGCAGATAGTCCGGGCACCAGCCCGGATGCCCCTGCTGGTCGTCAATTGCGTTTTGAAAAAAAGCCTTGTAAGCAATTTTTCGTTTAAAGCCACTCACCTGAAGGTACTCAGGCGAGTGGCTCAATGATTTACTACAGATAACTGCAGTAAATTAAGTACCGCTTTGTAGCAACATGCTGCGAATATGACCAATCGCCCGGGTAGGGTTGAGGCCTTTCGGGCACACGTTGACACAGTTCATAATATTGTGGCAACGGAACACGCTGAACGGATCATCAAGGCGCGATAAGCGCTCTTCTGTCTTGGTATCACGCGTATCTGCCAAGAAACGATAGGCTTGCAGTAAAGCTGCAGGGCCTAAGAACTTGTCAGGGTTCCACCAGAACGATGGGCAGCCAGTTGAACAGCATGCGCACAAAATACATTCGTACAAACCATCTAATTTTTCACGATCAGCTGGCGACTGCAAACGTTCCATGCCCGGTGTTGGGCTATCGTTCTGTAAATACGGCTGCACTTTCTCGTACTGCTTATAGAAGATGCTCATATCAACCGCGAGGTCACGAATAATTGGCAAACCAGGTAATGGACGCACTACCAATTTGCCATTTTTAACCACACTCGACAGTGGCGTGATGCAAGCTAAGCCGTTTTTACCCGAGATGTTCATGCCATCCGACCCGCACACGCCTTCACGGCATGAACGACGATAAGATAAGCTTTCATCCTGCTCTTTAATCAGAGCTAGAACGTCCAGCACCATCATGTCTTTGCCATCAATTTCTACATTGAAGTCTTGCATGAACGGTGCAGAGTTCACCTCTGGATTGTAGCGGTAAACACTTACTTGCAATATTTTAGGCAACGTCATCGTGATAACCCTTAATATTTACGTTCTTGAGGTTTAAATTGCTCAATTTCTGTTGGACTAAGCGCTGACGAAATCGAAAAGTTTACTGCGCGCTTGCCAACACGTTTTTCCCCAGGGAAGTACATGCTATGGCATAACCAGTTTTCGTCATCACGACTTTCGTAGTCTTCACGCGCATGCGCACCACGCGACTCAGTACGAGCCTCGGCAGCAATTGCAGTCGCTTCAGCCACTTCAAACAAGTTTTGCAACTCAAGCGCTTCAATACGTGCAGTATTGAAAGCATTGCTCTTGTCTTTAATTTTCACGTTTTCTACGCGCTCACGCATTTGCGCCAGCTCGGCAATACCTTTTTGCATGTATTCACCAGTACGGAATACACCGAAGTAGTTCTGCATGCAGTTCTGTAGTTCTTTACGCAGCGGAGCAACATCTTCACCGGAAGTACGCTCATTCAATGCAGACAAGCGTGCCATTGAGCCTTCGATATCACTTTCACTTGCAGCGCGTGTATCAACGCCTTCACGCAAGCTCTTCTCAAGGTGAATACCTGCTGCACGACCAAAGACAACCAAGTCAAGCAGTGAGTTACCGCCCAAACGGTTAGCACCGTGCACAGATACCGAACTGACTTCACCGACGGCGAACAAACCTTCAACGATGTGATCAACACCGTTTGCATCCTGAGCAATTGCTTGACCATGAATGTTAGTGGCGATACCACCCATCATGTAGTGGCAAGTTGGTACAACAGGAATCGGCGCAACCACTGGGTCAACGTGAGCAAAGGTAATTGACAGCTCACAAATACCAGGCAGGCGGCTGTGCAGAACTTCTTCACCGAGGTGATCAAGTTTCAGCAATACGTGGTCGCCATTCGGGCCACAGCCGTTACCAGCAAGAATTTCTTTAACCATCGAGCGCGCAACCACGTCACGGCCAGCAAGGTCTTTAGCATTGGGCGCATAACGCTCCATGAAACGCTCGCCATGCTTGTTGATCAAGTAACCACCTTCACCACGACAACCTTCAGTTACCAAGGTACCCGCGCCGGCAATACCGGTTGGGTGGAACTGCCACATTTCCATATCTTGCACTGGAACACCAGCACGCAACGCCATACCAACACCGTCACCAGTGTTAATCAGTGCGTTAGTGGTTGAGGCGAAGATACGGCCTGCACCACCGGTTGCTAAAACAACCGCTTTAGAACGGATATGAACGACTTCACCGGTTTCAATACAGATCGCAACAACACCAACAACAGCGCCATCTTGGTTTTTAACCAAGTCAACTGCGTACCACTCATTCAAGAATGAGGTGCCGTGCTTTAAGTTTGCTTGGTACAAAGTGTGCAACAAGGCGTGACCAGTACGGTCAGCGGCAGCACAGGTACGAGCAGCTTGACCGCCTTTACCGTAGTCTTTCGACTGTCCACCGAATGGACGCTGATAAATGCGACCGGTCTCAGTACGTGAGAACGGTAAGCCCATGTGCTCTAACTCGTAGACCGCTTCAGGGCCGACTGAACACATGTATTCGATAGCGTCTTGGTCACCGATATAGTCGGAACCTTTAACGGTATCGTACATGTGCCAGCGCCAATCATCATTCGGGTCATCTGATGCAATTGCACAGGTGATACCACCTTGTGCAGAAACAGTGTGCGAGCGCGTAGGAAACACTTTAGTTACTACGGCTGTTTTATGCCCACCTTGCGCTAGCTGCAGTGACGCACGCATACCTGCGCCGCCGCCGCCAATAATAATGGCATCATATGAAATGGTACGAATACTGGCCATGGATCAATTTCCCCACAATATCTGTATGCCCCAAACGAACAGTACGAACATAATCATGCCGCACAGCGCTTGAACTAAAAATCGTACACCTGTTGCCCAGCTACCCAGAGACATCGGCGTTAAGTAGTCAGTAGTGATGGTCCAAAGGCCAATCCAAGCGTGTGCGCTCAGGGCAACTAGACTCATCAAACTAAAGATACGCATCCAGCTGTTAGCAAACAGGCCATGCCACTGGGCATAACTCATATCTGGATTAGCAACTGCATAGCCCAAAAGAAACAAGGCATAAGCTGCTAATACTACAGCGGAGACTCGCTGAGCCATCCAGTCAAACAGACCAGATCGAGAGAAGTTAGTTACGTTAGTTACCATATCCAGACTCCTGTCAATACAATCAGAATGGCTGAAACAATAAAGACAATTTTAGCACCCAGCTTTCCGCCT
This sequence comes from Denitrificimonas caeni DSM 24390, assembly GCF_000421765.1. Lineage (GTDB taxonomy): Bacteria > Pseudomonadota > Gammaproteobacteria > Pseudomonadales > Pseudomonadaceae > Denitrificimonas > Denitrificimonas caeni. The sequence continues at coordinate 241,926 of NZ_ATXQ01000004.1, read as the reverse complement.
TCCAGCGTTTCGCCGATGCCTAAGTCCATGATCAAGTGGCGGATGCCAGCTGTGAGATGGTACATAAGTCCAGAGAGAAGACCCCAAACTACGAATTTCGCCAGCGGGCTGGCTAAACACTCTTTAACCTCTGCAAAACCCTGCTCTGAGGCAAGAGATTTGTCGAGTCCATATAACAGCACTGCGATACCAAAAAACAGGATAACACCTGAAATCCGGTGCAGAATGGAAGAGTAGGCAGTGATTGGGAGTTTTATAGTCCTAAGATCTAGGTTTACAGGTCGTTGGCTATTCACGGCGTATTCACACTTAGAGAGCCCTAAACTGCAGGGCGAGTTGTCGGGAAGGCACTTGCAAAGAAGTACCCGTCACCATCGGAGTGACGACCGCCAGCTTATAGGCAAAAGCCACTGCCGGTCAGCTACCGAGTATAGTGCAAAAAACAGCATAATGACAACGCAAAAGCATTCGCCTAAATGCGCATTGCCAGCCTTTGACAAAAAGCGTAAATATCTGTACGTAAATTTTTGTATCGAGATAAATCGTCTGCAAGTTATACCCCCGAGCAGGTTATACTGACGAACAGTTCAAATTGACATTCGAGTTTATCTCACTATTATATCGCGGGCCCTGCGTGGGGGGCCGTGATGATTCCAAGCATAACTAGGAGGCCACAATGGCTGACAAAAAAGCGCAGTTAATCATCGAGGGCTTAGCCCCCGTAGACCTGCCTGTCCTGACCGGTACTATTGGTCCTGATGTAATTGATGTACGCGATCTTATTTCTAGCGGTCATTTCACTTACGACCCTGGTTTCATGTCAACAGCAGCATGCGAGTCAAAAATCACCTATATTGACGGTGATAAAGGCATTTTGTTGCACCGTGGTTACCCAATTGAGCAATTAGCAGAAAAATCCGACTACCTGGAAACCTGCTACTTATTGCTCAATGGCGAGTTACCAAATGCTGAGCAAAAGAAAAAATTCGTCGACACCATCAGTAAACACACCATGGTTAACGAGCAGTTGAAGTCTTTCTTAAATGGCTTCCGTCGCGACGCTCACCCTATGGCCATAATGTGCGGTATTGTTGGTGCACTGTCTGCTTTTTATCACGACTCTTTGGATAACAATAACCCAAAGCACCGTGAAATCTCTGCACACCGCTTAATTGCAAAAATGCCAACCATCGCCGCCATGGCGTACAAGTATTCGATTGGCCAGCCCATCATGTATCCACGCAACGACCTCTGCTACTCAGAGAATTTCTTGCACATGATGTTCAACACGCCTGCAGAAACCAAACGTTTCAGCCCTGCTCTGATTAAAGCAATGGATCGTATTTTCATCCTGCATGCTGACCACGAGCAAAACGCTTCAACGTCTACTGTGCGTTTAGCAGGCTCTACTGGTGCTAACCCATTTGCATGTATCGCTTCAGGTATTGCTGCACTTTGGGGCCCTGCGCACGGTGGCGCTAACGAAGCTGTATTGACCATGCTTGATGAAATCGGCGATGCGTCAAACATCGAGAAGTTTATTGCAAAAGCAAAAGACAAAAATGACCCATTCAAACTGATGGGCTTTGGTCACCGCGTTTACAAAAACTTCGACCCTCGCGCACAAGTCATGAAACAAACCTGTGACGAAGTGCTGGCCGAGCTAGGCGTTAACGATCCTAAGCTTGATCTTGCGATGAAGCTAGAAGAGTACGCCCTGAACGATCCGTACTTCAAAGAGCGTAACCTCTATCCAAACGTTGACTTCTACTCAGGCATTATCCTGAAAGCAGTCGGCATCCCAACCAGCATGTTTACAGTGATTTTTGCTATGTCACGTACTGTTGGCTGGATCTCACATTGGACTGAGATGCTGTCTAGCCCATACAAAATCAGCCGCCCACGTCAGCTGTATACCGGCTATGACAAACGCGACTACTCGCCGCTAGACAAGCGTTAATGCTGATCTAGTTGCAAAAAAGGCTGCCCAGTAATGAGCAGCCTTTTTTTATAGCGCCAGAAAAGTCTAAACCAGCTAACTCGCTTCTGCAGTTGCACCCTCTAGCCAACCAATCAACTGAATAGCCTCGGCTTGGCTACTACCACAGACACTGACTTCAGCTTGGAACACACCACAAAATGCAGGCCGTTCAGGCAAGCCAAATAACTTGCATAAGTTATCGTCACTTAAATTCAAACAGCGCTCGCCGGCTTTTTTACCCTGCGGCATATTCGGCATCGGCGTACGAATAGATGGCGCAATACAACACGCGCCGCAGCCCATTCGGCACTCCATCAACGCCATTTCCGAGTATTTATTAGACTAATGATATGCATACCAACTCCAATTATCGCTTGGTCTTTAAACGTGTAATTAAGCTCGAAGTATCCCAACGCTGGCCACCCATCGCTTCAACCTCGGCATAAAACTGATCAACCAGAGCAGTGACCGGTAGCGATGCACCATTTCGGCGCGCCTCATCGAAGACAATGGCAAAATCTTTACGCATCCATTCAACAGCAAAGCCAAAATCAAATTCGCCCGCTAGCATAGTTTGATAACGGTTTTCTAACTGCCACGACTGCGCCGCGCCTTTACTGATCACCTGCATTGCCGCCTCTGCATCTAAGCCGGCACTTTGCGCAAAGTGCAATGCCTCAGACAAGCCCTGCAATAAACCGCCAATGCAAATTTGATTGACCATCTTGATTAGCTGACCGCTACCGACACCGCCCATTAAACGCTGCATACGCGCATAACTTTGTAGAATTGGTGCAACCCGCTCATACACCTCTGCTGCGCCACCCAGCATAATGGTCAACACACCATTTTGTGCGCCCAATTGTCCACCGGAAACTGGCGCATCGAGAAATGCCAGACCACGCTGCTGGGCCTCATCAGCTAATTGCTTAGCCACTTGCGCCGATGCAGTAGTGTGATCAACAAAGACACTGCCCGCAGACATCCCGGCAAATGCACCATCACTGGCCAGAGTGACCGCACGCAAATCATCATCATTACCGACACAGCACATCACAAACTCAGCATCAGCCGCCGCTTGCGCTGGGGTTTGCGCGATACGCCCTGAATACTCTTGCAACCACTGCTGTGCGGTCGCGGCGGTACGATTATATACAGTGACAGCATGACCGTTGCGCGCCAAATGCCCTGCCATCGGATAACCCATAGCCCCTAAACCAATAAACGCGACACGCGCCATACTGCACCTTCCTGTTCTGTTTAACTGTGAATAGTCTTTACAGCCATCAATTCTTTACGACTTCGATAAGCACTATAAAGTACTGATAAAGCCGTGACGGCTCTTGTGCACAAGGTTATGCTAGCCATCTTTTTAACTTCGAGAACCTGCTATGCTCACCGTTAACGAATACTTTAATGGCACAGTAAAATCTATCAGTTTCACCGCTAGCGCAGGCCCTGCCAGTGTCGGTGTGATGACAGCCGGCGAATACACTTTTAGCACAGCAAGTGCTGAAGTGATGCATATTATCAGTGGTAGCGCTGCGGTAAAACTCAGCGACAGCAGCGACTGGCAAACGGTAGCTGCCGGCGAGCAGTTCAGCGTAGGCGCAAACAGCAGCTTTTTAATTAAGCTCAGCGGTGATACCGCGTACTTATGTGAGTACTGCTAAGTCTCTACAACGCACTACACAGTAACACCTATGCCCTACTCGCAACCTTGGTTGTTTTGGAATAAAAATGAACTTATCGAACATTGATCTCAATTTATTCATTGTCTTTGACGCCATTTACACCGAAGGCAACCTAACCCGCGCAGGGCAAATACTTGGCATCACGCAGCCTGCTACATCAAACGCTTTAGCCAGGCTGCGTGACACCTTTAACGACCCGCTGTTTGTGCGCACCGCGCATGGCATGCTGCCAACACCATTGGCACAAAATATTATTACCCCAGTACGCAGCGCACTACAGTTGTTGCGCGGCTCAGTACATGACAGTCGCGTGTTTGATCCAGCCAATGCTCATAAAACCTTTCGTTTGAGCATGACCGACCTCTCGGAAGACACTTTATTACCTGCCACATTTCAGCGCTTGCATAAGCTCGCGCCCAATGTACGCATCGAGAGCTTACTGGCACGCCGCCGCGAAACAGCGAAAGAGCTGGCCGCTGGTCATTTAGACTTTGCCATTGATGTACCCCTCAATAGCGACCCACAACTGCTGCACACGAAGTTATTAGAAGACCGCTATGTCTGCGCGATGCGCAAAGGTCATCCGCTGGCCAGTCACAAGAAAATCAGCCTTGAGCAGTACCTTGCAACCCAACATATCCATATTTCATCACGTCGCAGCGGTTTGGGTCCGGTCGACTTAGCTTTAGGCAAGATGGGCTTACAGCGCAATATTGTTTTACGCTCGCAGCATTACCTGATGGCGCAAACGGTTTTGCAAAACACCGACTTAACCATCACCGCACCGGCGCGCTTTGTTGCTCACTATAATTTACACAGCGTGGAACTGCCGATTGCCGGCATCGCACCGATTGAAAGCCACCTGTTTTGGCACACCAGTGCCGACCAAGATCCAGCTAACCGCTGGATGCGCGAGCAATTACTGCAAGTGGCGCAGCAGATCAGTAAAACTCCAGCAAGCTAAAAAAAACCGCGTATTCAGCACAACGACTGCGTCAAACCAAGACTTTCTGCAAAAAATCAGCAATTCGCTGCGCACTCAGCGCCATGTATTGCTCATGGGTAAAACCGCTACGCTTCAAAGGCTTCAGATCATGATCAGCAAACGCCAGCCACTCAAGCTCAATCGCTGTCGATAGCGGATACTGCCGCACAACAGCTTTAGCACCTAAAGCATCACGCTCTCCCTGCACTATAAGGGTCGGCGTGCGCAAATCCGCTAGGTGTTCAATACGCGGACGATCGACTTTGCCAGCAGGGTAAAACGGATAGCCCAAGCACACCAGCGCCTGCACTTGCAGTTCATCAGCGAGCATGCTGGCCATGCGCCCACCCATTGACTTACCAGCGAGCACCAGCGGTCCTGCGACTTTAGCGCGCACCTCGGCATAAACCTTGCGCCAAGCCTCTAACAACACCGCAGCTTGATTGGGCGGCCGGCGCACGCCATCCAGTCTGCGCTGCGCCATATAAGGAAACTCAAAGCGCACCACGCTAATCCCTAAAGCCTGTAAACGCTCGCTCATATCCTGCATAAACGCACTGTCCATCGGCGCACCGGCGCCGTGTGCGAAAATCAGCGTGCACCATGAATCTGTCGCATCATCAAATAAAACAGTCATTACACCCTCATTAATATACTTATCAATAAACTCTTTGACCGTTGACCCTTATCAATACTAACACTAGGGGCTTTCGTCATTCTTGCGCCTGACAACAGCCGTCTTAATGTCCATAAGCACGACTGATTATCTGCCCAAAAATAGAATGGAAACCTTCAAATATGAACACGACAACGAGTTCCGCCTATAACTACAAGGTGGTTCGCCAGTTTGCCATCATGACGGTGATATGGGGCATCGTTGGGATGGCGGTCGGCATCCTGATTGCTGCTCAACTGGTGTGGCCTGTACTAAACTTTGACCTGCCTTGGACCTCTTATGGTCGCTTACGTCCCCTGCATACTAACGCAGTGATTTTTGCGTTCGGCGGTTGCGCGCTGTTTGCAACGTCCTACTATGCGGTACAACGCACCTGTCAAACGCAGTTGTTTGCGCCAAAACTAGCGGCTTTTACCTTCTGGGGTTGGCAGTTAGTTATTTTACTGGCGGCAATCAGTTTACCGCTGGGCTTTACCTCCTCCAAAGAGTACGCAGAACTTGAGTGGCCGATTGATATTCTCATCGCCATTGTTTGGGTCAGCTATGCAATTGTTTTCTTTGGCACGCTGGTTAAGCGCAAAGTTAAACATATCTATGTGGGCAACTGGTTCTTCGGTGCTTTCATCCTGACCGTCGCGATGCTGCACATCATCAACAACTTGGAAGTACCGGTCACTCTGACCAAATCCTATTCCATGTATGCTGGCGCAACGGATGCCATGGTGCAGTGGTGGTACGGTCACAACGCGGTAGGTTTCTTCTTGACCGCAGGCTTCTTAGGCATGATGTATTACTTTGTTCCTAAACAAGCTGAACGCCCTGTTTACTCTTACCGCTTATCAATCGTGCATTTTTGGGCATTGATCGCAGTATACATATGGGCAGGTCCACACCACTTGCATTACACCGCTCTGCCAGACTGGGCACAATCACTCGGCATGGTGATGTCTTTGATTTTATTAGCACCTTCATGGGGCGGCATGATCAACGGCATGATGACGCTATCAGGTGCTTGGCACAAACTGCGTAGCGACCCAATTTTACGTTTCTTAGTGGTATCTCTCGCATTCTACGGCATGTCGACCTTTGAAGGTCCAATGATGTCAATTAAAACCGTTAACGCTCTGTCGCATTACACCGACTGGACCATTGGTCACGTACACGCAGGTGCTCTAGGCTGGGTGGCGATGGTTTCAATCGGTTCGCTGTATCACATGATTCCACGTCTGTTCGGTCTCAAGCAGATGTACAGCGTCAGCTTGATTAACACGCACTTCTGGTTATCCACCATTGGTACCGTGCTCTATATCGCCTCTTTGTGGGTCAACGGTATTGCGCAAGGCTTAATGTGGCGTGCGATCAATGATGACGGCACCTTAACCTACTCGTTCTCTGAAGCCATCAGCGTCAGTCACCCAGGTTTTGTGGTGCGCTTAATCGGTGGTTCAATCTTCTTTGTCGGCATGCTGTTGATGGCCTGGAACGTTTGGAAAACCATCAGAAGCGCGAAGCCGGCTGAAGCAGCTGCAGCGGCACGCTTTTCTGTAGAAGGAGCACACTAATGAAGAGTCATGAGATCGTAGAAAAAAACGTTGGTCTGCTTGCCCTCTTTATGGTTCTAGCAGTCAGCATTGGCGGCCTGGTACAGATCGTACCGCTGTTTTTCCAAGATATGGTCAATGAGCCGGTTGAAGGCTTAAAGCCTTACACCGCATTACAGCTGGAAGGTCGTGACATTTACATTCGCGAAGGTTGCGTCGGCTGTCACTCACAGATGATTCGTCCATTTCGCGCCGAAACTGAACGTTATGGCCATTACTCAGTGGCTGGCGAAAGCGTTTATGACCATCCATTTTTATGGGGTTCTAAGCGTACCGGTCCAGACTTAGCGCGCGTGGGTGGCCGTTACTCCGATGATTGGCACCGTGCCCACCTGTTTAACCCACGCAACGTTGTGCCTGAGTCAAAAATGCCGTCCTACCCTTGGTTAGTGGAAAACACTCTAACGGGTAAGAACACAGTGAAGAAAATGGAAGCTCTGAGCTGGTTAGGCGTGCCTTACACACCAGAGGATCTAAAAGGCGCTGTTACCGCTGTTGAAGGTAAAACTGAAATGGATGCACTGGTGGCGTATTTACAAGTGCTCGGCACTTCCATCAAGAATAAGCGGTAATTTTGATGGATATCGGCACATTACGTGGTTTAGGCACACTTATAATTTTCGTGGCTTTTATTGGCCTCGTGTTTTGGGCATACAGCGGTAAGCGTAAAGAGAGTTTTGCTGAGGCAGCACTGCTGCCCTTCAGCGACGAAACCAACAACACTGCCGCTGTACAGAATTTCTCTAGGAGCACTGACCAATGACCTCATTCTGGAGTTGGTATATTACGTTACTCACCTCGGGCACTTTGCTAGCGCTGACGTGGCTGATTTTTGCAACGCGTAAAGGGCAACGTCCGGATACTACGGACCAAACCATGGGGCACTCGTTCGATGGTATTCAAGAGTACGACAACCCTCTACCACGCTGGTGGTTTATGTTGTTTGTCGGCACTTTATTGTTCGCTGTCGTCTATCTGATCCTCTACCCAGGCATGGGCAACTGGAAAGGCGTATTACCCGGCTACGAAGATGGCTGGACTTCCACTAAACAGTGGGAGCGCGAAATGGATAAGGCCGATGAAAAATACGGTCCAATTTTCGCTAAATACGCTGCCATGAGCATTGAAGATGTCGCTCAAGATCCGCAGGCGTTAAAAATGGGCTCGCGCCTATTTGCTAACTATTGCTCGATTTGCCACGGTTCTGATGCAAAAGGCGCGATGGGTTTCCCTAACCTTGCCGATCAACATTGGCGCTGGGGTGGCGATGCTGCAGCAATCCAAACCAGTATCTTGCAAGGCCGTAACGGCGTAATGCCGGCTTGGGGTGCAATTATTGGTGAAGATGGCGTGAAAAACGTTGCCGCTTATGTGCGTAAAGATCTCGCTGGTTTGAAATTACCTGAAGACAGCGCAATTGATACGGCAGCGGGCAAGCAAATTTACACCGCCAACTGCTCAGCGTGTCATGGTGCTAACGGCGAAGGTATGGCGATGCTCGGCTCACCGAACTTAACTTCAAGCGCTGGCTGGATTTACGGCTCAAGTTTAACGCAACTGCAACAAACCATTCGTAATGGTCGTAACGGCGTAATGCCTGCGCAAGAGCAGTACTTAGGTAAAGATAAAGTGCATATCTTAGCGGCGTACGTGTACAGCTTATCGAATAGTAAAAAGTAAAAGCGTCACTGCGTGCTGGCGGCAAGCATCAGCTTGTCGCCAGTTTTATTTCAATAGAAATGACCAAGATCAAGGCACTGCGACATTAAGGCACACACTATATATAGTCGCATTACCCTGCTTACGTGTTCATTCAAAGGCCACTTGCGCTAAGATAGGAACCTCGTCAACAAGTTGATCGCACACTAACCTCAGATAACAGCATTTTGCGTTGATGTACTGATACACAAAATAGCTATTTGGCGTTTTATCTACCATTGTTCAGGCACCTGAAAAGACGTACTGATTGCAATGGCATTGTGCTTTGCCCATACTTGTCGGCGATTTAATTCCGAACAATCCATTACCCGTGGAAGTCTTAGCATGAGCACAGCAATCCAAGAGAATGCTTATAACTACAAGGTTGTACGCCAGTTCGCCATTATGACGGTGGTCTGGGGTATCGTAGGTATGAGTGTTGGCGTATTAATTGCAGCCCAATTAGTATGGCCAGAACTGAACTTTAACCTCCCATGGACCAGCTTCGGCAGGCTCCGTCCTTTGCACACCAACGCAGTAATTTTTGCTTTTGGTGGTAGCGCACTGTTTGCTACGTCTTACTACGTGGTACAGCGTACTTCGCAAGCGCGACTGTTTTCCGACGGCTTAGCTGCGTTTACCTTCTGGGGTTGGCAGTTAGTTATTTTACTCGCCGCAATTACCCTGCCACTGGGATACACCACCACTAAAGAATACGCAGAACTGGAATGGCCTATCGCTATTCTGCTCGCAGTCGTATGGGTGGCTTATGCTGTGGTCTTCTTTGGCACAATCGCCAAACGTAAAACATCACACATTTATGTCGGTAACTGGTTTTTCGGTGCCTTCATTCTAGTGACGGCGATGCTACACATCGTTAACCACATGTCGATTCCAGTCACTTGGTTCAAGTCTTACTCACTGTACTCAGGCGCAACTGACGCTATGGTGCAATGGTGGTACGGACACAACGCTGTGGGCTTCTTCTTAACCACAGGTTTCTTGGGCATGATGTACTACTTCGTACCTAAGCAAGCTGGTCGTCCTATTTACTCGTACCGCTTATCGATCGTGCACTTCTGGGCTTTGATCACTGTGTACATCTGGGCCGGCCCGCACCACTTGCACTACACAGCACTGCCTGACTGGGCACAATCACTGGGTATGGCAATGTCTTTGATTCTATTGGCTCCATCATGGGGTGGTATGATCAACGGTATGATGACCTTGTCAGGTGCTTGGCACAAATTACGCACCGACCCAATCTTGCGTTTCTTGGTTGTATCCCTGGCTTTCTACGGCATGTCGACCTTTGAAGGCCCGATGATGGCGATTAAAACTGTTAACGCCCTGTCACACTACACTGACTGGACTGTTGGCCACGTACACGCCGGTGCGCTCGGCTGGGTAGCAATGGTGACCATTGGTTCACTGTACCACTTGATCCCACGCCTATTTGGTCGTGAGCAAATGCACAGTGTTGCGCTGATTAACACACACTTCTGGTTGGCAACAATCGGTACCGTGTTGTACATCGCCTCAATGTGGGTCAACGGTATTATGCAAGGCCTAATGTGGCGTGCAATTAACCAAGACGGCACGCTCACCTACTCATTCGTAGAAGCGTTACAAGCAGGTCACTATGGCTTCTTGGTACGTATGATCGGCGGTATCTTCTTCTTAACCGGTATGCTGTTTATGGCATACAACACATGGCGTACAGTGCGCGCGTCTGATACTGAAAAAGCGAATGCCGCTGCGCGCTTTACTGTTGGAGAGGCACACTAATGAAACAGCATGAACGCGTTGAAAAAAACGTCGGTTTACTCGCGCTCTTTATGGTGATTGCAGTAAGTATTGGTGGTCTTGTGCAAATCGTTCCATTGTTCTTCCAGGACATGGTCAACGAGCCTGTGGATGGCCTCAAGCCCTACACCGCACTGCAATTGGAAGGCCGTGACATCTATATTCGTGAGGGTTGCGTACAGTGCCACTCACAGATGATCCGTCCTTTCCGTGCTGAAACTGAGCGTTATGGCCACTACTCTGTCGCTGGTGAAAGCGTTTACGAGCACCCATTCTTATGGGGTTCTAAGCGCACCGGTCCTGACTTGGCTCGCGTAGGCGGTCGTTACTCAGATGACTGGCACCGTGCTCACCTGTACAACCCACGCAACGTTGTGCCTGAATCTAAGATGCCTGCTTACCCTTGGTTGGTAGAAAACAAATTAGACGGCAAAGACACTGTGGCTAAAATTGAAGCCATGCGTTGGTTAGGTGTGCCGTACACCGATGAAGATATCAAAGGTGCGGTAACTGCGGTTAAGGGCAAGACTGAAATGGAGGCTCTGGTAGCCTACTTGCAGGTTCTTGGTACATACATTAAGAATAAACGGTAAGACTCATGGATATCGGAACTCTTCGCGGCTTGGGCACAGCGCTCATCTTTATCGCTTTTATCGGCCTGGTATTTTGGGCTTATAACAGCAAGCGCAAATCCAGCTTTGATGAAGCTGCAAACTTACCCTTCGCTGACGAAGAGCCGTCTTCTAACGAGCCGAACACAGACAAATCCGGGAGCAATAACCAATGACTTCTTTCTGGAGTTGGTACGTCGTAATTCTTACGACCGGAACCTTACTGGCCCTCACGTGGTTGATTTTTGCCACGCGTAAAGGTCAGCGCAGTGACACCACTGATCAAACAGTCGGTCACGTCTACGATGGCATTGAAGAATATGATAATCCCCTGCCTCGCTGGTGGTTTATGCTGTTTGTCGGCACCATTATCTTCGCCGTAGGCTATCTTGTTCTTTACCCAGGTATGGGTAACTGGAAAGGTATCCTGCCGGGTTATGACGGCGGCTGGACTTCAACTAAGCAGTATGAGCGTGAAATCACTAAGGCTGATGACAAATACGGCCCGATTTTCTCGAAATACGCAGCGATGAGCATTGAAGAAGTTGCTAAAGATGAACAAGCGCTAAAAATGGGCGGTCGTTTATTTGCTTCTAACTGCTCGGTCTGCCACGGTTCAGATGCAAAAGGTTCACACGGCTTCCCTAACCTGACCGACAATGATTGGATCTGGGGCGGCGACACTGAAACCATCAAACTGACCATCATGAAAGGCCGTAACGCGGCAATGCCAGGTTGGGAAGCGGCTTTAGGCAATGATGGCATTAAAAACGTGACAGGTTATGTACGCAGTTTGTCTGGTTTGAAAAACCCAGAAGGCGTTGACCTTGAGGCAGGTCAAAAGTCTTTCAATACAATGTGCGTAGCATGTCATGGTGCAGATGCAAAAGGTAACCCGATGCTCGGTGCACCTAACTTATCTGACAGAATCTGGCTGTACGGCTCTAGCTTTGCTCAAGTCCAACAGACCATTCGCCATGGCCGTAACGGTCAAATGCCTGCTCAAGAAGATTTCTTAGGCAATGACAAAGTTCACTTATTAGCTGCTTATGTATACAGCCTTTCACACGGTGCAAAAGATCAGTAAATGACACGTGCGACATGCTGTCACTCTCTGCTGGAACGTCAGCAGGCGTACCATAGAAAGCAGTTATAAGCTTATTCCGGCCAGTTATTAACTGGCCGGATATTTAAAAACCGCAGTGGTACACCTGATGACTGACCAAATACCTGTAAAAAACATAACGCCTAAAGCCCCTTCCGTAGACCTTTACGCTAAACGTGAAACGATCTATACACGTGCGTTCACTGGCCTCTTCCGTAATATTCGTATTGTTGCTGGATTATTCCTGTTTGCCACCTTTCTAGGCACTGTTTGGCTGCAATGGGGTGATCGTCAAGCGGTCTGGTGGAATCTACCAGAGCGCAAGTTCTATATTTTTGGCGCAACCTTCTGGCCACAAGACTTTATGCTGTTGTCTTGGCTGTTAATTATCTGCGCCTTTGGTCTGTTTTTTATTACCGTATTTGCTGGGCGCGTCTGGTGCGGCTATACCTGCCCACAAAGCGTCTGGACTTGGGTCTTTATGTGGTGCGAAAAAGTCACTGAAGGTGACCGCAACGCCCGCATGAAACTCGATAAAGCGCCGATGTCGGCGAACAAATTTTTACGCAAAACCGCTAAACATATCCTCTGGATTAGTATTGGTTTTGCCACTGGCTTTACTTTTGTCGGTTACTTCACCCCGATTCGTGAACTGGCAATGGATCTCATCACTGGTAATGCCGATGGTTGGGCCTATTTCTGGGTAGGTTTTTTCACTCTACTCACCTACCTCAACGCCGGTTGGTTACGAGAACAAGTGTGCATCCACATGTGCCCTTACTCACGCTTCCAAAGTGTGATGTTTGATAAAGACACCTTGATCGTTTCTTACGACCCCGAGCGCGGTGAAAAACGCGGTCCTCGTAAAAAAGGCAGCGATTACAAAGCTCAAGGTTTAGGCGACTGTATTGACTGTAAACTCTGCGTACATGTCTGCCCAACCGGTATTGATATCCGTGATGGCTTGCAGATTGCTTGCATTGGTTGCGCGGCCTGTATTGATGCCTGTGATGATGTGATGCTCAAGGTCGGCTATCCTAAAGGCTTAATCAGTTACACCACCGAGCACAACTTATCAGGCCAAAAAACCAAACTGATTCGCCCGCGCTTAATTGGTTACGCTGCCGCGCTCTTGATCATGTGCGGCTTATTTGGCTACACCGTTTTCAACCGTACTCTGGTTGAACTCAACGTACTGAAAGACCGCACGCCGTACCGTGAAAACCAAGAAGGTCGGATAGAAAACGTTTACACCTTAAAGATCATGAATAAAGATCAAAAAGATCATGTCTATATGATTGAAGCAACAGGTCTTAACGGTTTAACCCTTGAAGGGAAACGTCACATTCCTGCGGCAGCTGGCGAGATTTTATCAGTGCCAGTATCGATCTCGGTTGACCCGGAAGATATTCCTTCAAGCACCAACCAAATTGAGTTTAAGATTCTGTCGGAAGATGACAACAGCATCCACAGAACCGCTGAAAGCCGATTCCTCGGCCCAACCATTCGTTAATTAAAGGACATCTCATGCAGCCCGAAGACAATGTTTTACCCTGGTATAAAGAGTTTTGGCCTTGGTTCATCATTGGTATGCTCAGTTTCTCTGTGGTACTCGGGCTGTCTTTACTGACGATCTCCATCCGCAATGCCGACAGCTTGGTAGTGGACAACTACTATGATGCCGGCAAAGGAATTAACACCTCACTGGAGCGTGAAAGACTGGCTGAGCAACTTGAGATGACTGGCGTTTTAAGCTTAGATGCGAAGCTCGGACAAGCTGAACTGACCCTTGCAGGACAAAGCAGACCGCAACACTTGGTACTCAATTTAATCTCACCTACGCAACCAGAACGCGACCGTCGCATTGTATTGCAACCGGTCAGCGCTGATGTCTACCGTGGTTTACTCGAAGAAGAAATCCAGGGTCGTCGCTTCGTTGAAGTTCTAGGCGATGAGAACGGTGAGGAATGGCGCTTGTTTGAAGAAAAAACTCTGGTCAATGGCCAATCTACCGAACTGGGCGATTAATCTACTGCTGTGGATATCTATCTGCAATCAAGCGACACCGTATTTATTATAGAGAGCTGACAGACATGGCTGCTCCTTTAGCGTGTTTTCACTGCGGCTTGCCGGTTCTGACCGGTGATGCCTTCAGCGCAGTGGTCTTAGAAAAACCCCGTGTATTCTGCTGCCCCGGCTGCCAAGCCGTGGCACAAGCGATTATTGCCGGCGGTCTAGAAAGTTACTATCAGCACCGTAGCGAACCGTCAGCAAACCCTGAAAGCTTACCCGGCGTATTGCCCGACGAGTTATTACTGCTCGATCGCGAAGACATTCAAAAACCTTTTGTCAATACAACCGGCAACATCAGCGAAACCAAACTACTCATCGAAGGCATCACCTGCGCGGCCTGTGGTTGGCTGATTGAAAAGCACTTAAAAAAACTGTCTGGCGTGATCGATGTGTCGCTCAATCTAAGCAATCACCGCTTAAGTGTGCGCTGGGATGCCGAGCAACTGGCGCTGTCTGAACTACTGAAAACCATCCGTCATATCGGCTATGCCGCGCACCCTTGGCAACCTGATACCGTCAGTGAAAAAATGCAGGCTGATAACCGCCGTGCACTGCGCAAACTCGGCGTAGCAGGTTTGCTGTGGATGCAGGTGATGATGGCTTCCATGGCCACTTGGCCAGAATTCAATCTAGATTTATCCGAAGGCATGGATGGCTTGCTGCGTTGGACCAGCTTAATTCTGACCACGCCCATCGTCTTTTATTGCAGCAGCGAGTTTTTCAGCGGTGCTCTGCGTGACTTGCGCACCCGCCATCTGACCATGGATGTATCGGTTTCTTTGGCCATCGCTGGTGCCTATGCCGCCGGTGTGTGGTCAACACTTACCGGACAAGGCGACTTGTATTTTGACGCTGCTGGCATGTTTGCATTATTTCTTTTATCTGGCCGCTATTTAGAACGGCGCGCACGCGAACGCACTGCAGCAGCCACCACGCAATTGGTCAATTTACTACCGGCCTCCTGCTTGCGCTTAACGGCAGAAGGTAACCATGAGCGAATCTTGCTCAGCGAACTGTCTTTGGGCGAGCATCTATTAGTACCGCCCGGCAGTCTTATTCCAGCAGACGGCTGTATTTTAAGCGGTCAATCGAGCATTGATGAGTCCTTGCTCACCGGCGAGTACCTGCCTTTAAACAAAGTACCGGGCGACACTGTGGTTGCTGGCACCTTGAACGTTGAAGGGCCGCTGACCATTGAAGTATTAGCCCTGGGCGAACAAACGCGACTCTCAGCCATCGTGCGTTTACTCGAACGCGCGCAAAATCTAAAACCGCGGCTGGCGGAACTGGCGGATAAAGTCGCGCAATGGTTTTTGATCAGCGTGCTATTGATTGCTGCAATAGTGGGCGGCATCTGGTGGTATTACGATCCTTCTCGGGCTTTTTGGATTGTTCTGTCCTTATTGGTTGCCACCTGTCCTTGTGCGCTATCACTCGCCACGCCGACTGCATTGACTGCCGCCACCGGATCACTGCATAAACTAGGACTGCTGATCACCAAAGGGCACGTCTTAGAAAGCCTGCATCAAGTTGACACAGTGATCTTTGATAAAACAGGCACCTTAACTGAAGGCAAGCTCACCTTAAAAAGCATCCAAACCTGTGCCGACCTTAATCAACAACAATGCTTAGAATTAGCCGCCGCATTAGAAAGCCACTCGGAACACCCCATCGCTCGCGCTTTCGGACGCACGGTAATGGCCGCCAATGCGGTCAGCAGTATGCCGGGGCTAGGCTTAGAAGGTTTCGTTGAAGGACGCAAGCTGCGTATCGGTCGTCCTGACTATGTCAGCGAACTGGGTAACTATCCTGCGCCGGCCATGCCGAGCGAGCAAGGCCAATGGTTACTGCTCGGTGATACTCAGCAAGCATTAGCTTGGTTTGCTCTTGATGATCAGTTACGCCCAGACGCCCCAGCATTGCTGCAAGCTTGCCGTGCGCGCGGCTGGCAGGTTTTATTGTTGTCCGGCGACAGCTCGCCCATGGTGCAACAAATCGCTCAACAACTCGGCATTGATGATGCGCGTGGCGGCCTCACTCCAAATGATAAGCTCAGCGTATTGAAAAACCTGCACGCCGAAGGCCGTCACGTATTAATGCTCGGGGACGGAGTCAATGACGTGCCGGTATTGGCCGCAGCGGATATCAGTATTGCGATGGGCAGCGCCACTGACCTTGCTAAAACCAGTGCTGACGCGATTCTTTTATCGAATCGGCTCAGCAGTTTGGTAAGCGCTTTCAGTGTTGCCAAGCACACTCGTAAAATCATTATTGAAAACTTAGCTTGGGCAACCCTGTACAATGGACTCATCATTCCTTTTGCAGCCATTGGCTGGGTGACACCTGGTTGGGCAGCACTGGGTATGTCGGTAAGCTCTCTTTTAGTGGTGCTCAATGCACTACGCCTCACTCGTACCCACGAATGAGTTTCGCGCTGTTATAGAGAATGTTGTTATGGCCGCTTTATATGTAATGATTCCCGTGGCAATGATCATTGTTGCCCTAGCCATTAAACTGTTTTTTTGGGCCGTTGATAATGGCCAGTACGAAGACCTCGACAGTCCTGCGCATAGCATTTTATTTGATGACGAAGACCCTATGCACAAAGCAGGAATGAAACACCAACCAAGCAAAAAAACTGACGGGGAAGATCAGCACAATGGCTGATCTTATCCCATTACTGGCTTCAGCATTTATTCTCGGTCTATTGGGTGCTGGGCATTGTCTTGGTATGTGCGGTGGCTTAATGGGTGCTTTGACCATGAGCATTCCAGCTGAGCAGCACAACCGCCGCTTACGCTTAATCATTGGCTACAACCTCGGTCGCGTCAGCAGTTATGCCATAGCAGGATTCTTATTTGGTCTATTTGGTTGGGCGGTTGAGCAAACGCCTGCCGCCAATGCTTTGCGCGTGGTCGCCGCGTTATTACTAATCAGCCTTGGCTTGTATCTGGCGGGCTGGTGGCATGGTTTGACCCGGATTGAAAAACTTGGCGGCTACTTATGGCGGCACATCCAACCTTTTGCCAGTCGTCTACTACCGGTAAAAGGTACATTCCACGCGATACTGCTCGGTATGTTGTGGGGCTGGTTGCCCTGTGGTTTGGTTTATAGCACGCTGTTTTGGGCCGCCAGCCAAGGCGAAGCCAGCACCAGCGCCCTACTGATGTTTACTTTTGGCTTAGGCACTTGGCCGGTGCTTTTAGCATCAGGACTCGCGGCAGAACAGGTGACAGCGTTCTTGCGCAAGAAAAACGTACGCCATGCAGCCGGCCTACTAGTGATCCTCTACGGCTTATGGACCCTGCCAGGTCCACATCAGCACTGGTTGATGGGTCACTAAGTAAGTTTCTACACAGGCAGAAATACGCTTGATACAGATCAAGAGGCATAGTCTGATCCCCCCCTATACTCGCATCACTTGCTAGCGTTTGGGGAGTCATGTGTCATGCTTAACACCATGGGTTGGAGCTCAAAATTATTTAATCTTTATCATAATCTTGATAAGCCATACAGCTCATACCCGCGCGTGGAACATTTTCAACAAAACATCAGTGCTTTTGAACGTTTTAGTGCGCTACGTGACAGTCGCAAAGCGCAGCGTCCTCTTGTCCTGAACGTTAACATTCCTTTTTGTGCAAACGCATGCTACTACTGCAGCAAAAAAAACATAGTGACAAAAGATCGCAGTCGCGCCGCTCAATACCTGCAATGTTTAGAGCAAGAAATCCAAACCGTTGCCCAGCATATTGCCAGCGAACGCAATATTGAAGAGTTGCACTTTGGTGGCGGCACGCCAACTTTTTTAAACCCAGTTGAACTGCGCCAACTGATGCGCTGCTTGCAAGACAATTTCAACATCACCAGCAATAACTTTACCCACTACAGCATCGATATAGACCCAAGAGAAACCGACTGGTCAACCATGGGCGTACTGCGTGATATCGGTTTTAATCGGGTGAATATCGAAGTGCAAGGGCTCGACCCAAAAGTACAAAGAGCCATTAACCGCTTACAGACCATTGAACAAACCCAAGCGATTGTTGAAGCCGCTCGCACACTACAGTTTCGCACTGTCAGCATCAGCCTTATCTACGGTTTACCGCAACAAACAACGCAATCATTTTCCCAAGCTGTAGAGGATGTATTGCAACTGGCACCGGACCGAATCAGCTTACAAGGCTATCAACATCAACCTGACAAACATCCAATTCAACAACGCATTAATGCCGCTGAATTACCCTCAATAGCTAACCTTGAAGCCATGCTCAAAGGCACGCAGCTGCAACTAGAGCAAGCTGGATACCGCTATATCGGTATGGGCCATTTTGCCCTAGCCGATGACGACTTTGCCTACGCCCAAGAAGACGGCACCTTACAACAAGGTATCCAGGGTTACAGCACCAGCGCTAACTGTGACACTCTAGGTTTTGGTGTGTCTGCGGTAAGCCAACTCGGCAACCTGTACTACCACAACAGCCATGACATCAATAGCTATCAAACAGCTTGCCGTAATCAACAGTTACCGCCAGCAACGGGCGTGCTGTGCACTAAAAAAGACCAAATTCATCGCGCTGTCATTCAAGCATTAACCTGTCAATTCGAAGTCAACTTCAGCGTCATAGAGCAATGCTTTGCGATTGATTTTGCAAGCTATTTCGCGGCCCAATGGCCGCAACTACTGCGCATGCAAAGTAATGGCTTACTAGAGCTGAGCGAGCAAAAACTGAGCATCACCGCACCAGGGCGCTTATACACTTTGACTGTCTGCCAGTTATTTGATGACTACCTTGCGCAAGACACTAATCAAACACCATCCTTAGTTCAGATGATGTAAATGGCTTTAGCAAAGCCAACAAAGTAGCGAGACATCTGCAGGCTTCGATGAAAACCATCCTCTGCAGCACTGGCAGCTTCTGGCTGGCTAAGGTAACCTTACGCCTAGTTAGTTTGAATCGCTCCTTTGCTTAGGAATCATGGCATGGCAGAAATAATCAGTGCACGCAATCCGCATCAGGCGCATTGCAAAGATTGCAGTTTAGCGACCCTTTGCTTACCTCTGTCTTTGGATATGCAAGATCTCGATGCTCTTGATAATATCGTCAAACGCAGCCGTCCTATGAAAAAAGGCGATTTTCTATTTCGCCAAGGCGATACATTTGCTTCAGTTTATGCCGTACGTTCCGGCAGCCTAAAAACTTTTAGCGTCACCGATTGTGGACAAGAACAGATTACTGGTTTTCATTTGCCAAGCGAGTTTGTTGGTCTATCGGGCATGGACACTGAACTGTATCCCGTCTCGGCGATTGCCTTAGAAACCACTTCGATTTGCGAAATACCCTTCGACCGACTGGATGAGTTAAGCGCCAGCTTGCCGCAACTGCGTCGTCAGCTCATGCGCATTATGAGTCGCGAAATTCGCGATGATCAGCAAATGATGATGCTGCTATCGAAGAAAACTGCCGATGAACGCATTGCTACTTTTCTGGTGAATTTGTCTGCCCGTTTCCGTGCCCGTGGTTACTCTCCGCAACAGTTTCGTTTAGCCATGTCGCGCAACGAAATTGGTAACTACTTAGGTCTAGCAGTCGAAACTGTTTCCAGAGTGTTTACTCGCTTCCAACAAAGTGGTCTGTTAGAAGCGGAAGGCAAAGAAGTCAATCTGATCAACCTGATTGAAATCTGTGCTCTGGCAGGTGGTAATCTCGATAATTGATTCAGCAGGCTCAAGAAAGAGGCTCACGCTATGATTTTTGACGAATTTGTAATTAAGTCTTTGATTCGCCCTATTCCTGACTTCCCTAAAAAAGGTGTTATTTTTCGCGACATCACGCCTTTATTTCAATCTCCGCGCGCTATGCGCATGGTGATTGATGGTTTAGTACAACGTTACGTTGAAAGTGACTTCACCCATATCGGCGCAATTGAATCACGCGGCTTTTTATTGGGCGCAACCATTGCTTATGAACTGAACAAACCCTTGGTGCTGTTCCGTAAGCAAGGTAAGTTACCCGCGGATATTCTTAGCGAGCCTTATGACACAGAGTACGAGCAATCAACTCTTGAAGTGCACGCTGACAGCCTATGTGAAGGTGATAAAGTCCTGCTGATTGATGACATCATCGCCAGTGGTGGCACTTTTATCGCTGCTGCACGCTTAATCCGCAGAATGGGCGCCAGCGTCTACGAAGTGGCGGCAATTATTGATCTGCCAGAGTTACAAGGCTCACAGCTGATGCAAGATATTGGTGTGCCGACTTTCACCTTGACCGCTTTCACCCTTAACGAACACTAACCGGTCAAAATGCCCGCTCAAGCACTCTGAGCGGGCAATCCTTTTTCTCTCTGCAACAACCCATTTCCCATGACGAATACATCGCCAGACGTGCGCTAGCACACACTGCGACAACCGGTCACCGCTGCTTCCTTGTCATTTATCAATAAAAAAGTGACATACTACAAATGTCGTATGTATTTGTAGAGTATTCACTATGTCTCTCAGTGCCGATAACTGCAGCCTTGCTTGGCCGATTTCTGTCTACACCAGCTTATCCTTGCCAAGCCTAATATCTGTATCATCCACTCCCGAGGAGTATGCGCAATGATCTCGGAAACCCTTGTTGATCTGTCACGCTTTCAATTTGCGATGACAGCAATGTATCACTTCATTTTTGTCCCCCTGACCATTGGTCTAGCATTTTTGCTGGCTATTATGGAGTCGGTGTATGTCTTGACCGGCAAAGAAGTCTACAAAGACATGGTTCTGTTCTGGGGTAAGCTGTTTGGGATTAACTTCGCCATTGGTGTTGCTACCGGTCTCACCATGGAGTTCCAGTTCGGCACCAACTGGTCCTATTACAGCCACTATGTCGGCGATGTCTTTGGCGCACCGCTAGCGATTGAAGGATTAATGGCCTTCTTCTTAGAATCAACCTTTATTGGTTTATTTTTCTTTGGCTGGGAGCGCCTGAGTAAGCATCAGCACTTAGCCGTTACCTGGTTGGTAGCGATCGGCTCTAACCTTTCAGCGCTGTGGATTCTCGTGGCCAATGGCTGGATGCAAAACCCTGTCGGTGCCGAGTTCAACTATGAAACCATGCGCATGGAAGTCACCGACTTCGCCGCACTGATCTTCAATCCAGTCGCTCAAGTAAAATTTGTCCACACCGTGGCGGCAGGTTATGTGACCGGTTCAATCTTTGTGCTAGCGATCTCCAGTTGGTACTTACTGAAAAAACGTGATCTTGGTTTTGCCCGTCGCTCATTTGCCATCGCCTCAGCCTTTGGCTTGGCATCAATTCTCTCAGTGATCGTATTGGGTGATGAGTCTGGTTATGAAATTGGTGATGTACAGAAAACCAAACTGGCTGCGATTGAAGCGGAATGGCATACCGAAAAAGCACCAGCAGCCTTTACCTTAGTCGGTCTACCCAATATGGAAACGCAGAGCACCGACTATGCCATCAAAATCCCCTACGCAATGGGAATTATGGCGACGCGTTCTTTAGACACAGAAGTCACGGGCATTAAGGACTTAATTGCTCAACACGAGGTGCGTATTCGTAACGGCATGCTGGCCTATGAGCGATTGCAGGTTCTGCGTGGCGGAGATCGCTCTGCAGAAAACGTAGCGCTGTTTGATGAAGTCAAACAAGACCTTGGTTATGGCTTATTGTTGAAAAAATATACTGAAAATATTGCCGAAGCGACTGAAGAGCAAATCAAACTTGCCGCTGCCGATACCATCCCTCATGTGCCCAGTATCTTCTGGGCATTCCGCTTCATGGTAGGAGCAGGCTTCTTAATGTTGCTGCTATTTGTCTTAGCTTTCTGGGCCTCGACCAAGCACAACCAAGAGCACAAAACCTGGCTATTACGTTTTGCTTTATTGAGCTTACCGCTGCCTTGGATTGGCGTACAAGCGGGCTGGTATGTTGCCGAAGTCGGTCGCCAGCCTTGGTCGATTGGTGAAGTGCTACCAACTTTCTTATCCACCTCATCACTGTCAAGCGGTGATGTCCTAGGCTCGATTATTACTATCGCGGTTATTTACACGGTGTTAATTATCATTGAAATGTTCTTAATGATTCGCTTTGCTCGCAAAGGTCCAAGCTGCTTGCATACCGGTCGTTACCATTTCGAACAAAACACCACTAAAAAACTATAAGGAGTGACGAAATGTTTGATTACGAAACTCTAAAACTCATTTGGTGGGTGCTGGTTGGCGTTTTGCTGATTGGTTTTGCTTTAACCGATGGTTTTGATCTGGGCGCTGTTATTTTAATGCCTTTGATTGGCCGTACTGACAGCGAACGCCGCGTCGTACTCAATACTATTGGCCCGCACTGGGAGGGCAATCAGGTCTGGTTAGTTACTGCCGCAGGCGCTCTATTTGCCGCTTGGCCAATTGTTTATGCGGCCTCCTTCTCAGGCTTTTATTGGGCCATGATGCTGGTATTGTTCGCTTTATTTGCCCGTCCTTTAGGCTTTGACTATCGCAGCAAACTGGATAATCCAAACTGGCGCTCGCGCTGGGATTGGGCGCTGTGCTTGGGCAGTTTTGTACCGGCACTGGTGTTTGGTGTGGCCTTCGGCAATCTGTTTTTAGGCGTGCCCTTTATGCTGGATAACACCATGCGTATCAGTTACACCGGTAACTTCTGGGGACTGCTCAATCCGTTTGCTATTCTCGCTGGCCTCGTCAGCCTAACGATGCTGATGACTCACGGCGCAACCTGGCTGATGATGCGAACAGACAAGCAAGTTCTGCAGCGCTCAAGAACCGCCACGCAGATTTTATCAACGGCTTACCTGATCACCTTTATCGCGGCAGGCCTGTGGTTATGGTTTGGCATTGAGGGTTATAGCGTGATCTCGGTGATCGATTTTAATGGTGCAATTGATCCATTAAGCAAAGTGGTCGAGCAAAACAACCCTGGCTGGATGGCTAACTACACACAATACCCCATCATGCGCATCGCACCAATTGTCGGTATTATCGGTGGTGTATTAGCGCTCTTAGGTGCAACCATTAATCGCTCTGCTTTAGCCTTTTTAGGCTCATCCTTGGCCATTAGCGGAACAATTTGCACCGCAGGTTTTGCTCTATTCCCATTCTTGATGCCTTCAAGCATTGATTTTGCATCAAGCTTAACTATGTGGGATGCGGTATCCAGTCATAAGACACTAGGGATTATGTTTATTGCAGCAGCAATCTTTGTACCTATTATCTTGGTCTACACCTTATGGAGCTATATCAAGATGTGGGGCACAGTAAAAGTCGCAGATATCGATGGTGATCCGCACGGTTTGTACTGATCGACAGCTGTATGGCCGTGCTGGCCACTACCCTAGGTATGCGCCAGCACGCTGCTTCACACTATGATTTAAGGGGTTTTATATGTGGTATTTTACTTGGATTTTAGGCGTACTTTTAGCCTGCAGCATGGCGATTATTAATGCGCTTTGGCTAGAACGGTCATTCGACTTAGACGCCAACAGCGATTCACCTGCTGAATAACATGCAACAAAAAAGCCGCAGCCCTTACCCAGGCGCGGCTTTTTCATTTAAGCGGTATATGCAAAGCGCCCTAACGCTGTACGGCCTGCAACGCTCTAATGATTTTCTGATCATGGCCGTAGCTGTCACTACGAAAACGTAAACGATTGTCTATATCTACTTCCACAGTCCAGTAAGCTAACAGCACTGGAATCGGCTTGGGTAAATTCACATTACGGGTTTTGCCACTGGCCTTAATCAGGGCAATGCGCTCAAGCTCTTGCTCTGAAGCATCAAACAACAGTTGATCAACCAGCTTTTGTGCTTCCTCAACTCGAACACAGCCAGAACTGACCGTACGCGTTGCACGTCCAAACAGATGCTGACTGGGGGTATCATGCAAATACACACTAAAAGGATTGGCAAAACGGATTGCTACCAAGCCCAGCGCATTGCTTGGCCCTGGGCCTTGACGCAACATAATGCCTGAGGGCGCATGCCAGTTAATGCTGCTGGGATCCAGCACATTTCCTTGATAATCAAGCACACTCATATTGCTACGGGCTAAATAGCCCAGATCGCGACGAATGGCTGGCAACTTATCTTCACGCAAGATTGTCGGCGGCACTGTCCAAGTGGGATTAATAGTGAGATGCGTAATGCGCGACTTTAACAAAGGGGTTTGACGCTTTACCGTACCCACTTGAGTCCGTGTGCGCCAAACGATATCGCCATCACGAAAATATAATAACCGCGCGCCAGCAATATCCACCACCAGCATGGTTGGCTCAAGCAACTGATCGAGCCAACGCAGTCGCTCAAGGTTGGCTCGTACTTGCAGCATGCGCTGCTCAGGGCTGATATTCATTTCACGTAAGGTTGCTGGACCAACAATGCCATCATCTTCTAAATAATGATCTTGCTGAAACGCTTTAACCGCAGCCGACAGTTCATCTGTATACAACAACGAATCAACCGCGACGATATCGCCAGTGACATTTTCTACCGGGGTCAGCGCATTCTCAGGACTGTCTTTAATGTAGCCCGCCAACTGTAAACGCTGACGCAAGTCCGGCACTCGCGGATCGAGCATACCCACTCGTAGCGACTTACCTTGTACTGCTACTTCGCCCCAGTCGGCTTGGGCTAATAAATAGCTGCTTTTTAATATCTCACGTAACTTTTGATAAGCACTGTGCTGCGGACGCACATCAGCAAACACCTGCGGTAAATTATTTAGCCCTACTGCGGCCACCTCAATAATCGAGGTTATGGGTGCTTGCATAGCAGCGGCTTCCAGCCAATAAGGCTCGACCTGCTGAGAGTCGAGCACGCCATCGCGCAAATGCGTAAGCACTTGTAAATAACCATGACTGACCAGCAGTTCATCACAGATGTGTTGCTGCTCAGACGCGGGTTGCTGCAACGCCGCCAAATGTTGCAATTGATACATCTGCGGCTTTAAACCGTCGTATTGAGTATCGTTAATCAGCTCAAGTAGCTGCTGGCGTTGAGCGGCATCCTGCCACATCGGCACATAGTTAACTGTCTGATAGAGTATTTGCAGCTGCTGAATCGACTGTTCCGACAAACGGTGCGTTGTCGATGTAATGCAAGCTTGTGGCAATGCATTTAGCGTTTCAGCCAGTGTTTGCGCATCGCTACTGGGCTGCGCCAAAACCAAGGAGCTGCAAGTCATAGCAATTGTTAAAGCTAACCATGAGTGTTTTTTAAACAAGGGTTTGGATCCATTCAGAGAGCTGTTATAAGATGCATCACCGCTTTCAATAAGGTTAGACGCAGGTAGCGACTGTTGTATCACAATTATAAAAACAACACATGCCAAGATGCTGTGATCTAACTCGGACAAACCGCCTATTTTTAAAAGCACATACTGTGCTGTACTGAGAGTATTTGTATGCTTCGTTGTTTTTTATTTAAATCATTATTCGCTGTTCTATCGAGCTTCTGCGTCTTTACTGTTAATGCCGCCACTTACCCACAACAGCTTGCTCACTCTCTTAAACAATCAGCACCCAATTTAAACAGCAAAGTACTCAATACCGCCTTAAGTGCGATGCAATGTGCTCTCAGCCACGGCGCAGAACCCGCTCAACGTTTGGCGGTGATTGATTTTTCTTTACCGTCCAGTGACAAGCGCTTGTGGATTTTTGACTTACAAAGCAAACAATTGGTTTTGCATGATTTTGTCGCTCACGGCAACCGTTCTGGCGATAACTTTGCCACCAGCTTTTCCAATACCAATGGCAGCCACCAATCCAGCATTGGCTTATTTCGCACTGCAGAAAGCTATCAAGGTAAGCACGGTTACTCATTACGCATGGACGGTCTAGAGCCTGGCATTAATGACCGTGCCCGTGAGCGCGCCATCGTTATTCACCCTGCCGACTACGTCAATCCAGCATGGATCAAGACTCAAGGCCGTATTGGTCGCAGCCAAGGTTGTCCTGCTGTACGTCCAGAAATTGCTCGCACAGTGATTGATAAACTCAAAGGCGGCCAGTTTATGTTTTCTTGGTATCCCGACCAGCAATGGCTACAAAGCTCAATCTACTTAAACTGCCGCACTCCACAAGTGGCCAGCGCCAGCAAGCGTCGCACGGCAGATGACAGCTGATT
This sequence comes from Denitrificimonas caeni DSM 24390, assembly GCF_000421765.1. Taxonomy (GTDB): domain Bacteria; phylum Pseudomonadota; class Gammaproteobacteria; order Pseudomonadales; family Pseudomonadaceae; genus Denitrificimonas; species Denitrificimonas caeni. The sequence continues at coordinate 215,557 of NZ_ATXQ01000004.1, read as the reverse complement.
AAACACTACTGAGCTGCAGGCGGGCTAATACCTAAAAAAGCGATGAGCTCATCTTTCTTACTCATCGCATCTTGGTAGCCCAACTCAATCAATTCATTACAATAACTGCGCTCGAAGAGTAAATAGCTCAACACCCCACCGCCACTGGCGCGTGTTGCTCCCGGCCCACGTAAAAACAAACGCAACGACGCCGGTAATTGGTGGCGATGACGGGCGGCAATTTCGTCAATCTTCTTGCTCGGAGAAATAACTAAAACATCCACAGGAGCAAGCCCTAGATGTTTTTTACGCTCGCTTTCCGGCAGCATTTGCCCAAGCATATTCAGACGCCCAAGCAACTCCAGATCTGATTCTAAATTATCGATAAAGGTACTGTTAAGTAGGTGTCCACCAATTTGCGCAAGACTGGGTGGGCGCGCAGTCATTGGAATGATTTGCTCTTCTTGCGTTTGGCTACGCACCCCAATCACTAAGACTTTATCAGCACCTAAGTGCAACGCCGGACTGATGGGCGCAGCCTGACGCACAGCGCCATCACCAAAATACTCATTATTCAAACGTACCGGTGGAAACAGCAAAGGAATGGCTGAGCTGGCCATCAAATGCTCAATACGCAAACGCGTAGGCAAGCCATGCCGCCGATGACGTAACCAAGGGTCAATGTTACCGCGACCTTGGTAAAAAGTGACCGCTTGCCCAGACTGATAAGCAAAGGCAGTAATCGCAACCGCGCGCAACTTACGCCGCGCCACCGCAAGATTAATTCCAGAAAAGTCCAGTTCCTTTAGCAATAAATCACGCAGCGGCGAGTTATCCAATAAAGCCACAGGCGCAAGCCCACGCCCTAGGCCGAGCAAGTGCTGTCCAACGAAACGCCCTGCTTGGCGAAGAACTCCCCACCAATCAGTGCGATACACCAACTCAGTACGAAAACCCTGCCAAACGCTGGTTAACTTGCGGATTGCTTGCTGAAAGTCCAAAGCGCCACAGGCCAGACTGACCGCATTGATCGCGCCGGCTGAGGTGCCGACAATCACTTCAAAAGGATTTTCCGCTGACTCGGGCAACAAGTCAGCAATTGCCGCCAAGACACCCACCTGATAAGCCGCACGCGCACCACCGCCTGATAAAATCAAGCCAGTCACAGCACTGTCTTTTTTGCCATTGAGCAGCGGCTTCGGCGAAGGGATCTGTTCCTCTGTTTTCAATACAGCTTAGCCTCACCTTCAGGTCGGGTTTTGAAACGGCGATGTGCCCATAAATACTGTTCTGGCTGCACCTCAATCGCACGCTCAATCCACTGATTAATCCGCAAACAATCTTGCTCGTCAGTTTCACCAGGAAAATCCTGCAGCGGTGCTTCGATTTTGATCAGATAGCCACAGCCATTGGCCAAGCGTATTTGTGTCATAGGAATCACCAGCGCACGCCCCAGCTTAGCAAACTTGCTGGTAGCGGTTACTGTAGCAGCTGGCACACCAAACAGCGGCACAAAAACACTCTGTTTTGGACCATAGTCTTGGTCTGGCGCATACCAAATAGCCCGCCCTTGGCGCAATACTTTGAGCATACCGCGCACGTCCTCACGCTTAATAGCATGAGCATCAGCATTATGGCGCTCACGGCCGCGGCGCTGCACATAGTCAAACACGGGGTTTTTATGCGCTCGGTACATGCCGTCAATGGTATGCCGCTGACCTAATAACGCCGCACCAATTTCCAAGGTAGTAAAATGGATCGCCATTAAGATGACGCCTTGCTTTTGCGCTTGCGCTGTTTGCAAATGCTCTAAACCTTCGACTTGCAATAATTTGCTCAGACGCTTTTTCGGCCACCACCAACTCATGGCCATTTCAAAAAAGGCGATGCCCATTGAAGCAAAATTTTCGCGCACCAACTCTTCACGCTCACCTTGCGTAAGCTTTGGAAAACACAATTCAATATTGCGCGTAACAATGCGGCGGCGACTGTCAGCCACCCGCAACATCAAAGCACCTAATGCGCGCCCCAGCCAGAGCAATACTTTATAAGGCAGCTGCGTGATCAACCATAGCAAGCCGAGTCCGAACCACAACAACCAGAATCGCGGATGAAGGAAACTCAACGAAAACCCAGAATGTTTCATATATACATACCAAACAGCATAAAAAATCGTATTCTACATGGCTTATTGATTTGCAGCCTGCCATGCTTAACGTTATAAACCTTTTTAATCTTTACATTTCATAGAGTCACCGATGAACCAAGCAGATCTTCTTGAGAAAGCACCGGTCTTTCAACTTAAAGGCAGCATGCTTGCCTTAACCATCCTCGAGCTTTCATCCAATGATTTGGACGCTTTAGCCATACAACTGACAGAAAAAGTTGAGCAGGCACCGCAGTTTTTCCAAAATACACCGATTATTTTAGCTTTAGATAAATGCACTGATGATACCAAGCCTTTGGATCTCGAGCGGCTATTAACCATCTGCCGCGAGCATGGCTTAAGCACCATGGCTATTCGCAGTGACCGGCCTGCAGACTTAACTGCTGCTAAAGCTTTAAACATTGCGGTTATCCCGCCCAGTGATGCACGTGAACGTCCATTAGCCATTGCGCCAGCCGCTGAAACACCAGCTGAACCAAGCTTAATACCGGCAAGGGTTATCACTCATCCGGTACGCAGCGGTCAGCAGATTTACGCCAAAAACAGCGATTTAATTGTCATGGCAGCGGTCAGCGCCGGTGCCGAACTGTTAGCCGATGGCAATATTCATGTCTATGGCCCTTTACGTGGCCGCGCTTTGGCTGGGATTAACGGTAACCGTGAAGCTCGTATTTTTTGCCAACAGTTGGGCGCTGAATTACTCTCAATCGCAGGGCAATATAAGGTTGCCGAAGACTTGCGTCGCGACCCTGCATGGGGAAAAGCTTCGCAAACTTGTTTAAATGAGGAACAGTTAGAGATCTCTGAGCTCTGATCTATACCTTTGTATTGATGAACACTTTATAATCAACCCATCAACCACCCTTTACTCTATTCATAAGGTGATCCGCTTGTCTAAGATTCTTGTTGTTACATCAGGTAAAGGCGGCGTTGGTAAAACTACTACCAGCGCTGCAATTGGCACTGGCCTCGCATTACGGGGACACCGTACTGTTATTGTCGATTTTGATGTCGGTTTGCGTAACCTTGATTTAATCATGGGCTGCGAGCGCCGAGTGGTCTACGACTTTGTTAACGTGATCAATGGCGAAGCCACGCTTAATCAGGCCCTTATCAAAGATAAGCGCATTGAAAACCTCTACATTCTCGCTGCCAGCCAGACTCGCGATAAAGATGCGCTAACCTTAGAAGGCGTGGAAAAAATTATTACTGAACTGGCTGAACAGTTTGAGTATGTGATTTGTGACTCCCCTGCTGGTATCGAAAAAGGCGCACACCTGGCCATGTACTTAGCAGACGCTGCGATCGTAGTGACCAACCCTGAAGTGTCTTCAGTACGTGACTCTGACCGTATGCTAGGTTTGCTCTCGAGCAAATCTAAACGCGCCGAAGAAGGTCGCGAACCTGTCAGCGAACATTTATTACTGACCCGTTACAGCCCAGAGCGCGTTGCTCGCGGCGAAATGCTCAGCGTTGAAGACGTCGAAGAAATCCTATCAATCGAAATGATTGGTGTGATCCCAGAATCACAAGCGGTACTCAAAGCCTCGAACCAAGGTGTACCGGTGATCCTGGATGAAGAGAGCGATGCCGGCCAAGCCTACAGTGATGCCGTTGATCGTTTACTGGGTAAAGAGGTGCCGCACCGTTTTCTCGAAGTGCAGAAAAAAGGTTTCCTCCAGCGCATGTTCGGAGGTAAAGAGTGAGCATTTTAGATTTTCTTAGAACCCGTAAAAAAGCCCCTACCGCATCGATTGCCAAAGAGCGTCTACAAATTATTGTGGCGCACGAACGCGGTCAACGTGACGAGCCAGATTACTTACCTGCCTTGCAAAAAGAATTGGTCGAAGTGATTCGTAAATACGTCAATATCGATCAAGACCAAGTGCAAGTTGCTCTAGAAAACCAAGGTAGCTGCTCGATTCTTGAGTTAAACATTACTCTGCCAGATCGCTAAGTTAGCATCGCTACGCAGTCATCATTTGGCGGCCTCAGGGCCGCCAAATGTATTTATAAGGTTATTTATGCCGCTGTCCAATATTGCCATCATTTACCAAGACCCTTATTTATTAGTGGTCAACAAGCCCACACTGTTGCTTTCAGTCCCAGGACGGGCGGAAGACAATAAGGATTGTTTGGTAACTCGGCTACAAGACAACGGCTACCCTGACGCACGCATCGTGCACCGTTTAGATTGGGAAACTTCAGGGCTGATTATCCTCGCTCGTGATGCAGATACCCACCGTGAACTGTCACGCCAGTTTCATGATCGTGAAGTGGATAAACTCTACACTGCACTGTGCTGGGGTCAGCCAAGTGATGATCAAGGGAAAATTGAATTACCGCTGCGCTATGATCCACCGACTAAGCCCCGCCACGTGGTCGACCATGAGCAAGGCAAGCATGCTTTAACATACTGGCGTGTACTCGAACGTGGCGAGCAATCCACTCGGGTCGAACTCACCCCTTACACTGGCCGCTCCCATCAGTTACGCGTGCACATGTTATCTATTGGTCACCCACTGCTTGGTGACGGTCTTTACGCTCATGAACAAGCGTTACAGGCAGCGCCACGCTTATGCTTGCATGCCAGCGCACTGAGTTTCACTCATCCAGACACTAAGCAGCGTTTAGATTTCACCTGTCCAGCCCCTTTCTAAAGCGGTTTGTGATCGATTCATCAGTCAGTTGTCATGCATATCCATCGGCCACACAGATGCATTACACTGCGCCTTAGCACCTTGCATTGAACAGGCCTGTTATGTCACCTCATGAAGCCTTACTCGCGTTACGCAACTATTTAACCAGCCAGATTTTAGGCCAAGAACGCCTGATTGATCGCTTGCTGATTGCTCTTTTAGCCGATGGCCACTTATTGGTCGAAGGTGCCCCGGGACTGGCAAAAACCAAAGCAATTAAATACTTGGCTGACGGTCTAGAGGCCAGTTTTCAGCGTATTCAATTCACCCCTGACTTATTGCCTTCAGACATTACGGGCACTGATATTTATCGCCCAGAAAATGCTAATTTCGAATTCCAGCACGGCCCTATTTTTCATAATTTAATTCTTGCTGACGAAATCAATCGCGCTCCAGCCAAAGTGCAATCAGCACTGCTAGAGGCCATGGCCGAGCATCAAGTCAGCGTCGGCAATAGCACTTACCCGCTGACTGACTTATTTTTAGTAATGGCCACGCAAAACCCAATTGAACAAGAAGGCACTTATCCTCTGCCAGAAGCGCAGCTCGATCGCTTTCTAATGCATGTGAAAATCGGTTTCCCCGACGCCCACATTGAGCGAAAAATTCTCCAGCAAGCCCGCGGCATTGCTTTACATGGCGAACAAAAACCTCCCCAGCAACTTGATCAAAGTACAATTTTTGCCGCTCGCGAAGAAATTCTAAACCTATACATGGCCGATGCGATGGAAGAGTATTTGGTGCAATTGGTGATCGCCACTCGCACACCCGGCAAGTACGACAGCGACTTAGCCAAGTGGATTCGTTTTGGCGCCAGCCCGCGCGGCTCAATCGCCATCGACCGTTGCGCACGCGCGCATGCTTGGTTGGCTGGTCGCGACTTTGTCAGCCCTGAAGACATTCAAGCTGTACTCTTCGATACCTTACGCCATCGTATTATTTTGTCTTTTGAAGCAGAAGCTGCCGGTATTGATCAAGACCAAGTGTTGCAACGTTTGCTTGATGTTGTCGCGGTCGCCTAATGGACGTGCAAGGGCGTACCCATATCAACCTGCAGGATTTGCTGGCGACGCGTCATTACTTGCACAAAATTGCACTCTTTAGCACCCCATTGCAGCGCAGCCCTTTACTCGGCCTGCATCAATCACGCCTGCGCGGTCGCGGCATGGATTTTGACCAAGTGCGCGCCTATCAATCTGGCGATGATGCTCGCAGTATCGACTGGCGTGTTACCGCACGCACAGGCGAAGTGCATACCAAAGTTTTCCATGAAGAGCGTGAACGACCGATCTTTATTATGGTTGAGCAAAGTGCACATTTATTTTTTGCCAGCAGAGGTTGTTTTAAGTCGGTGCTAGCTGCGCAAATTGCCAGTCTGTTTGCTTGGGCAGGCCTACAACATAATGACCGCGTCGGCGGCTTGGTGTTTGCCGACACGCAGCTCCAGCACATCCCAGCGCATCGCAACAAGCACAGCGTGTTACAGCTGCTGCAAGCGATTGCTACGGCGAATCAAGCGTTACAAGAACCTATGCTCAGTGAGAGCGCCAATCCTCTATCTGCAGTGTTACAACAAGCCCGGCGGATGACACGCCCCGGCAGCTTAATCATTTTGATTTGCAACGAACGTCACCTCGATGAAGACAATAGTCAACTCCTGCGACGTCTTAATGAACATGCCGAATTAATTTTAGTACCGATCAGCGACCCGCTTGAGCATCGTCTGCCAGCCTTAGCGCAAGCTTCTTTTAGCATGGGTGAACGCAGCATCACCTTAGACACTGGGCAAAAAGCACTTCGTCAGCAATGGCGTCAGCAAGGCCAAGCACAACAAGACGCTTGGCAAACCCTCGCCAAGCAACTGGGTGCACCCTTATTACCTTTGTCCACGGCAGTGCCTTTATTGCAACAACTGCAAACTCTTTCTATACCTGGCAAAGCTAGCTTGACGGGTACGCCATGATCACTATTGAACAGTTACAGCCCATTGTCTTACCTGAGCCAATCAAGTGGTGGCCACCTGCGTTCGGTTGGTGGTTTCTCGCGGCAACACTACTGATCGCTATACTGCTGTGGCGTTACGTTAAGCACCGACGTTTACAAGGTCAAAAAGCGCAACAAACTCTTACCCTCGACCCATTACGTGAAAGCGCCTTACAACAATTGCACTCACTGCCCAAACCTTTTGATGGAGAACAGGCAGGCCCTTGGTTACAGCAACTCAACCAATTACTGAAACGTATTTGTGCTGTACGCTACCCTGACTATGCCAGCCATACATTAAGCGGCCGTGAGTGGTTAGCTTTTTTAGACAGCCGCTGCCCTGCAGCAGGTTTAACCCGCTGGATGATTTTGGTTAACGGTAGTTATCAGCCTGACTGCCGGCTGGACGACAAAGCCATTGTGCAATTGCAACAAGCCATCGATATCTGGATTCGCAAACATGTTTGAATTCGCTTGGCCATGGGTATTTATACTGCTGCCTTTGCCATGGCTGCTGCGCCGCTGTCTGCCGACAGCTAGCAAACCCGAGGCCGAACTCAGTGTACCTTTTTTTAACGATTTGCATGCCTTAGCTATGGCGCAACAAGCCTCAGTACCTGCTTGGCGCAGCCACACGGCGGTCTATGTGTTGATCTGGCTATTGCTGCTGACTGCTGGCGCACGCCCACAGCAACAAGGCGAGCTATTGGAGCAACCCACCACAGGTCGCGATCTACTGATTGCCGTCGATGTCTCCAGCTCTATGCTGTACGGCGATATGGAATTGGAAGGACAAAGCATCTCGCGTATGGAGTTTGTAAAGCAGTTACTAAACACTTTTATCAGTGAGCGTCACGGTGACCGTTTAGGCTTGATTTTGTTTGGTAGCCAAGCCTATCTGCAAGCCCCGCTGACCTACGATCATCACAGCGTGCGAACTTGGCTCAATGAAGCCCAGCCTGGTATTGCAGGGGCAAATACTTCAATGGGTGACGCCATAGGTTTAGCCATTAAACGTTTGCGCATGCGCCCGGCCGAACACCGCGTACTGTTACTGATTACTGACGGTGCTAATACCAGCGGTGTCATGTCACCGCTGGCCGCAGCCGAATTAGCCGCGCGCTATCAAATCAAGATTTACGCTGTGGGTATTGGTCATCAACTTCAAGCAGAAACAGCCAATAGTTTGCACGACACCTCTAGTTTAGATTTAGACGAACAGGGTTTACAGGACATTGCTAAGATCAGTTCAGGGCTCTATTTTCACGCTACGCAAACCGCTGACTTGGTAGATATCCATAGCGCTTTAAACCGTCTTGAGCCTGCTGCGCAACTGCACAAACCGCAACGCTCGAGCAAGCAGTTTTACCACTGGCCTTTAGCTTTTGCTTGGTTGCTCAGCATGCTTCTGGTCGCACAGCGGGTTTATCATGCTTATCAATACAAGCAACGCGTAGAGGAAACCAACTGATGTTTTCTCTACTTGATCATTGGCCTGAATGGAGCCGTTTATACTGGCTGCTTGCTGCACCGCTCGCCGTGTATTTACTTTGGGCGCTGTATCATTCGCGCCAACACAGCAAAGACTGGCGCGCCATTTTACCTGTGGCTTTTCATGCTATTTTGCTTAAGCAACATACGCCACACAAAGGCAAATGGACCATCTTAGCCCTAGCTCTCGCTTGGCTATGTGCTTTACTTGCGTTACTGGGCCCAAGCTGGCTAATCCTCGAAGAAACACCAACAAAAAAGTTGCAGCAACCTGCTTTAGTCATTGCTATTCAATTAACCCCTGATGTTTTAGCCAATGACCTTGCGCCCAGTCGCCTACAACAGATTCGTCAAAAAGTTATCCGCCTTCTAGAGAGTCGCGATGACGCAGCAACTGCATTAGTACTGTATGCCGGCAGCGCACACACTTTAGTACCACTGAGCAATGATTTACTGACCAGTACAAACTTACTGCAAGCCATGCACCCTGATCTGATGCCTGTTTCAGGGCAACGAGCCGACCTAGCCATACAACGCGCCATCGAGTTACTGCAGCAAGGCGCACAAGGCCAAGGGCAAATTCTCTTGATCAGCAACGGCGTCACAGTCAACGAACAACTGGCAATCGAGCAGATTCTGAAAAAACAACCAGCCCAACTGCATCTCCTTGGCGTCGGTACTGCTGCCGGTGCGCCGATGGTCATTTCTGCCCAAGGTGATTTCCTCACCGACGCAGCAGGTGCCATCATGATCAGTCGCCTTAATGCAACCTCACTGCAATTACTCAGCAAACAAACCGCAAGCCCTTATGCAATGCTCAGTAGCAACGCCAAGGATCTGCAACAACTGGGTTTACTCGATAGCCCCAGCGGTGTGCAGCAGACGTCTTTAGCCACCAATAGCAGTGCGCCGCAAGATCAAGGTTATTGGTTTATTTTGCCGCTCTTACTCTTAGCGGCAAGTTTTGTTCGTCGCGGCAGTGCTTTCATCATTATTGCTGCGTTACTGCCAATGTTGCCTACGTCAACTTACGCATTTGAATTCGACGATCTCTGGCTGCGTCCTGATCAGCAAGGACAAAAACTTCTTGAACAACAACAGCCTGCCCTAGCTGCACAGCGCTTTAATGACCCAGCCTGGCGTGCCAGCGCATGGTATCTCGCCGAAGACTATCAGCGTGCCGCAGAAAACTTCGCCCTGCTCGACAGCGCCGAGGCGCATTACAATCGTGGTAACGCACTCGCCTTAGCAGGCAACTTAACTGCAGCACTCGAAGCCTATCAACAGGCGCTCGAGCAGGCGCCAGAAATGCTTGCCGCGCAATACAATTATGATGTCGTTGCCGAAGTACTGCAGCGCAGTAAAGCGGTCAAGCCAGCAGAAACGTCCAGCTCAGAAAATAACAGCGAAGCAGTGCCAGGCTCTCCATCCGACAATCTCAGCGACAGCAATAGCCCAGCAAGCGCTGATTTAGAAACACCAAGCAATGGCAATAAGACCTCAGAACAGACAGCTAATACACTGCCGCCAACGCAGATCAACTCAACACTGACCAGCCAAGCAAGCGACACATCACCAGCCAGTAGCACAGAGCAACCCAGCGCGCCAACTGTTGATTTAGAGAGCTGGTTAGAACAAATTCCAGATGACCCAAGCGAGCTATTAAAGCGTAAGTTCTGGTATGAACAGCAGCGCCAGGAGACACAACAATGAGCCTGCAAAAAACCTTGATGTATTGGCTCTGGCTGCTGACCTTGGCAACCTCATCGGTGTCAGCCGCGTCCTTTACTGCTTCAGTTGATCGCACTCAATTAAACGTTGGTGAAAGCGTCGAGTTAACCTTGGAGTCGGATGACACCAGTTATTTTTCCGCGCCAGACTTAACGCCACTGAAGCCGTTTTTTGAATTATTAGCCAGCAAGCAAGTCAATCGTTTTAGCACTATAAGCGGTCAAGCTCGTCCGGTTAACCAGTGGGTTCTAACCTTATTGCCCAAGCAAAGCGGTTTTTTGGTCATCCCGCCTTTAAGCTTGGGGACGTTGCAAAGCGCACCGATCAACCTGCATATTCGCGACACTTCTGCTACTTTGCAGCCACAGCTTGCGCCAGTGTATATCGATACACAACTGGATCAAGAACAGGTCTACATTCAAGCGCAAGCGGTGCTGACTCTGCGTATTTACCATGCCATTCCACTGTTTTCAGATGGCAATTTAACGCCGCTGCTACTGGACAATGCGCGGGTTGAAGCGCTGGGCAAACCTCGCACTTTTGAACAACATATTAATGGCGTGCGCCACGGCGTGATTGAAGTGCGTTACGCAATATTTCCACAACAAAGTGGCTTACTGGAAATTCCAGCGCAGACTTTTTCTGCCACCTTAGCAGGCTATGATCCACAATCACTGACACCTTTTAGTGCTCGCCCCGGCCAGCGCATTGAAGTCAAATCCGCACGCGTTCCTTTGCAAGTTAAAGCAATTCCTGACAGCTATCCAGAACAGGCAACTTGGTTGCCAGCACGCAAAGTCACCCTAGAACAGCAGTGGACGCCAGCGCTCGAAGAGGGGTTGATTGTCGGCTCAGCGCTGACTCGCACTATCAATCTACAGGCTGAAGGCCTGACCGATGCACAGTTACCGGCCATCAGCTCTCCTGCTTCCAGTACCTTTAAGGTCTATGTTGATAAACCTTCACTCAGTCGCCGTTATGAAGACGATGGCGTGGTCAGTCGTCGTGAAGAACGCCAAGCCTTTGTTTTTGAAGGTACAGGACAAAATAATTTAGCAGCGATCAAGCTGCCGTGGTGGAACACCGTCACTGACCAATTAGAATATGCTGAGTTACCAGCGCAATCCCTCACAATAAAAGCAGCTTTAGGCAACAACACACTCAATAATACCGCGCTGCCCAGTACCATCAGTAACGACCCAGCAAACACTCTGCAACTGCGGATTTGGCAAGGATTAAGCCTAGTATTAAGCCTGCTCAGTATGTGTGGTTTTGCTTTGTGGTGGCGTGCACGGCATCAACCAGCAGTCGTCATTGCCACAAGCAATGGCCCAAGTCCACGCAGCTTACAAGACGACTTGAAAAAAGCCTGTTTAGCCAATGACCCTATGAGCACGCGCCAAGCACTCGACGCTTGGGCTCGCCAGCACCCAGAATCACTAGCTGATATGGCCGCTCGCGATGAAACGCTGAGCCTGGCGCTAGATGATTTAAATAGCGCACTCTATAGTGAGAGCGACAGTGATTGGCAAGGTAAAAACTTATGGTTAGCCATTAGCCAACTCTCTTTTGCTCAACAACCGAAAAACAACAGCAATGATGATCAGCTACCACCGCTTTATCCGCCGTAAATCCGCTATAGCCAAGCTGTCTGGCATATACTACGACCTGTAGGGGCTTTCGTTCATACGGATAAAACGGTATGGTTTACTGTATTTTTAGTTATTCAACGGGCTAAGCCGGATGCTTTAGCCTTTTACTTTTCCTGATCTGCGAGTGAGATAAATACGACGATGGCTGATTTACCAATCGATGATTTGAATATTGCTTCTAACGTGACACTAATCACTCCAGAACAACTCAAAAAGAAAATACCGCTGAGCGACAAAGCACAGCAAACTGTCTCCCACGGCCGCCAAGTGGTGCGTGATATTTTAGACGGTAAGGATCATCGCTTATTTATCGTGATCGGCCCCTGCTCTATCCATGATTTAAAAGCCGCCCATGAATACGCAGATCGTTTAAAAGCCTTGGCCGATGAAGTCTCGGACACGCTGTTTTTAATCATGCGCGTCTACTTTGAAAAGCCACGTACTACCGTTGGTTGGAAAGGTTTAATCAACGATCCGTACTTGGACGACTCTTTTAAAATTGAAGATGGCCTGCACATTGGCCGTCAGTTACTGCTGGACCTGGCCGAGAAAGGCTTACCGACTGCAACTGAAGCACTTGATCCAATTTCGCCACAGTATCTACAAGATTTAATCAGCTGGTCAGCCATTGGTGCGCGCACCACTGAATCACAGACTCACCGCGAAATGGCCTCAGGTCTATCATCTGCGGTAGGTTTTAAGAATGGCACTGACGGCGGCCTGACTGTTGCTATTAACGCGCTACAATCGGTTTCCAGCCCACACCGTTTCTTAGGCATCAATCAAAAAGGTGGCGTTTCTATTGTGACCACCAAAGGCAATCGCTACGGTCATGTGGTGTTGCGCGGCGGTAACGGCAAGCCAAACTACGACTCAGTCAGTGTTGCCGTCTGTGAACAAGAACTGAAAAAAGCTAAAATATCGACCAACATTATGATCGACTGCAGCCATGCCAACTCCAATAAAGACCCTGCTTTGCAGCCGCTGGTATTGGACAATATCACCAATCAAATTGTTGATGGCAACCAGTCAATCAGCAGCTTGATGATCGAAAGCCATTTAGGCTGGGGCAATCAGTCAATCTGTGAAGACTTGAGTCAACTTAAGTACGGTGTTTCCATTACCGATGCTTGCATTGACTGGGATACCACTGAAAAAAGTATTCGCAGCATGCATGCAAAGCTCAAAGACGTACTGCCAGCACGTCAACGCAGCTAAGCAAAAGTAACAAAAAAAAACGCCCTGTTCATGCAGGGCGTTTTTATTACTGCAAACCTTTACTGTGGATAACGCTGAATATAGGTTGCGATATAAGAGCAACTCGGAATCACTTTCAACTGCTGCTCTTTAGCGTAGGCAAAAGCTGCTTTAGCTAAAACTGCAGCCACACCTTTACCGCGCAACGTATCGGGAACAAAGGTATGGCAAAAATCCAATGTCTGCTCATCCACGGTTCGATATTCTAAAACGGCTTGATGGCCATCCACTACGGCTGAAAAGCACTGGTTTTGTGGATTATGCTCAACCTGTATCTGCTCGCTCATATCACCCTCCAACTGTTAGCTAGGTAAATTTAAGCATACACTTTTTATTTTTGTCAGTATCCAGTGCGCGCTCAATCACTTGATTAAAAACAGGCATGCAGCACATTTTATCACTAGGTAATTAAGTTAAAGTGCAAGTGATCTGGCAAGACCTAGAGTTAAAAGCATAATTTGACAAATTTTACGCAAAAAAAAGACGGTCACAATGACCGTCCAAATAAACATCCCGGGGGAGGAATGTTTTACGCATGAATCTGTCTTCTCGCAGGAGGTAGACGAGTTACAGAATAGCTTAAATCTTACACTAAGCCATTAAACAAAAGTCTATACAGTCGAAATATGACTACTGGTTACTGGTTTTCGAGTTCTGCCAGCTTTGCTATAAACTCAGCTTCATCTAACACCGCTATACCAAGCTCTTGTGCTCTAGTTAATTTTGAACCAGCACTGCTACCGGCAACAACGCAATTAGTTTTAGCGGAAACAGAACCTGCGACTTTGGCACCCAGCAACTCTAGGCGTGCTTTCGCTTGCTCGCGAGTCAACTCCTCTAAGCCACCTGTAAGCACCCAGGTCTGCCCCGCCAATGGCGCTGCTTGTACCTGCTCGCGCTGACAGGTCCAGTGCATACCAAAATCAATTAACTGCTGCTCCAGCTGTAAGACTCGCTGACGCTGCCCCTCTTGCTTAATAAAATCTTGCACAGCTTGCGCGGTATTTTTCGACATGCGAGCAATGCTACTCAGATCCAACCAATCTGCTGCAAATAAAGCCTCTAGCGTTTTAAAGTGCTCAGCCAAACGCTGCGCATTGGTGCTCGCCACCCCAGTAATCTGAAACTGCTCAATAAAGCCTGCGAAAGTTGTGCATGCTTGAAACTCAACATCAGGCTGTCCTTCATCCACCGCATGCACATCCAGCTCAGCTAACTGAGCAAGCACCGCTTGGTTATGGCTGTCAGCAAAGAAGCTAGCAATCTCATGGGCAACCTCTGCACCAATCTCCGGCAACCAGAGTAAGGTTTCAGGGTAAGCCTGCTGCACACGCTGCAAAGAGCCTAAAGCACGCGCTAACACTTTAGCTGTTTCCTCTCCGACATCAGGGATGCCCAGAGCAAAAATAAGGCGCGCCAAACGTGGCCGCTTACTGCCGGCAATGGCGCTCAGTAAATTACGCGCCGACAGATCAGCAAAGCCGTCTAACTCAAGCACTTGTTCATAGCTGAGGCGGTATAAGTCGGCCGGTGAAGCAACCAGCTTCGTGGTGACCAACTGTTCAATAATTTTTTCGCCTAAGCCATCAATATCCATGGCGCGACGGGCGACAAAGTGAATCAACGCTTGCTGCAACTGCGCTTGGCAGCTTAAACGACCCATGCAGCGCCAGACTGCGCCATCACTGACTACCTGTTTATTTTTACTGCGACGCACTAACTGGGTGCGCTCAACCTGCGAACCGCACACAGGACAATGGCTGGGCGTTTGCACTGGGCGTGCATCACTGGGACGTCGCTCCAGCACCACTTGAGTGATTTGTGGAATCACATCACCGGCACGACGAACAATCACGCTGTCACCAATCATTACCCCTAAGCGCGCCACTTCATCCATATTGTGCAAGGTGGCATTAGCAACCATTACACCGCCAACATGCACTGGCTTAAGCCGTGCCACGGGGGTGACTGCACCGGTGCGCCCCACTTGAAACTCCACATCTAACAATTCAGTAATTTCTTCTTGTGCAGCAAACTTGTAGGCCAACGCCCAGCGCGGCTCGCGCGCACGAAAACCCAAAGTACGTTGCTGCTCAAGGGCATCGACTTTAAATACCACGCCGTCAATATCGTAGGGCAACTGCGCACGACGCTGGCCAATATCAGCGTAGTAAGCCAAGCAACCTTGAATGCTCTCCACCACTTGCATCTCGGGACTGATCATAATGCCCCAACCCTGCAAGCGCTGCAGAGTGCTGCTGTGGCGATCGGCCAAACCCTCAGTACTGCTGCCATAGCAGCAAAACTCAAGCGGTCGACTGGCGGTAATTTTTGAGTCTAACTGACGCAAGCTACCCGCCGCGGCATTACGTGGATTGGCAAAAGGCTTTTGACCGGCGGCGAGCGCACGCTGGTTAAGTGCCTCAAAGCCAACTTTGGGCATATACACCTCACCGCGCACTTCTAAAAACTCAGGCCAACCTTCGCCTTGTAGCTTTAATGGCACATTACGAATGGTGCGCACATTGGCAGTGATATCTTCACCCGTCTGGCCATCGCCACGAGTAGCCGCACGCACTAAAACGCCTTGCTCGTAACTGATACTGACCGCCAGACCATCAAGCTTAGGCTCACAGCAATATTCCACAGTCACAGCCGGCGAAAACAAGTCATTATGTGATTGATCTGCACCCAGCGCTTGTTCTGCGCGCAAGGCAAACTCCAACACTTGCTCTTCAGCAAAAGCATTGCCCAAGCTCAACATCGGTACCTGATGCTCTACTTGGGTAAATGCCGCGGACGCTTGTCCCGACACGCGCTGTGTCGGCGAGTCGTTAGTGATTAACTCAGGATGCTGCTGCTCAAGCTCACGCAGTTCAGCAAATAAGCGATCGTACTCACTGTCAGGAACAGTCGGCGCATCCAAGGCATAATAATTGTAATCATGCTGCGCAATAATCTGACGCAACTGAGCAATGCGTGTCGCAATAGTGTGCTGTGAACTCATGACGGGTATCCAAATAAAAAGAGCAGCCTTAGCTGCCCTTTCAAATTATCAGATTGATAATAATTATGCTTTTTGTGTCAGCTTATGACGCTCAAAATCGGCAATGCGTTGACGGTAATGCTCAATGGTCTGCGCGGTCAAGACGCTACGGTGATCGTCTTTAAGGTCGCCATCCAATTCTTTCGCCAGCTTGCGTGCTGCAGCAATCATCAAATCAAAAGCCTGCCTAGTATTACGCGGCCCTGGCAAACCAATAAAGAAGCACACTGCACGGGTACTAAACAAATCCATATCGTCCAAATCAAATGTGCCTGGGTTAAGCGCATTTGCCATGGAAAATAACTTGTCGCCATTACCGGTCATGCTTTCGTGACGGTGGAAAATGTCCATCGCGCCAAAACGTAACCCGCTTTCTAAAATACTTTGTAGTAATGCAGGGCCTTTAAAACCTTCTTCATTACGCGCGACGACATGAATAATAAGAATCTCTTCATAGTCGGCTGCATCAGTCTCGGTCTCAGTAGCAAAGTCTTCTTCGCCATCATCAAAAGGATTGAGTAAGGTCGGCACTTGCGGATCATCTAATTTCAACGCACCTTGCACCGCTTCGCGATTTTTTGAGCTGACGCGGTCGTTATCAGCATGCAAGCCAAAATCGATTTCATCTGCACTATCAATATCAATCGAAGGCTCTTGTTTTTTAACCACTCGAGCCGGTCCGACAATTTCAGGATTATCTTCATCAGGTAAATCGGCAAGGTTGCGATCGAGTCGAAATTTTAACGTGTTACGGTTGCCACTCATGCGTCGCCAGCCGTCAAACAAAACAGCAGCGATAACGATAATGCCGATAACTACTAACCATTCACGCAAACCGATATCCATGAGATACGTTAACTCCTATCACAAATAAAAAAGGGCTTCACAACCCTACAAAGGTGACGTATGCACAAAATCTTCAGCGCAACATCACACCACACTCATAACATTTAATTCAAACTATCTATAACTTAACAATCAATTCGATAAGTTGGAACAGAAAACAGCGCTCGTGTTCCATGATCTGTATCTATATTAACAAAGATAATGGCAAAACTAATACGATTCGCAAGCTAACTGCTTAATAAATTTAACAAAACAACTCAAAGTCGCTGTTAACCGTTACTAAAACGCATTTTCTAAGCAAATAGAGCCTCATTAGCAACGTAGCTGGATAGCACGCTCCGTTCAATTACCAGCTAAAGCTGTCAGCATCTAAATACGCAGGGAAACGCTGTTTAAACTCAGCGAGTTTATTGGCCTGCAAAGACACATAAAAAACGCCATCCTGATCGCCGGCATTGAGCAGTGTCTCGCCCATAAAATCAAGGACTTGGCTATCGCCACTGTAGGCATAACCTTGCTGATCAGTGCCAGTGCGATTGACTGCCGCCACATAGCAGAGATTTTCGATGGCACGGGCTGGCAAGAGGCGATTCCATGCCATGCGACGCGCAGCCGGCCAACTGGCCAAATAAAATAATAAATCCGTATACTCTGCATCACGACTCCAGACCGGAAAGCGTAAGTCATAACAAATCAACGGACGAATGCGCCACCCTTTAAGCTCAACCTGCAACTGCTGCTCGCCCGCAGTAAAGTGATGATGCTCACCGGCCATACGAAATAAATGACGCTTATCGTAATGCGCCAAGCTGCCATCAGGACGCGCCCAGATCAAACGATTGCGGTAATCGCCCTCTGCTACTTTTACAATCAAACTGCCACAGACCACAGCATTTAAGCGTCGCGCTTGTTCAAGTAACCATTGCGTAGTGATACCCATTTCTGGTTCTGCTTGCGAAGCAGAATCCATGCTAAAGCCGGTATTAAACATTTCCGGCAGCAACACTAAATCAACAGCCTCAAGACTTGCCAGCAACGCTCCAAAGTAATTCAGATTGGCTGGCACAGCATGCCAAGCCAATGGACCTTGTAGCAAAGCTAAACGCAAATCGGGCAAAATACTTAAATCGCGCATAATACCTCTCCAGCCAGAGTCAAAGTATCCTCACGCTTAGCAAAGCAAACCCGCAGTAAAAATTGGTCTTTAGGTGGTTGTTGGTAGAAAACCGATAAAGGAATACTGGCAACACCATGCTCGACAGTCAGCCAGTGCGCCATTTCAACATCGCTTAGATCATCACGGATCTGCCGGTAATCTAACAATTGAAAATAGGTACTGGCGCTGGGCGTAAAGCTAAAGCGTGAGTGCTGTAAAGCCTGACACAGCTGATCACGTTTCTGCTGATAAAACGCTGGCAGCTGATCAACATACTGCGGTTGCGCCTGCATAAAATCAGCTAACGCATGCTGCATCGGCGTGACGGCACAAAAACTGACATATTGATGAACTTTACGCAGTTCTGCAGTCAGTTTTGCCGGCGCCACCATATAGCCTGTTTTCCAACCGGTGACATGGTAGGTTTTGCCAAAAGAGCTGACTACACAAGACCGTTGATACAGCTCTTCGTGGGCTAAAACGCTGCTATGCGATTGGCCATCAAAGACCAAGTGCTCGTAAACTTCATCGCTGAGCAAATAAATATCACGCTCACGAATCAATTCAGCCAATTGATTTAAATCCGCATGGCTGAGTAAAGCACCGCTCGGATTATGTGGGCTGTTAATAATCACTAAACGGGTTTTATCCGTTAGCGCTTCAGCAAACATCTGCCAATCCACGGAGAAACCTTCACTATTAAGCGCAATATGTACGCAACGGCCACCGGCTAAAGTCACCGCTGGCTCATAACTGTCGTAACAAGGATCAAATACAATCACCTCGTCGCCTACACGCACCAAGGTTTGGATCGCGCAAAACAACGCTTGGGTTGCACCTGGAGTGATGGTGACCTCATGTTCGGCACTGACTGGGTTGCGGTATAAGCGCGCAATTTTACTGGCAACCTGTTCGCGTAAAGCAGGCACACCGGTCATCGCCGCATATTGATTTTGCCCGGCCTGCACATGACGTTGCAGTGCCTCTTTCAATGCTTCAGAGGCATCAAAGTCCGGGAAACCTTGGGATAGATTGAGCGCATTGTGCGCATTAGCCAACTGCGACATCTGGGTGAAAATAGTTAAACCAACCTGCGGTAATTTACTCTGCAGTAGCATCACGCAACTCCTTAACAACCGTCACAGCAAACCTTCAGGCATTGACAGCAATGCCTGAAGTAAATCACTTACTTTTTCTTTTTGCGCAGATCCCGCTCTTTCTTATTGGCCATCAAGCGGCGCTTTTTGTTCACCTGACGATCGCTGAGTTTGTTTTTCTTACCTTCAAAGGGGTTGGAGCCGCCTTTGAACTCAATGCGAATCGGTGTACCGACCAGCTTCAAGACACGGCGGTAGGTGTTCTCTAAATAGCGCACATAGCTTTTAGGAACCGCTTCAACCTGATTGCCGTGGATGATAATTAGCGGCGGGTTAGCACCACCTAAGTGCGCGTAACGCAACTTAATTCGATGCCCAGCAACCATTGGCGGCTGGTGCTCACGCACTGCATCCTCAAGAATCTGGGTTAAGCGGTTGGTTGGCCAACGGGTAATCGCCGAGGTAAAGGCAGCCTGTACAGATTTATACAGATGGCCAACACCGGTGCCGTGTAACGCCGAGATAAAGTGAATATCAGCAAAATCAACGAAATAAAGCCGACGCTCCAGCTCTTTTTTCG
This sequence comes from Denitrificimonas caeni DSM 24390, assembly GCF_000421765.1. Lineage (GTDB taxonomy): Bacteria > Pseudomonadota > Gammaproteobacteria > Pseudomonadales > Pseudomonadaceae > Denitrificimonas > Denitrificimonas caeni. The sequence continues at coordinate 195,873 of NZ_ATXQ01000004.1, read as the reverse complement.
CATAGTCGCGCTCACTTGGCTGCATGCCATCCCACTTATTCAGTGCAATCACAATGGCGCGGCCGGACTCTAAGGCAAAGCCCAACAAGTTAAGGTCGTGATCCACCACGCCTTCGCGCGCATCCATCACAAAGATCACCACGTTGGCGTCTTTAATCGCCTGTAGGGTTTTCACCACCGAGAATTTTTCGACTTCCTCAGAAATCTTACCGCGACGACGCACACCCGCTGTATCAATCAGAGTGTACTTTTCATCATCACGCTCAAAAGGAATATAGATACTGTCGCGCGTAGTGCCCGGTTGGTCATACACAACCACCCGTTGCTCACCAAGCATACGGTTAACCAGCGTCGATTTACCGACGTTCGGACGACCAATAATCGCAATCTTAATGCCATCTTTAGCGTCTGGACCTGGAATACGCTTAAGGTCGACGCCTTCCACAATACTGTCCAGATCAACTTCATCAATCACGTCATCTTTAGGAAAATCACCGAGGCTTAATTCCAGCATCTGGGTGATACCACGGCCATGCGCCGCAGCAATCGCTACATAGCTGCCTAAACCCATTGGGCTAAACTCAGCTAGAGCAATGTTTTCATCAATGTGATCGACTTTATTCACCACCACTAGCGTGGTTTTATTACGTTTGCGCAGATGTTCGCCAATCATTTGATCCGCAGGGCACAGGCCATCACGCGCATCAACTAAAAACAGCACCACGTCCGCTTCTTCAATCGCGAGTAGCGACTGTTCGGCCATTTTTGCATCGATACCTTCTTCGTCACCGGTAATACCACCGGTGTCGATCAAAATATAACTGCGTTCCTGCCACTTCGCTTCGCCATATTGGCGGTCACGGGTCAAACCAGGAATGTCGCCTACAATCGCATCGCGGGATCTAGTCAGGCGGTTAAACAACGTCGATTTGCCGACATTCGGTCGGCCCACCAGAGCAATTACGGGAACCATTGGCTCCTCCAGCGATAATTCAAAAAACACAAAAGCCGCTGTCGACCTAACGACAGCGGCTAAACTCTTTGTTAGACAAAAACCAGTCTGTCTAACAGCTTACTTAATGGTTAAAGCAACCAGCTTGCCGCCATTACCGTAAACATACAGCCAGCCACCAACCACTAAAGGTTGTACGCGTAATCCATTACCATCAATTTTAGTACGCGCTACAAAACGACCATCGACCTGACTGAGGATATGCAAGTAGCCTTCAAGATCGCCAACTGCGATATAACTTGAGAACACTGCAGGTGCAGACAGTTGACGACGCAATAAGCTTTTATTACTCCACATTGCTGTAGCGGAACGCTCATCGACACTTTCAACAGTGCCATCAGCCAAACTCACATAAGCATTACCAAAACCTTCAGCAACACCGACATAGCTAGAGGCTTCGCGCTGCCACATCACTTGCCCGCTTTGCGCATCCAAGCCGGCTAAACGACCTTGATAGGTCGCCACATACAGGGTGTTACCTGAGAGCAAAACACTGCCATCAATATCAACCATGCGCTCAAGCTCAGTACGGCCGCTTGGTACAGCAATACGCTGTTCCCAAATTGGCAATCCACGCTGCGTATCAACGGCAATCACTTTGCCGGTCGATAAGCCTGCATAGGCCACATAATCAGTAATAATCGGGGCACCCGTACCGCGTAAGGTCAATACCGCTGGAGTATTTTCAAAAATCCAACGTTGTTGGCCAGTAGCGGCTTCTAAAGCAATCAAGCGATCATCTTGAGTCTGTACCACCACCACATCACCATTGGTGGCGGGTGCGGACAACACTTCACTGGTCACTTTGCTGCGCCACAGGTCTTCACCGGTAGCCGCATTTAAGGCAATCACATCACCATTAAGGGTGCCGAGCAAAACCAGGCCTGAACCCGCGCCAACGCCACCTGAAACATTAAGCTTGAGCTTACGGGTCCACAGGGCTTTACCGGTAAAGCGGTCGAGCGCAGAAACACGGCCATCGACATCGGTGACATATAAATAATCACCATCAACCGCAGGCGTCAAGGTATTCCACAGTTTACCTTGTCCGGCGCCTACTGAGGCGCTCCATTCTTTAGTCAGCTCAATTTCAGTCGTAATTTTTTCTAATGCGAGTGGAGGTAGCTCTTTTTTGCTGGTGCTGCTGCAACCCACCACAAACACTGCTAAAGCCAATACGGCTGCATACTTGTATCGTTTCAAGTTAAGCATCCTTTTCACTTAAATCATCGAGTTTCATTAACAAGCTGCCAGCTGCAGCGTCTGCTGCAAGGGCTTCTTTAGCTTGTAAATAAGCGGCTTTTGCTTCTGCAGGACGCTTCAAAATTACTAAAGTATCACCGCGTAACTCGTCACGCGTGGCTTGAAAAGCAGGTAAAGCTTTACCTTCTAGTATTTCTAGTGCTTTCTCTGCTTGCTCTTGCGCGAGCAATACTCGGGCTAAACGCTGGCGCGCTAGCTCTTCTAGAGTGTCATTGGCTGGCTTATCAAGAACTTCTTGTAAGGCTAGAGCAGCGTCGTCCAACTGATTGTTATCAACAGCAACTTTCACCGCCAATAAACGACCGTATTGTGCGTAGGCGTTATCGTTGTTAACCGCCTTTAATTGCGTCAGCAATTGTGCAACTTTCTGTGCATCGACTTGTTCACTCGGCACTAACGCTGCTTCCATCAACTGCTGATATAGAGCAGATGCTGTTTGTGCCTGGGTAGCCTGATGTTTTTGCCAAGCTTGCCAGCCAAACACAATCACTAAAGCCAATGCACCACCCGCTAATAATGGCTTACCGTTACGCTGCCACCACTCTTTAATCAGCGCAATTTGTTCTTCTTCAGTATTATCGCTCACGCTGATACTCCTAGTTAGTTAATGATGAGTCGTGATTAAAAAAAACTTGTAAATTTTTGCTTAGCGCTTCCCAAGCCACTGTTTGCTGTGGTTCATCAGCGCGCAACGGTTTAATCGCGACGGTTTTCGCTTGCAACTCATCTTCGCCGAGTATTAAGGCATATAACGCGCCACTTTTGTCAGCTTTTTTAAACTGACTTTTAAAACTACCAGCACCAGCATTAACCTGCAAACGTAAGCCAGGCAAGGCATCACGTACCTGTTCTGCAAGCGCCAAGGCGGCTAATTCACTGGTCTCACCAAAGGCGCAGAAATAGACATCGGTCTGCCGTGATAATTCTTCAGGAATTTTACCTAGGGTTTCCAGCATTAGAATCAAACGCTCAACGCCCATAGCAAAACCAACACCAGGAGTCGCACGGCCACCCATTTGCTCAACCAAACCATCGTAACGGCCGCCAGCACAGACAGTGCCTTGGGCGCCGAGTTGATCAGTAACCCACTCAAATACAGTTTTGCCGTAGTAATCCAAACCACGCACTAAACGTGGATTAATCACATAAGGAACGCCTGCGGCATCCAGACGCGCACGCAGACCCACAAAGTGCTCACGTGACTCATCATCCAAATAGGCATCCAACTGTGGGGCATCAGCCAACAGGGTCTGGGTGCTTGGCACTTTACTGTCAAGTACACGCAGTGGATTGGTTAACACGCGGCGCTGACTGTCTTCATCCAGCTGATCATGGCGTGCATTCAAATAGCTCACCAAGGCTTCGCGATAAACTGCTCGAGCTGCGGAGGTACCAAGGCTATTGAGCTCTAAGGTTACGTGTTCACTGATACCCAGCTTTTTCCATAAACGCCAAGTCAGTACAATCAACTCAGCATCGACATCAGGTCCAGGCAAGTTAAAGGCTTCAACACCAAACTGGTGGAATTGGCGGTAACGACCTTTTTGTGGACGCTCATGGCGAAACATCGGGCCGTGGTACCAAAGTTTTTGCACTTGGCCACCACCTGCCAAACCATGTTCCATCACCGCGCGCACACAACTTGCAGTGCCTTCAGGGCGCAGCGTCAGCGAGTCACCATTACGATCAGCAAAGGTGTACATTTCTTTTTCAACAATATCGGTCACTTCACCAATCGAGCGCTGAAACAATTCAGTGAACTCGACAATGGGCATACGAATTTGCCGATAACCGTAGCAATCAAGCAACTGTGCCACGGTGGTTTCAAAGTAGCGCCAGAGCGGAGACTGTTCTGGCAAAATATCATTCATGCCGCGAATGGCTTGTAATGGTTTACTCACAAAAATTCCTTGACGATTAACCGCGCACAATCAGCGCTGCATCAGCAGCTACTTTTTCACTGGCACGTTTGCGAATCAACGCTTCAAGCTGATCCACCAAATGTTCATTATTAAGTTTCTGCACTGGCTTGCCATCAATGTAGACCAAGTTTGGCGAGCCACCGGTTAAACCAACATGGACTTCTTTCGCTTCACCTGGGCCATTGACCACACAACCAATTACCGCAACATCCAATGGCACCAATAAGTCTTCTAAGCGTACTTCTAGCTCATTCATGGTTTTCACCACGTCAAAGTTCTGCCTAGAGCAGCTTGGACAGGCAATAAAGTTAATTCCGCGCGAGCGCAGTTTGAGCGACTTTAAAATATCAAAGCCGACTTTAATTTCTTCCACCGGATCAGCGGCCAAGGACACGCGAATCGTATCGCCAATGCCATCAGCCAGCAGCATGCCTAAACCGACTGCAGACTTGACTGTACCTGAACGCAAACCACCGGCTTCAGTAATACCCAAATGTAGCGGCTGATCAATCACTGCAGCTAACTGGCGATAGGCGGCAACCGCCATAAATACATCAGAGGCTTTTACGCTGATCTTATAATCTTGGTAATTTAAGCGATCAAGATGCTCGGCATGACGCAGCGCGGATTCAACCAAAGCTTCTGCGGTCGGCTCACCGTATTTCTTCTGCAAGTCTTTTTCTAAAGAACCCGCATTCACACCAATTCGAATCGGAATACCACGATCACGCGCGGCATCGACAACGGCTTTAACCCGCGCTTCATTGCCTATATTGCCTGGATTGATACGCAAGCAATCAACACCCAACTCAGCCACACGTAAGGCAATGCGATAATCAAAATGAATGTCAGCCACCAAAGGCGCATGCACTTGCTTTTTGATCCGGCCAAAGGCTTCTGCTGATTCCATATCAGGTACAGAAACCCGAACAATATCGGCACCAGCCTGCTCTAGTCGCAAAATCTGCGCAACAGTAGCGTCGACATCACAGGTATTGGTGTTGGTCATGCTCTGCACGCTAATCGGTGCATCACCGCCTACCGCCACATCACCGACATAAATTTTTCGAGAAATACGACGTTTTATTAAAGATTGTTCATGCATGATCATTCGCCCAGTTTAAATCTGGCAGTTTCACCACTGATTGCTGTACTGAAATCGACTGTTTTACCGTTGTAAACAACACTGACACCTCTGGCATAACCTAAATGAACATCCAAAGGCGCTTTACCGCTAACCGCTAGTTCTTCGCCAGCACGCTGAAGACCGCCTGCCAGCTGTTTGCCATCGGCATCGACAACACGTAACCAGCAGTCGTTAGTAAAGGTCAACTGCGCGCGTCCCATACCTTCTGCGAGCTCTAACTGCTCAGTGGCGTCCTCAACTGAAGTGGCAGCTGGATTGTTTTCTGTGACGACTGTAGGCGCTGCTGGCAACTGTGCGAAACCAGTCTCGACTAGAGACTCCTCCGCCACTTGCTCCGTTTCCGCAAGCTCGCCTTCAGCAACATCTGCAAGGACCGCATCGTCCGGGTTTGTCTCATGATTCTCCAGCGCTAAAGCCACTGCTTGATCTTCTAGCTCATCGAGGTTTTGTACATGCATCGAGCCATCCGCGCGCTCAACCTCAACACGCTCAAACACCGGTGGCTTATTGCTAGCTTGTAAAGCATTGGTCTGGCGTGACTGCCAACCATAATAAATAGCGGCCAGCACAACAACAAAGAGTATAAACAAGCCAAACTGCAGCATACCCCGCGGTACACGTCGTGATTCTCCGACACGATCAATAGTATGCACAGCACTCACATCAGCCGCTGCACCGATCTGCTGATCAAATGCCTGCGCCAATTGCGCTCCATCTAAACCCAGCAACTTTGCATAGGAGCGGATATAACCGCGTGCAAAAGTGGTACCCGGTAGCTGAGCAAACTGGTTCTGCTCTAAAAACTCAACCGCCGAAACGGTAAGGTTTAACTTACTGGCGACTTCCGTCACCGCCCAGCCCGCAGCCTTGCGTGCATTACTCAGTACTTCACCAACTGAGGCAGTTGCTGCAGAGTTTGTATCGTTCATTATTGCTCCGCTCGATACTGTTTGTACTCAGCACTTGCTGGGTACAGACGCTTCAACTGCAAACCTAAGCTAGCAGCCTGATTGCGATCTTGAAAAATCTTAGCCAACTGTGCACCTAACAATAGACTGCGCGCACTATGGTCGCTCAGCTGAGTAAATGCTTCATAGTAACGCTGAGCAGGCACATACTCTTGACGTTCAAACAACAACACTCCCATTTCTAATAAGGCACGGGGCTGCTGCGGATTCAAACGAAGTGAGCGCTCAAAATGCTGTATGGCTTTTTCTTTATCATTTAAACGTAAAGCCGCTAGCCCCATATTTTCAAAAACCCGCGAGCGGCCTGAATACATGGTGTCTTGTGACGCTTCATTAAACTGCTCATACGCTTCTTTAAACTTACCCTGTTCAAATAAGAAGCTGCCATAGTTATTCTGAATACGCGTATCTTTGCCTTGCGCCAAAGCTTTACGATAATGCTTGTCAGCCAGCTCCGGCTCTAATTCATTTTGAAAAACCATAGCTAAGGCAGCATGCGCATCGGCACTCGAGGGATCAATTTCTAAAGCTTTTTGCAACGGCATTTTTGCTTGTTCAGTAATGCCCTGCTGCAAATAACCAATACCTAGCTGGATATAAGCATCACGGGCTTGCTGGCGTCCTTCTTCAGTACGCAACGGCGGTGTATTGCCGCTTGAGACACAAGCGCTCAATAAACCACAAAAGACCAGTAAAACTCCTGCTCGAACAATCATATCCACTCCACCTAAGTCCGACATGCCGCTTGATTGTCAGCAACTTATTGTTTTTAACTATTAATTTGCCGCACAGCTATATAACGCTCACTGCGACGCGTGCGATCTTGTACCTGGCCGACTAACTGTCCACAAGCTGCATCAATATCTTCACCACGCGGCATGCGCACTGTCACACTATAGCCAGCATGGTGCAAGGCATCCTGAAAACGGCGGATAGCATTATTGCTCGGCCGCTCATAACCAGAATGTGGAAACGGATTAAAGGGTATCAAGTTAACCTTACATGGCACATCTTTTAATAACTCAACCAACTGCTCAGCATGCTCTGGATGATCATTGATATCTTTAAGCAAGGTATATTCAATGGTCAAAAAGCGTTTTTCGCCCAACTTAGCGATATAACGTTTACAAGCATCCAGCACCACATTGAGCGGATACTTTTTATTCACCGGCACCAAAGTGTTACGCAGCGCATCATTGGGCGCATGCAATGATAAAGCCAGCGACACATCAATATGCTCGCCTAACTTATCAATCATCGGAGCCACACCAGCGGTCGACAGAGTCACTTTACGCTTGGATATACCATACCCTAAGTCGTCCAGCATGATCTTCATCGCATTAACAACATTGTCAAAATTGAGCAGCGGCTCACCCATTCCCATCATCACCACGTTAGTGATGGCACGCTCTGCAGACGCAGGAATAGAACCGAATGATTTGCAAGCAATCCAGACTTGGCCAATAACTTCAGCACTGCTCAGATCACTATTAAACCCTTGTTTTCCCGTTGAGCAAAAACTGCAGTCTAGAGCACAACCTGCTTGGGATGAGACACATAAAGTACCGCGAGTGCCTTGCGGTATATAGACAGTTTCAACACAACTGCCGGAAGCGACGCGCACCACCCATTTACGGGTGCCATCACTAGAAATATCTTCGCTGACGATCTCTGGACCACGGATCTCAGCACAATCACTCAGCTTTTCTTGTAACGCTTTACTGACATTGGTCATCGAGGAGAAATCATCGACACCAAAATGGTGAATCCATTTCATTACTTGGTCAGCGCGAAACTTCTTCTCGCCAATAGAGGCGAAAAACTCAATCAATTGCTCACGCGTTAAGCCAAGTAGGTTAACTTTTTCAGTTACAGTTGTCATGGATTCACCTTGTTGCCTATCCGTTATTAACGGATACGGTCACATACTTCAGTTGCTGCGAAGAAGTATGAAATTTCACGTGCAGCAGCGGCTTCTGAGTCAGAACCGTGTACAGCGTTTTCGTCGATAGAAACTGCAAAGTCAGCACGGATAGTGCCAGCAGCTGCTTCTTTCGGGTTCGTTGCGCCCATCAGGTCACGGTTTGCTGCGATAGCGTTCTCGCCTTCCAAAACCTGAACAATCACAGGACCTGAAGTCATGAAGCTAACGAGGTCTTTGTAGAAAGGACGCTCTTTGTGCTCAGCGTAGAAACCGCCTGCTTCGCGCTCTGACAGTTGTACCATTTTAGAGGCAACAACACGTAAACCTGCTTTTTCAAAGCGTGAAGTAATTTCGCCAACAACGTTTTTTGCAACGGCGTCAGGCTTGATGATTGAGAAAGTACGTTGAACAGTCATGTAAAACTCCAGATGAATTAAGTGTTTAGAAGGATCAAACCCGCGAATTATACGCGGGTTTGTTGAAAATGCGTAGCCACTCACAGCCCTACTTGGCCGGCATTGACTGTTTTCTGCTGTGCAGCGCGATCAACTCAGTGCCGAATCACTCGATCTCTTCGATCCAAGCTGCTTGAATGGCTTCAAGAATTTTCTCGCCACTGCGCTCAGGATCATCAGCAAACTCAGGCAACTCAGTCACCAAGCGACGTAAATTGACAAAGTTAATGGTGCGCGGATCAATATCTTCATGCTTTTCACTGAGTGAAATTGCAATCTCAAGCACATCTACCCATTTTAATTGCATGTTAAATCCCTCTCAATCACTGACGCTCAGACACTTGGTTGATAGTGTACTTTGGAATTTCCACCGTCAAGTCTGTGTCTTTGACTACTGCCTGGCATGATAAACGTGAATCGGGCTCAAGACCCCAAGCCTTATCAAGCATATCGTCTTCTAAATCATCCGACTCATCCAGCGACTGCAAGCCTTCACGCACAATCACATGGCAAGTGGTGCAGGCGCAAGACATCTCACAGGCATGTTCAATTTCAATACCATTGCGTAGCGCAGCATCCATGATGGTTTCACCAGGAACTGCTTCAATAACAGCACCTTCAGGGCAATGCTCAGCATGGGGCAAAAATATAATTTGCGTCATAGGGACTAACCCTCCATTTCATTAAGTTGTCGTCCAGCCAACGCAGACTTCACTGTGGCATCGAGACGGCGTGCAGCGAACTCATTCGTTGCATGATTAAGCTGCTGAACATGGCGAGCAATAGCATTTACATCATTGCTATGACGAACAGCATCTAAAGCGCTCATGCGCTCCTCAATCACTGCTCGCTCTTGTTCAGTCAATAAAGCCTCTGCGTCTGCCTTTAACGCAGCTCGCACAGTTTCTAATAGACGTTCTGCATCTACGCGCTGCTCTTGCAATGCACGGGCTTGCTTATCATTGGCAGCATTTTCAAATGATGCTTTGAGCATGCCGCTGATTTCAGTGTCGGTTAAGCCATACGAGGGTTTAACCTGAATACTGGCTTCCACGCCGCTCGCTAACTCGCGCGCAGTCACGCTGAGCAAGCCGTCGGCATCCACCTGAAAAGTCACGCGAATCTTTGCAGCGCCAGCCACCATTGGCGGAATACCGCGTAATTCAAAGCGTGCCAGCGAGCGGCAATCACTGACCAACTCACGCTCACCCTGCAAAACATGCACAACCATTGCCGTTTGCCCATCGCGCGCGGTAGTAAATTCTTGCGCTCGAGTCACGGGAATAGTGGTATTACGCGGAATGATTTTCTCAACCAAATCACCCATGGTCTCTAAACCCAGGGATAAAGGCGTGACATCCAGCAGCAATAACTCATCACCTGCGCGCTTATTACCCACCAAGGTGTCCGCCTGAATAGCCGCACCGATAGCAACCACTTGGTCGGGATCAATATCAGTTAATGGTGTGCACTCAAACAACTCGCCGACTCGCGTGCGCACTAAAGGTACCCGAGTAGAGCCGCCCACCATTACGACTGATTCAATTTCAGACAACTCAACCTCTGAGTCACGCAAAGCACGGCGACAGGCACGTAAACTGCGCGCCACCAAAGGCTCAATTAATTGCTCAAAAGTATCGCGACTGAGCTGCCCCTGCCAATCTTGATAATGCATAGCAACAGCATCTTGACTGGTCAATAACTCTTTTGCGGCACACGCCTGCTGCAATACAGAGCGCTGCTCACTGGGTGATAAATCACTAGAAGCACCGGCTTGCTCAATCATCCAGCGGGCGATGGCATGATCAAAATCATCACCACCTAACGCACTGTCACCACCGGTCGAGAGCACTTCAAACACGCCACGACTCAAGCGCAGAATCGACACATCAAAGGTACCGCCGCCCAAGTCATAAATAACTACAACACCTTCTGCCTGCTGATCCAAACCATAAGCGACCGCTGCAGCCGTTGGTTCATTCAGTAAACGTAAAACATTAAGACCCGCTAAACGCGCTGCATCTTTAGTGGCTTGGCGCTGCGCATCATCAAAATACGCTGGCACGGTAATCACCACACCAGTTAACTCACCACCCAATGCGGCCTCACCACGTTCACGCAGTGCTTGCAGAATATGCGCAGACACTTCAACTGGGCTTTTCGGCCCCTGCACCGTTTCAATAAACGGCATATGCGATTTTCCCGCCTGAAAACGGTACGGTAGCTGCTCACCGAGCTGCTGCACATCGGCCAAGCCTCGCCCCATTAGGCGCTTCACCGATAAAATACAATTATAAGGATCACTGGCCGCAGCTTCGCGCGCCAGATGCCCGACTTCAATGCGATCGGCGTGATAGCGCACCGCCGAAGACAGAGCAATGCGACCATCAACATCCGGTAAAGCTTCAGCAATACCACTGCGCACGGTCGCCACTAAGGAGTTGGTCGTGCCTAAGTCAATCCCAACCGCCAGACGCTGCTGGTGAGGTTGCGGGCTTTGTCCAGGTTCTGCAATCTGTAGTAAGGCCATACGGATCTTTAATCTGAAAGCCTGCACCAGCAGGCTTTGGGTTAATCGTCTAAGCGCTCTTCTAGCTGACGCACTTCATAAAACATCTTGTCCAAAAACTGCATACGTCGCGCCAATCGCTCAGCTTGCAAGCGCTGCTCAGGATCTTCAATACACAAGGCAAAAGCATTATCAATCTTGCTGCGCGCCTGCTTCAACTCACCGACAAAACGCTCTAACGCCTGCAAGTCAGCCTGCTCTTGAAGGTCTTCTAACTGCTCACGCCACTCCATTTGCTGGAGTAAAAACTCACCGTCTTGAATGGTCGTCTCTTCTGGCATTTCAGCCTGCTGGCGTAGCAAGTACAGTGCACGCTGAGTCGGTGACTTCAAGGTTTGAAAAGCATCATTGAGCTCTGCCGCACGCTCAACTGCCTGACGCTGCTCGGCAGCTGTTGCATTGGCAAAGCGATCTGGATGCACATCTTTTGCCAGCTGTCGGTAGGTCACAGCCAACGCCGCTGTATCAACAGCAAAGGTTGGCTGTAAAGCGAACAAGGCGAAATAGTCAGTGTGCTGGGACTGTCCCATATTACACATTAAAACTTTCGCCGCAGCCGCACTCGCCACGCACGTTAGGGTTATTGAACTTAAAGCCTTCGTTAATGCCTTCGCGGACAAAATCAAGCTCTGTGCCATCAATATAAGCAAGGCTTTTAGGATCAATAATGACCTTCATGCCGAAACTTTCAAACACTTCATCATCAGGCTGCAACTCGTCAACAAACTCAAGCACATACGCCATACCTGAACAGCCCGTGGTGCGCACGCCTAGGCGTATGCCTTCGCCGCTACCACGGTTTTCAAGTGAGCGCCGCACATGATTTGCTGCGGCTTCTGTTAAGCTGATTGCCATATCAAACCTCTTTGATTAAGCCTTTCTTTTGCTTGTAATCACGTACCGCAGCCTTAATCGCATCTTCCGCTAAAACTGAGCAGTGAATTTTCACTGGTGGCAAAGCCAACTCCTCAGCAATCGTGGTGTTTTTGATCAGCTCAGCTTCATCAATGGTTTTACCTTTCATCCATTCTGTTGCTAAAGAGCTTGATGCAATGGCAGAGCCACAGCCGTAAGTTTTGAACTTCGCATCCTGAATGATGCCGTCATCACTGACTTGAATCTGTAGGCGCATTACGTCGCCACAAGCTGGTGCACCGACCATGCCGGTACCAACATCAGGAGCATCGGCGTCCATCTTGCCAACGTTTCGAGGGTTCTCGTAGTGGTCTAAGACCTTTTCACTGTATGCCATGATGGTATTCCTTACTTAACGGGCAAGCATTAATGTGCTTGCCACTCAACTTTAGAGAGATCAACGCCGTCGTTATGCATATCCCACAACGGTGACAAATCGCGGAGACGCTGTACTGCTTCACGAATCTGTCCTGCGGCATAATCCACTTCTTCTTCGGTAGTAAAACGACCGAAAGTGAAACGAATCGAACTGTGTGCTAACTCATCGCTGCGGCCTAGCGCGCGCAGTACGTAAGACGGCTCAAGCGAGGCAGAAGTACAGGCTGAACCTGAAGAAACTGCCATATCTTTTAGCGCCATAATCAGCGACTCACCCTCAACATAGTTGAAACTGAGGTTTAAGTTGTGCGGTACACGCTGAGTCGCACTACCATTTAAGTACAACTCATCCATATCGCGAACTTTGTCATAAAAGCGCTTATTCAGCGTAGCAATACGCTGGCTTTCTTCAGCCATTTCCAAACGCGCCAACTCAAATGCTTCGCCCATTCCAACAATCTGGTGAGTGGCAAGGGTTCCTGAACGCATACCGCGCTCATGACCACCGCCATGCATTTGCGCTTCTAAACGTACGCGTGGCTTACGGCGCACATAGAGGGCACCCATACCTTTTGGACCATAGGCTTTGTGCGCAGAGAAGGACATCAAATCAACTTTGGTGTTTTCCAGGTCGATTTCAACCTTACCTGCTGACTGCGCCGCATCAACATGGAACAGCACACCTTTGGAACGTGTTAATTCGCCAATTGCGGCAATGTCATTGATCGTGCCGATTTCGTTATTGACATGCATGATTGACACTAAAATAGTATCGTCACGCAATGCTTCAGCAACCATATCAGCAGTAATTATGCCGTCTTCGCAAGGCTCAAGGTAAGTTACCTCATAACCTTCGCGCTCAAGTTGGCGAGTGGTATCCAGTACCGCTTTATGCTCAAGCTTAGAGGTAATAATGTGCTTACCTTTACTTACGTAAAAATGCGCCGCACCTTTAATCGCCAAGTTGTTTGATTCTGTCGCACCCGAGGTCCAGACAATTTCACGCGGATCCGCTTTAATTAAGTCAGCCACCTGGCGACGCGCATTCTCGATAGCTTCTTCAGCGCGCCAGCCATACACATGAGAACGTGATGCGGCATTACCAAAGTTACCCTCAAGAGTGAGGCACTCGCACATTTTTTTGGCCACTCGCGGATCAACCGGTGTTGTCGCTGAATAGTCTAGATAAATCGGCAGTTTCATTGTAAATCTCCTCACGGTCTGCGTCTTACTCACTCAACGGAGGACGCTTGAATTTTGTTTGCTACACGCTGACTCTGGCGCAATGCAACTTTTTGAATTTCTTGGCGTGCAACTAAATCAGCCAAGCTAATACCACTTAAAAAATCATGAATTTGTTTACTTAAATCACACCACAGCCGGTGGGTTAAACACTCATCACCACCCTGACAATCGCCGACACCTTGGCAGCGCGTAGCATCTACAGACTCATTCACCGCATCTATTACTTGCACTATTTGGATAGACTCAGGCTCATATGCTAACTGATAGCCACCACCAGGCCCGCGCACACTATTGACCAGCTTGCCGCGTCGTAATTTAGCAAAGAGTTGCTCGAGGTAAGACAAAGAAATACCTTGTCTTTCAGAGATATCAGCTAGAGGCACGGGACCATCTTGTGCATTCAATGCCAAATCAAGCATTGCTGTCACGGCATAGCGGCCTTTGGTTGTAAGTCGCATAAATGAATACCGCAAAGAGTGGATTTCAGGACTTATTATGCAATACCCGAGTAAATAGATCAAGTATTAAACCTGATTAAATTACTCGGGATTAAACTCACGCTATTCTAGCAGGCTAAGTTGGCACTGCCCACATTTGCAGCGCCAATCTCTCTAAGCCGATCATCTAATCCTTTACACCATCATCTTCTGCGGAGCTGCGCGACAGCAGCTCAGAACACGGGAAAGCAGAGTCCGGCAAGGTCGGTAACTCTTTACCCTGAAAATCGCTGCCCATTTTATGCAGCGCTTCGCACATACCTTCCAGCCGCTCCTCAACCGCTTCTAAGTGATCAAGAATCTGGCCAATTGAACGCGCAACAGGGTCCGGCATATCCTCACTCATGCCGTAGGCATCAAAACCGAAGCGCTCAGCCAGCGCTTGACGCTTAGCTTCTTGCTCTTCACTGGTTTTAACAATGATGCGCCCTGGAATACCCACCGCGGTAGCACCAGCTGGCACGGCTTTGGTCACCACAGCATTGGAGCCAATTTTCGCGCCGGCACCAACGGTAAACGGACCTAATACTTTCGCGCCAGCACCAACCACCACCCCATCCTCTAGAGTTGGATGGCGCTTACCTTTATTCCAGCTGGTACCGCCCAGAGTCACGCCTTGATAGAGAGTGACATCGTCGCCAACCTCAGCAGTTTCACCGATAACAATGCCCATACCATGATCAATAAAGAAGCGACGACCGATTTTAGCGCCAGGATGAATTTCAATACCGGTTAACCAACGCCCCAGATTTGAAACCATTCGCGCCAGCCATTTCCAGTTACGCACCCATAAAGCATGAGCCAAACGATGCAGCCACACGGCATGCAAACCTGGGTAGCAGGTTAATACCTCAAAAGCATTACGCGCGGCAGGATCGCGACGAAAAACACTCTGAATATCTTCTCGCATATTGCTAAACATGTTCACCTCGACGCTGGACGATCTCACCTCGTGCGGCTTTTTGAGTCTCGGTCAAAATACCACGCAAAATATTTACTTCAGACTTTTTCAGCTGACTACGGCCAAAAATACGTCTTAAGCGCGCCATTAAATGCCGCGGTTTTTCTGGATCCAAAAAATCAATTTCAATTAACGTTTCTTGCAAGTGCCCATAAAACAATTCCAATGATTCATGCGTGGCAGGTGCAGTCCCCAGCATACCAGTCGCTTCAACTTCTGGCATGTGAGTTGGCTGCTCAGTTTCTTTTAACCAAGCCATGCGCACTTCATAAGACATCACCTGCACCGCTGCTGCTAAGTTTAGCGAGCTGAACTCTGGATCCGATGGAATGTGAATATGGTACTGGCAGCGTTGTAACTCGGCATTGGTTAAGCCGGCATACTCACGACCAAACACAAGGGCAATGCCCGCTTCCTGATCCGCCTGCCACATCTGCAAACACGTGCCAGCAGCCTCACGCGGGTCCAGCAACGGCCAAGGAATGCGGCGATCACGGGCACTGGTACCTAATACCACGCTGCAGCCTTCTAATGCTTCCTCGAGAGTAGCTACTACCTTTGCATTTTCAAGTATGTCATCAGCACCAGCCGCACGCGAATTGGCATCACGGTGCGGATACTTGATCGGATCGACCAATACCAAGGATTTGAGCCCCATATTTTTCATCGCTCGGGCGGCGCCACCAATATTGCCTGGGTGACTGGTATTAACCAAAACCACGCGAATTTTATCCAGCACAGAGCACTCCAGTTCGCATTTTAAATGCAGTCTATTAAGGCAAAAAACACAAGCTTACCGAAGCCCCCGCAATCACGCCATGAAAAAGAACAACGCAACTACAGACCTTCGAAATGCTTTCTGCTAGAATGCGCGCTCTTCTTTAACAACCTCCGGTGACTTTTCATGCAGCCAATGCTGAATATCGCGCTGCGCGCTGCTCGTAGCGCAGGTGAATTAATTGTTCGTTCGATTGAGCGCTTAGATGCGGTCTCAGCAAGTGAAAAAGACGCAAAAGATTACGTCACTGAGATTGGCCGCACTGCCGAACAAGCCATTATCACATCTATACTTAAAGCCCACCCTGATCACGGTATCAATACCGAGGCAGGCGGTCGCATTATCGGCAAAGCTGATGGTGCTGACTACGAGTGGCTGATCGAACCGCTCACTGGTGTTATCAACTTTACTCGCGGCATTCCTCACTTTGCCGTCAGCATTGCTTGCAAATACCGTGGACGCATTGAACATGCGGTCATTATCGACCCTGTTCGCCAAGAGGAATTCACTGCTAGCCGTGGTAATGGCGCAGCCTTTAACGGCCGCCGCATGCGTGTCAGCAAACGCAAGACTCTTGACGACGCACTGATTGGCACCGGCTTCCCTGCTGGCGAAAGCCAACTGGAGAACATGGACAGTTACATGTCGATGTTTAAAGAACTCGCCGTACAGTCTGCAGGTATTCGCCGCGCCGGTACTACCAGCCTTGATTTAGCCTATGTTGCGGCAGGCCGTTATGATGCGTTCTGGGAATACGGACTGTCTGAGTTTGATCTGGCCGCAGGTGCACTCTTAGTACAAGAAGCAGGCGGATTGGTCAGCGACTTCAACGGCAGCCATGACTTTTTAGAACAAGGACACATCGTTGCCGGCGGTCCAAAATGCTTTAAAGCAGTACTGACCACGATCCAACCTTTTGTGCCACGCAGCTTTAAATAAAAGCCGCTGCAGTAACAAAAAAAGCGCCTTTAAGGCGCTTTTTTGTTTTAAACTGACCGTAATAACGCGTATTAGCGGACAACTTGCGACAGAATCACACGTCCTTGATCATCTAACTGCAAACGACGACCTGGATCTTCATCCATACGCACAGTGCGTACTTTGCCATCTAATTCGTAGCTGACATCGTAGCCTGCAACTTTCTCACTGATATCATATTCGGTATTGCAACGACGTTCAGTGGTCGTATAGGTGTTGTTTTGCTGTAGATGCTCTTGGGTTTTATTACCCGCATAACCACCACCTACTGCACCGGCAACAGTTGCCACTTTCTTGCCATTACCACCACCGACCTGATTACCCAGCAAACCACCAACAACAGCGCCCACTGCAGTACCTACGATGCGGTTATCATCTTTAATAGGTTTACGCTTAGTCACAGTGACATCACGGCATTCTTGACGCGGTGTTTTCACTGTTTCTTTAATCGGCTTAACAGCAACCACTTCTGCGTAGCTCGGGCCACCCACAAGACTATAGGTTGCGTAAGCACCGCCTGCTGTTACTGCAACTGCACCCAGCACACTACCAATCAACATCGACTTATTCATTTTATTTCTCTCAAATAACGGTTACTTACGATGCATTAGAAGCAATTAAGCCATGCAAGTTCCCACCTGCATGGCTTAATTGTAATAGTTAGACGCACTTCTCAAATTAAAGAGAGCCTAGCGACTTAATGACCTAAGGGGTCTCATCAATCTCTTCAGTACTCACAGGCGGAATCAAGTCTTCCACTGTCAAGTTCAGCCAAATCAAGAAGATACTGGCGATATAAACTGATGAAAAGGTTCCCACACTGATACCTATAAATAAGGCAAAAGCAAAACCCCAGAGGTTATCGCCACCAAACACCAGCAGCGCACCTACCGCCAGCAACGTGGAGATCGAGGTCGCCAAAGTACGTAGCAATGTTTGCGTAGTCGAGATATTGATGTTTTCAATCAATGAGGTATTACGCAAGAAACGGAAGTTCTCACGAATACGGTCAAACACCACAATGGTATCGTTGAGCGAGTAACCAATAATCGCCAAAATCGCCGCCAATACGGTCAAGTCAAAGGTGAACTGAAAATATGAGAAAATTCCTAGTGTGATAATCACATCATGGAACAGGCTCACAATTGCACCAATACCGAACTTCCACTGAAAGCGAAAACCCAGATAGACCATGATGCCAGCCAAGGCTAAGAGCATGCCCAAACCACCCTGATCACGCAGCTCTTCGCCCACTGCAGGACCAACGAACTCGACACGTTTAACAGTCACTTGACTGCCAGCATCTTGGCGCAACACTTGGGCAACTTGATTACCCAGCTCTGGGTCATCACCCGGCAGGCGCACCAACACATCATTCACGGCACCAAAGCTTTGCACCACTGCGTCAGGGTAAGCGCCTTCTTGTAGCTGACTACGGATTTTATTCAAATCCGCTGCTTGCTCATAATTGAGTTCAATCAGCGTACCGCCAGTGAAGTCCAAACCAAAGTTTAGCCCCTTAACAGCTAAGCTGCCGAATGAAGCAAAAACCATCAGCAAACTGACGACGGCCGCTATATGGCGTGCGCCCATAAAATTAATTACACGTTTCATGCTTGTCATATCCTTAAATCCACAGCTTCTTGACGTCACGGCCACCATACATCAGGTTAACCATGGCACGTGTCACCATAATGGCAGTGAACATTGAGGTGATAATTCCAAGCGACAGGGTGACCGCAAAGCCTTTAATCGGCCCAGTGCCCATGGCAAACAGGATCGCACCAACTAATAGCGTGGTTAAGTTACCGTCAATAATCGCTGAGTAGGCTTTATCAAAACCTTCATGAATAGCGCGCTGCACCGACATGCCATTGGCAATTTCTTCACGAATCCGCGAGAAAATCAGCACGTTCGCATCAACCGCCATACCCATGGTCAAGACAATACCTGCGATACCTGGCAGGGTTAAGGTTGCCCCTAGCAAAGACATCATCGCTAACAGGTTGACCATATTTAGACTCAGCGCAACGGTCGCCAACACACCAAAGAACTTATAAATCAGCACGATGAAGATCGCGACAAATAAGAAGCCCCACAGCGCAGCCTGCACACCCAACTGAATGTTTTCAGCACCTAAGCTTGGACCAATGGTGCGTTCTTCAGCAAAGTACATTGGCGCAGCGAGGCCACCGGCACGCAGTAACAAGGCCAACTCAGACGACTCACCCTGGCCATCAAGGCCAGTGATACGGAACTGACTGCCGAGCGCCGACTGAATCGTCGCCAAGCTGATTACTCGTTTTTCTTCTTTGAAGGTTTGTACCGGCACTTCTTTTTCAACGCCATCCACCATCTCACGCACATAGCGTGTCATGGGGCGCTGCTCGATGAAAATTACTGCCATACTGCGGCCGATATCGTTACGCGTGGCACGGTTCATCAGTTCGCCACCGTGACCATCGAGACGAATATTCACTTGCGGACGACCATTTTCATCATAACTAGCTTGTGCATCAGTCACCTGATCACCAGTGATGATCACGCTGCGCTCTAAAGCAACTGGCGGACGACCTTCTTCACGAAACTCGTACATTTCTGTAGTAGCTCGCGGCGCATCCATCGCTGCCGCTAGGCGAAACTCTAGGTTGGCGGTTTTACCGAGAATACGTTTAGCTTCTGCAGTGTCTTGCACGCCTGGCAACTCAACCACAATCCGGTTAGCACCTTGACGCTGTACCAGCGGCTCAGCCACACCCAACTCATTCACCCGGTTACGTACCGTGGTTAAGTTTTGCTTGATTGAGTATTCACGAATTTCAGTAATCTTCGCTGGCAATAAGGTTAGCCGCAGCACGGGCTTACCATTCAACTCAGCCGCTACCATTTCAAAATCAGCAAAGTCTTTACGAATCAAACTGCGCGCTTTGCTTAAAGTTGCCTCATCATCAAAACCAAGCTGCACGCCGTTTTCGATGCTCGGCAAACTGCGATAGCGGACACGCTCCTTGCGCAGGATAGTTTTCACTTCGCTGTCATAGACTTTAATTCGTGCAGAAATCGCCTTATCCATATCCACTTCAAGCAAGAAGTGCACACCACCAGATAAATCGAGGCCCAGTTTCATTGGGCTGGCACCAAGGCTACGTAACCATTGCGGCGTGGTCGCAGCAAGGTTTAACGCCACCACATACTCATCACCCAAAGCTTTACGCACAACATCTTTAGCCGGCAACTGATCATCACGATGCAGTAAACGCAGCAAACCACCACGGGTTTCAAGGGCAGCACTTTTAACTTCAATACCAGCAGCGGTTAAGGCTGCAGTGGCACGGTCTAAATCTGCTTGTTCAATCTGTAATGCACTGCTGGCACCGGTTACCTGAATCGCTGGGTCATCTGGGTACAGGTTTGGCGCAGAGTAAATAAAACTGATGGAGAGGATTGCTACAATCAGCAGATACTTCCATAAAGGATACTTGTTGAGCATGACACCGCCCGCTTAAGTGACTGAACTAGATTCAGTCAAAACTAATCGAATATAACGCAAAATGGGCAGCGCACTTAAAGGTCGCTCTAGCAGCCTTTAAGCACAACCGCCCAGCACACAATGTACTTAAATCGCTTTTAAAGTGCCTTTAGGCAGCGCTGCAATCACTGCGCTTTTTTGAATTTTCAACTCAACTGTATCTGATGCTTCAATCACTAAAAAATCATCAGTTACTTTAGTTACTTTTCCAGCAATACCGCCACTGGTCACTACTTCATCACCTTTCTGCAAGCCGCCAACTAAGTTGCGGTGCTCTTTGGCACGCTTAGCTTGTGGACGCCAGATCATCAAGTAGAAGATGACCAAAAAACCGGCCAACAAGATAAATTGCATGTACTCACCACCTGGCGGTGCGCCAGCAGCAGTATCAGCGTAAGCAGCAGAAATAAAGAAATCCATGAACAACTCCCATTACAAAAGACATTAGTGTCCGTTATTTTAATTAAGCGGCGGCGTTGGTAAACCACGTCGCGCGTAAAACCCATCAACAAAGTCGCTCAATGTACCTTGTTGGATAGCCTCTCGTAAACCCGCCATTAAGCGTTGATAATGTCGCAAATTATGTATTGTGTTCAGCATGCTTCCTAGCATTTCGCCGCACTTGTCTAAATGATGCAAATAGGCGCGAGAAAAGTTCTTACAGGTATAGCAGTCGCAGGTCGCATCAAGCGTTGAATCATCATGGCGATGCGTAGCATTGCGGATTTTAATCACGCCGGTATCAATAAACAAATGACCATTGCGCGCATTGCGGGTCGGCATCACACAATCAAACATATCAATGCCGCGGCGCACACCTTCAACCAGATCTTCAGGCTTACCCACACCCATTAAATAGCGCGGTTTTTCTGGCGGCATGTGCGGCGGTAAGAAATCCAAAATACGGATCATATCTTCTTTGGGTTCACCCACCGACAAGCCGCCAATGGCCAAGCCATCAAAGCCGATCTCGCACAGTCCTTCTAAAGAACGCAGACGCAAGTCTTCATGCATACCACCTTGGACAATACCAAATAAGGCTGACGGATTATCACCATGAGCAATTTTTGAGCGCTTAGCCCAGCGCAGCGATAACTCCATGGATTTTTCTGCAGTTTCAAGATCAGCAGGGTAAGGCGTACACTCGTCAAAAATCATCACCACGTCTGAGCCCAGTTCACGCTGCACTTGCATGGACTCTTCCGGCCCCATAAACACTTTGGCGCCATCCACTGGAGAAGAAAAATACACGCCCTCCTCCTTAATTTTGCGCATGGCACCCAAGCTAAATACCTGGAAACCACCTGAGTCAGTCAAAATCGGGCCTTGCCACTGCATAAAATTATGCAGATCACCATGCTCCTGCACCACTTTAGTACCGGGACGTAACCACAGATGGAAGGTGTTACCGAGAATCATCTGCGCGCCAATCGCTTCAATATCGCGCGGCAACATGCCTTTAACTGTGCCGTAAGTACCCACTGGCATAAATGCAGGGGTTTCTACCACGCCACGCGGAAAGGTCAAACGTCCACGGCGCGCACGACCATCGGTCGCTAATAAATCAAACTGCATAAAAGACATGCATCACTCCTTAGGACTGCGCGGTTGCGGATTGCGCGTAATAAACATGGCATCGCCATAACTGAAGAACCGATAATTGTGCTCAACAGCGCTGCGATAGGCATCCATAATTTCTGGGTAACCAGCAAACGCCGCAACCAACATTAATAAAGTCGATTCAGATAAGTGAAAATTGGTCACCAACGCATCAACCACATGAAATGGACGCCCTGGGTATAAAAAGATATCCGTTTCGCCAGCAAACGCCTGCAGCTCACCGCTAGCCTGCGCCGCACTTTCTAAAGAGCGCACACTGGTAGTGCCAACAGCGACAACCCGTCCACCACGCGCTTTACAGGCTGCGACTGCATCAACCACATCCTGCGACACTTGCAGCCACTCATGGTGCATTTGATGCTCTTCTAGCGTTTCCACCCTTACTGGCTGAAAAGTACCAGCGCCCACATGTAAAGTAACAAAAGCCGTCTCTACACCCAACTCACCGATACTCGCCAGCATTTGATCATCAAAATGCAAACCAGCGGTTGGCGCAGCGACTGCTCCTGCATGCTCGGCATAGACCGTTTGATAACGCTCGCGATCATCCAGCTCATCGTCACGCTCCATATATGGAGGCAGCGGCATATGACCAATACGCTCAAGTAGCGGCAATACCGGCTCGGCAAACTGCCATTCGAACAAACTGTCGTGACGTGCTAATAAAGTCGCTTGTGTGCCATTTTCAAATTCAATGGTACTGCCAACCTTAGGCGCTTTACTGGCACGCACATGCGCCAAGACGCGATCAGTATCCAGCACGCGCTCGACCAGTACTTCAAGCTTGCCACCCGTAAGCTTCTTGGCAAACAAGCGCGCGGGAATCACCCGCGTGTTGTTAAACACCATTAAGTCGCCTGGGCGCAAATAACTGAGCAGATCAGCAAACTGTTGGTGGGCAATAGTGCCACTTGGACCATCCAACACTAATAGGCGGCTGGCACGGCGTTCGGCGAGAGGATAGCGAGCAATCAGCTCATCGGGCAAATCAAATTGGAAGTGGGCAACGCGCATAATCGTGATCATTAATAAGAGGGAGCAAAGCTTAACGGAAATAATTGCATCTGACCATGCGAAATCATTTGACCGATCCACAAAGCATCTCTATAATTCCGCGCCATGCCTCGGTGGCGGAATTGGTAGACGCAGCGGATTCAAAATCCGCCGTTGGTAACAACGTGGGAGTTCGATTCTCCCCCGAGGCACCAATTTCTTTAGCCCTTAAGTTTTCGGACTTAGGGGCTTTTTTATGTCTGCAATAAAATATTTTTGATCGATCACTGCGTTACATCCTGTTATTTCGAAACCTTATCCAAATCGTCACGAACCTTGTGCCTCTTTTGCCCCGACTTAAGCCTACAGACAACCAACTGCTCTAAACGCATGGTTTTAATCGCTGACAAAGGATCCTCCACAGGTATGTGCGCCTGCGCTTGTTCATACGGCAGAATGTCATCGCATAATGTGTCAGCCTGTTTACTTTTTGTTTCGTCCACCATTTGCATGCCTCCAGTTACCCTACGCTGCAGCTTAACAGCTCAACTTTTATTTAATCCGCCTGCCCAACTTGCACTTTCGCCGCCATTTTCAGCGCAGCAAGCCTTGGCAGTGCATAAATTTTTTGTGCAATCCGCTAGACTAGCGCTTTTGCAACGCAATTGAGTCAGTTCATTATGAGTGCTACAGATTTAAGTAACCACACGCCGATGATGCAACAGTATTGGCGCTTGAAAAATCAACACCCTGATCAGATCATGTTTTATCGCATGGGTGATTTTTATGAACTCTTTTATGACGATGCAAAAAAAGCCTCGCAACTACTGGATATCACCCTTACCTCGCGCGGACAGTCTGCCGGTAGTGTGATCCCGATGGCGGGCATTCCTTTTCATGCCGCTGAAGGCTATCTCGCGCGCTTAGTCAGTCTTGGCGAATCAGTGGTCATCTGTGAGCAAACCGGCGACCCGGCCACTACCACCAAAGGCCCAGTTGAACGGCAAGTGGTGCGAATCCTAACGCCCGGCACGGTCAGCGATGAAGCCTTAATGGATGACCGACGCGACAATTTAGTTGCGGCACTACTGGGTAAAGATAACCTGTTTGGCTTGGCCGTTTTAGATATCAGCAGCGGACGCTTCAGTGTGCAAGAACTGCACAATGAAGAAAACGTGCTTGCCGAAATTGAGCGCATCAACCCTGCTGAGTTGTTAATTCCTGATGACTGGTCGGTGCCAAGCGCTCTAGAAAAACGTCGTGGCACCCAGCGTCGCGCACCATGGGATTTTGATTACGACAGCGCCCTCAAAGCTTTGTGCCAACAATTTTCTACCCAAGACCTGAAAGGCTTTGGCTGTGAGCAACTATCATTTGCCATCGGCGCAGCCGGCAGTTTATTAAATTACGCCAAAGAAACTCAGCGTACCGCACTGCCGCATATCCGCAGTCTTTATCATGAGCGCATCAGTGAAACAGTGGTGCTGGACGCGGCCACACGGCGCAACCTCGAGTTGGATAAAAATCTCTCTGGCGGTCGCGACAACACTTTGCAATCAGTGATCGATCGCTGTCAGACCAGCATGGGCAGCCGCTTACTGAGTCGCTGGTTGAATCGTCCATTGCGCCAGCGCGCAGTGCTAGAAGCACGTCAAGATGCGATTGCCTACCTGCTCAATGACTATCATTTTGAGAGTGTGCAGCCGGCACTCAAAGACATCGGTGATATTGAGCGGATCTTAGCGCGTATCAGTTTGCGCAGTGCACGCCCACGCGACTTAGCGCGTCTGCGCGATGCACTCAATGCACTACCGGCGTTACAAGAGGTGCTGAAAAGCCTTGATATTGCTCGCATCCAGCAACTCGCCACAGCCATAAGCGTTTACCCCGAACTTTCAGAGACGTTAAGCCGCGCGATTATTGATAATCCACCAGCGGTGATTCGTGAAGGAGGCGTATTAAAAATAGGCTATGACGCTGAGTTAGATGAGCTGCTATCGATCAGTGAGAACGCTGGACAGTATTTAATCGATCTAGAAACCCGCGAGAAAGCACGCACCGGCCTGGCTAACCTAAAAGTCGGCTACAACCGTGTCCACGGTTACTTTATTGAAATTCCAACCAAGCAAGCAGAGCAAGCGCCAGCTGATTATATTCGTCGGCAAACCCTGAAAGGTGCCGAGCGTTTTATCACCCCAGAATTAAAAACATTTGAAGATAAAGCCCTCTCAGCTAAGAGCCGTGCCCTCGCCCGTGAAAAGCAGCTGTATGATGAGTTACTGGACATTCTAATTACCCATATTGCACCGCTACAAAACAGCGCGGCAGCATTAGCTGAACTGGATGTGATCAGCAATTTAGCTGAGCGCGCGCTGAGCCTCGATCTGTGCCGTCCAGACTTTACCGAGCAACCGCTGCTGGATATCAAGCAAGGCCGTCACTTAGTGGTCGAGCATGTATTAACCACGCCTTTTGTCGCCAATGATGTGGAAATGGACGATGAAACGCGCATGCTGATCATTACTGGTCCAAACATGGGCGGTAAGTCCACCTACATGCGCCAGACCGCATTGATCGTACTGCTCGCGCACATCGGTAGCTTTGTTCCTGCACAGCACTGTGCGCTATCCTTAGTCGACCGCATTTTTACCCGCATTGGTTCCAGCGATGACCTGGCGGGTGGTCGCTCTACCTTTATGGTGGAAATGAGCGAAACAGCTAATATTTTGCACAATGCCAGTGCCAACAGCTTGGTCCTCATGGATGAAGTGGGCCGCGGTACCAGCACATTTGATGGTCTATCCTTAGCCTGGGCAGCCGCTGAACAATTGGCTGAATTGAAAGCTTGGACATTGTTTGCCACGCATTATTTTGAGCTGACATCACTGCCAGAGCGCTTAAGCAGCGTTGCTAACGTGCACCTGACTGCCACTGAGCATCAAGACCGCATCGTGTTTCTACATAATGTCCGTAGTGGCCCTGCCAATCAAAGCTATGGTCTCGCGGTCGCGCAGTTGGCTGGCGTACCCTCTGCGGTAATTGCGCGGGCACGTGAGCATCTCAAACAGCTGGAAGACAGCAGCCTTATGCAAGCCCAACAGAGCAGCACCGATGGTCAACGTCCAATGCAAAGTGATTTATTCGCTACGCAGCCGCATCACCTGCTGCTAGAATTGCAAGACACCAATCCAGACGAGTTGTCGCCAAAACAGGCACTTGATCTGTTATATGCTTGGAAGTCTCAAATCTAACGCTATTGAGTACAAGCTGTTAGAATTGCTGCCTTTAATTTACTGATTGCGCGGTCTGACGCCGCGCGTAACTTTTTCTTGTCAGCTCTGCGTAGATAGAGCACAAGTTACCAGCCCTAGGAGATAGCTAGTTATGACCTTCGTTGTCACTGATAACTGCGTTAAATGCAAGTACACCGACTGCGTAGAAGTCTGCCCTGTAGACTGTTTCTATGAAGGCCCAAACTTTCTGGTTATTCATCCAGACGAGTGCATTGACTGCGCACTGTGTGAGCCTGAGTGCCCTGCTGAAGCGATTTTTGCAGAGGATGAAGTGCCTGATGACATGCAAGAATATACTGAGTTGAATAAAGACTTAGCAGATATTTGGCCAAACATCAGCGAGAAGAAAGATCCTCTGCCCGATGCAGAAGAGTGGGATGGCGTAGCAGATAAGTTGCAATATTTAGAGCGCTAAGCTTCGCTCGCTGATCGAGTTAATCACTGGGTCACACTGCTTGATCGACGCATCAAAAAACCCGTATCCGCCAATCTGTGCGGATACGGGTTTTTTATTATGACTGTACTTCGTGCGCTTGCTGGTCAGCATGATAAGAAGAACGCACCAAAGGACCAGATGCGACATTCTTAAAGCCCATTTTCAGGCCTTCCTCGGCAAACCAAGCAAACACATCAGGGTGCACGTAGCGCTGTACTGGCATGTGGTCACGCGATGGCTGCAAATACTGGCCGAGGGTCAGCATGTCAATATCATGCTCGCGCATGCGCTTCATCACTTCAATCACTTCTTCATCGGTCTCACCAAGCCCCAACATCAAGCCTGACTTGGTCGGCACGCCAGGTACCAACTGCTTAAAACGCTCAAGCAAATCTAACGACCATTCAAAATCAGAACCCGGACGTGCAGCTTTATACAAGCGCGGTACGGTTTCTAGGTTGTGATTGAACACATCTGGCGGCTCAGTCGCAGTAATTTCTAAAGCGATATCCATGCGACCACGATAGTCCGGCACTAAGGTTTCGAGCTGAACATGGGGTGACAGTGCACGAATTTCACGTAAGCAATCAGCAAAGTGTTGGGCACCGCCATCGCGCAAGTCATCGCGATCCACCGAGGTAATCACTACATATTTAAGCTTCATATCGGCAATCGCGACCGCTAAGCTGCGCGGCTCATTCTCATCCAAGGGATTAGGACGGCCATGGCCAACATCACAAAATGGACAGCGACGGGTGCAGATATCACCCATAATCATAAAGGTCGCAGTGCCACTGGAGAAACATTCGCCTAAGTTTGGACACGACGCTTCTTCGCAAACACTGTGTAACTTGTGCTTACGCAAAGTCTGTTTAATGCTTTCAACCTTAGGCGAGACAGGCACGCGTACGCGAATCCAATCGGGTTTACGCAGAACATCAATGGTCGGAATAATTTTTACAGGGATACGCGCTAACTTCTCTGCACCGCGCAACTTAACACCCATTTCAACTTTAGCGGGTTTAGCGCTGACTGGAGCCTCTTGATTACTCATAGCATTCAATCCCATCGGTAAGGGTTATGTATTCACTGAACTTCAGGTGTGAGACGAGCGTATCCCGCAGGCGGACACTAACTTCTGTCATGTCCACAGGCTGCTGCGTCTCTTCACGCAATTGGGTCATGTGCAAGCCTGCGTAACCACAGGGGTTAATTCGCTGAAACGGCTGCAAATCCATATCAACATTCAAGGCCAAGCCATGAAAAGAACAGCCGCGACGAATGCGCAGGCCCAATGAAGCAATTTTTTTATCGCCAACATAGACACCGGGAGCATCAGGTTTGGCTTGCGCGGCAATATCATACTGAGCCAATAGATCAATTAAGCTGTTTTCAATGCTCGTGACCAAGTCGCGTACGCCTTGGCCTGCGCGGCGCACATCCACCAAGACATAAGCCACTAACTGGCCTGGACCATGGTAAGTCACCTGTCCACCGCGATCGACTTGAACAACCGGGATGTCGCCAGCGGCTAACACATGCTCTGCTTTACCTGCCTGCCCTTGGGTAAAAACACGCGGGTGTTCAAGCAGCCATATTTCGTCCGCAGTATCGGCGCCACGGTTTTGGGTAAAGTGCTGCATGGCGTGCCAAGTTGGCTCGTAGGCTACACAGCCTAAATGCCGAACCACAACAGACCTAGACATTAGAGCACCATGCGCACTATGCCCGTCTCGCGTAAATCACTGTTGATTTTTTCCAGTTGCTCAATACTTTGTGCATGAATGTGCACTTGCACCGACAAAAAGCGGCCATTGCTACTGTCGCGTCGGGTAATTGCGGCTGGATCGGTTTCTGGCGCGTGACGCTGCACTACTTCAAGGACGATATCAACAAAAGCCTCGCAACTGTCACCAATAATTTTAATTGGATAATTCGCGCAAGGAAATTCAATTTTAGGTGGTTGTTGCACTGTGTCTTCAGTCATCTCAACTCCGAGCTTTTGGCTCTTTTAGCAGAAGGCTTGGATAAAACCGTCTATGCATATACCTGTGTTCATACTTAGGCTTGCAAGTACTCGAGTGTGCACTGCAAACCTAGTTTGAACAATTAAGCTTTAGTTAAATAAGCTGTAAAAAAACATACGAATGGAATCGATGATGCGGCTGAAAAAGCCACCTTCTTCAACGTCTTGCAAAGCGACGAGATCGGCTGTGTGCAAAACCTCATTACCCAAACGCACTTCCACCACACCAAGGCGATCGCCCTTCTTAACCGGAGCAACTACGCTTTCATCAAGCACCATGGTGGCCGCCATTTTCTGCAGCTGGCCACGTGGCAAGGTTAAAGTTAAATCATCGGCCAAACCAACCTTCACTTTGTCTTCCTGACCTTTCCAAACTTTACTGTCTGCCAGTTCTACGCCTTTTTTATAGAAGGTTTTAGTTTCAAAAAAGCGAAAACCATAGGTCAATAATTTCTGCGTTTCCGCCGCACGGGCAGCTTCACTGGTCGTACCAAACACCACAGAAATCAAACGCATATCATCGCGCACCGCAGAAGCGACTAAGCAATAGCCGGCCTCATCAGTGTGTCCCGTTTTTAAACCATCAACGGTTTTGTCGCGCCACAGCAGTAAGTTACGGTTCGGCTGCTTGATGCCATTCCAAAGGAACTCTTTCTGCGCATAAATCGCATAATGCTCTGGATCTTCATAAATAATCGCACGCGCCAACTTGGCCATATCGTGGGCTGACGAGTAATGCTCTTCCGACGGCAAACCTGTGGCATTCATAAAATGCGTATTGTCGAGATGTAAGCGCGTTGCAGCAGTATTCATCATGCTTGAGAAAGCTTCTTCACTGCCGGCAATGTGTTCCGCTAAAGCAACACTAGCGTCATTACCCGACTGAATAATAATACCGTGCAGTAAGTCATCGACAGAGACTTGCTTGCCAACATCAATAAACATCCGTGAACCACCGGTGCGCCAAGCTTTTTCGCTGACGGTCACTAAGTCTTGTTCAGCAATTTGTCCACGCTTCATTTCAACTGTAGCAATATAGGCGGTCATCAATTTAGTTAAGCTGGCTGGCGGCAAACGCTCATCACCATTGTGCTCAACCAAAATATTGCCGCTGGCAGCATCCATCAACACATAAGACTTAGCAGCCAACTCTGGCATGGCCGGAATCACCGTGGGCGCAGTTGCTGCTGTGGGTGTCGGTGTTGGTGTCGGAGCGGCGTTGCTATAACTGGCAACACAAGCGACAGCGCTGAAACAAAAGGTTTGTAATAATTGACTGATTTTCATACCACTCTCAAATTTTTAAAAATAAATGGATGCGTCCATTCACGGTATTCATACGCTACTTGAGTAAAAGCTAAAGCACTGTGCTTAAACCCTTACTCAGCTGAGACTAAAGCGGCCTGCCCTAAGTTCGCTAAACGCACGCGATCTTTTAAGTTTTCAGCCTCGTTCTGATTCGGTACCGGCCCCATGCGCACGCGATGGAGTACTTGCTGGTTGCGCACCACTGAATTGATAAACACCGGCGCACTGGTCAGCGTACTCAGCTTGTCCCTCAGCAGTTGCGCAGCGTCGGGATTGGCGAAGGCTCCGACTTGGAGATATAGGCCATCTGCTGGTAAAAAAGCGTTTTTTTTTGAGTCAATCTCTACTGGCAGTAATGCGCCAGCATGCTGCTCAAGCGGCGGCGTATAGGCTTCTGGCTCTTGCGGCAAAGATGGCAAGCTCAAAGGTTTAGCATTGGCCACCGGATAAGCGGCGCCAGCCATTGGCACTTTTTGTCCATGTGCAGCCCACCATTCATGCGGATCAATACCCTCAACGCTGACACGCGCGACACCTTTTTCGGCATAACCCAGCTTTTTTGCTGCCGCAAACGACAAATCAATAATACGGTCAGAATAAAACGGACCACGGTCATTGACACGTAATGTCACGCTGCGACCGTTCTCTAAGTTAGTGACTTTAACGTAACTGGGTAACGGTAGAGTTTTATGCGCTGCGGTCATACCGTATAAATCGAAAGTCTCACCATTAGCCGTATCACGACCATGAAACTTCGTGCCATACCAAGAAGCAGTACCGGTCACTTTATAGTTACGAGCGTCTTGAATAGGGAAATAGCGACTGCCACGCACAGTGTAAGGTGCGGCTTTAAAGCTGCCTTGATGCGGCATTGGCACAGCATCTGGAATGCGCGAGACATCAACTGACCACCAAGGCGCACCATCGCTACCTGGTTGTTTGAAATCGCTTGGACCGCTGATCGAGCCATTGCGAATCACCGGCTGCGGCTGTGGACCTTTAGGACTGCTCGAAGAACAGCTAATCAAGGCCACGCCGACAGCAGCTGCAATCAAAACTTGCGCACTGTGTTTAAACATTGTTAATCCTTACGTGCGGCGACTAATAACTCAGCCAGCTCATTAACGGCCATGGCATACATCACGCTGCGATTATAGCGCGTTATAGCATGAAAATTCGCCAAACCGATCCAATATTCATTACCTTGCTCAGCTTCTAAACGGAAAGCCGTGACTTTTTGCTTGGCATCTAAAGCTGAACGTGGCGTCCAGCCTAACTTTTGCAGTTGCTTGACAGTGATTTTTGGATCCAAACTGTCGGATAAACCTTTTTCGGCAACCGCTACCGCTTTTAAATCCGCACGCACAACAACCGGCTGCCCTGGCTTCCAACCATGTTTAATAAAGTAGTTGGCGACGCTGCCCACCGCATCGGTGGGGTTCTGCCATATATCAATATGGCCATCGTGATCAAAATCAACTGCGTAGGCTCGAAAACTACCAGGCATAAACTGTGGCAAGCCCATGGCTCCGGCGTAAGATCCTTTAAGACTTAAGGGATCCACTTGCTCCTCGCGGGTTAGCAGTAAGTACTCTTTAAGTTGCTGGCGAAAGAAAGGCGCTCGCGGCGGATAATCAAAAGCCAAGGTTGATAAGGCATCAATCACCCGATAGCTGCCGGTGTTGCCGCCATAAATGGTCTCGACGCCGATAATGGCGACAATAAACTCAGCCGGCACACCGTATTCTTGTTCAGCGCGCTGTAAGGCTTCTTGATTTTTCGCCCAAAACTCTAGGCCTTTATCCACACGTGCTTGAGTAATAAAAATCGGACGGTAGTCTTTCCACTGCTTAACTCGCTCTGCAGGACGGGAAATGGCGTCTAAAATGACTTGTTTACGCTCAGCATCAGTAAAAATCGCCTGCAGAGGCTCAGGCAGAAAACCAAACTCGGTGCTCATTTCTTCGATAAAGGGTGCAGTCAGCGGATGCTGTGCATAACTATTTTCTTTTGCATAGACAGATGCAGTCGCTAGGGCTAAACCTAAGCACGCCACTAATTTTTTGCTTCGAAACAGCGCAGTTTGCATGTAAAACCCTTACGATTGTGCAATCCACTTACGGTGCGTATGGATCGCCATTAAAATACCAAACCCAGACAAGAGGGTAACCAAAGAAGTTCCGCCGTAACTGATAAAGGGCAGCGGTACACCAACAACTGGCAGCAGACCACTGACCATCCCCACATTAACAAACACGTAAATAAAGAATGTCAGGGTTATCGAGCCAGCTAACAGCTTACCGAAGACTGTTTGTGCTTGCAGAGTAATCACCAATGCACGGGCGATCAATAGCAAATACACCAGCAACAATAAACAAATGCCGACCAAACCAAACTCTTCGCCTAATACGGCAATAATAAAGTCAGTATGGCTTTCCGGTAAAAAATCCAAATGTGATTGTGTTCCGAGTAGCCAGCCTTTGCCATATACACCGCCCGAACCAATTGCTGCTTTTGACTGGATAATATTCCAGCCACTGCCCAACGGATCACTTTCTGGGTTTAAGAAGGTCAAGACCCGTTGCTTTTGATATTGATGCATCACGAACATCCACATCCCAAAGGCAATCGGCACAACCGCAGCAACCGCACTCAGAATCCAGCGCCAACGCAAGCCACCTAAAAACAACACAAAAACCGCAGAAACCAAAACCAACAGCGCCGTACCAAGGTCAGGTTGACGCGCAATCAATACAAAAGGCACCGCAATCAGCACACAACTGATCAGAATATGTTTGAAGGTGGGTGGCAAGTTATGCCGTGCCAAATACCAAGCTAAGGTCATGGGCACAAACACTTTCATCAACTCTGCGGGCTGAAAACGTATGACTCCAGGAATATTAATCCAGCGTGTTGCGCCCATCGCGTTGTGACCCATCACATCAACGACCACCAATAGAGCCACGCCAATTAAATACATCAGCGCTGACCAACTGGCCATAAAGCGTGGCTCAAGTTGCGCCACCACCACCATAACCAGTAAACCCACGCCAAATGATGAAGCCTGTTTTATCAATAAACCTTGATCTCGGCCGCCAGCTGAATACAGTACAAATAAGCCAATCACACCAAGAATCAACAGTAAAAAAAGTAACCAGCCATCAATATGGATGCGCTGCAAGAACGATGCTCTGCGGCGTAAGACATCACCATCGGATAAGGCTCGATCAAAACCGCGATTCATCGTTTCACTCCTACCGGCAACACGCTGTCAGCGGGACGGTATTGGCTTTTTAAGAGACCCTCTTCGTCCAGCAGCCAAGCATCTAGTACTTGTTTCGCCACCGGCGCTGCGACACCGGAACCCGACTCGCCATTCTCAACCATCACAGCAACTGCAATTTGCGGCTTTTCAGCCGGGGCATAGGCAATAAATAATGCATGATCACGGTGGCGTTCTTGAGTTTTCTCACGGTTATAACGCTCGCCCTGCTTGATCGCCACCACTTGTGCGGTGCCACTTTTACCGGCAATGCGGTAGGCAGCAGCATCACCCACTTTACGAGCAGTACCACGTGCGCCATGCAATACATGCTCCATTCCCAAGCGCGCAGGCTCCCACGCTTTCTGATCACGCAAAACGATGTCTGCAGGCGGGTCAGTATCAACAGGCTGCACGCCGCCCACACTGCGCGCGAGGTGTGGACGTATCCACTTACCTCTAGAAGCCATTAGTGCGGTGGACTGAGCCAGCTGCAGGGGCGTTGTCTGCATATAGCCTTGACCGATACCCAGAATTAAAGTCTCTCCCGGATACCAAGATTGGCGATAACGGTTACGCTTCCAATCACGCGACGGCATCAATCCTGCAGTCTCTTCGAACATATCGAGGGAAACGCGCTGACCAAAGCCAAAGCGGCTCATATAATCATGTAAACGATCAATGCCTAGCTTGTGTGCTAAGTCATAAAAATAGGTGTCGTTAGAGCGCGCCAATGCTAAATCCAAATCCACCCAACCATCACCATAACGGTTCCAGTTGCGGTACTTGTGTTTATTATTAGGCAGCTGATAAAAGCCTGGGTCAAATACACGCGTACTGGGCGTAATCACCCCAGCATCTAAACCAGCAATCGCCACCATCGGTTTGATGGTCGAGCCCGGCGGGTAAAGCCCACGCAGCACTCGGTTAAACAGTGGCTGATCAAGTGAGTCACGCAACTCACCGTAGGCTTTAAAACTTATACCGGTCACAAAGGGGTTAGGATCAAAACTGGGCTGACTGACCATTGCCAAGACCTCACCGGTGTTGGGCTCAATCGCCACAATGGCTCCACGCCGACCATCCAACGCTGCCTCTGCTGCTTCTTGCAAAGCGATGTCTAGGGTCAGATAAATATCTTCCCCAGAAATAGGTTCTACGCGCTTTAATACACGCAGGACACGCCCGCGCGCATTGGTTTCAACCTCTTCATAGCCAACCTGACCATGCAGCTCATCTTCATAAAACCGCTCGATACCGGTTTTACCAATATGGTGGGTACCGCTGTAATTCACAGCATCAAGTTTTTTCAGCTCACCTTCATTAATCCGCCCGACATAGCCTACAGAGTGAGCAAAATGCTCTTTTTGCGGGTAATAGCGCACTAAACTGGCCGCTACTTCAACGCCCGGCAAGCGAAACTGATTCACCGCGACGCGGGCAATTTGCTCTTCCGTCAACTCAAACATCACCGGCACAGGCTCAAATGGTCGGCGCCCTTGACGAATCCGCTTCTCAAACAATTCACGACTGTCCGCATCAAGCTCTAAGACCTCAATAATGGAGTCCAGAACTGTTTCCCAATCACCAGCACGCTCGCGGGTCAAAGTTAGGCTAAAGCTGGCACGGTTATCAGCAACCACGACACCATTACGATCGTAAATCATACCTCGCGTGGGCGGCAGCGATTGCACATGGATGCGGTTATTTTCAGCTAAAGTTGAGTGATGCTCAAATTGCACCACTTGCAAGTAGTACATGCGAGACACTAGCAACAGGGTTAAAAGAATAACCGCAACAGCGCCGACGAGTAACCGTCCACGAATCAGTCGCGTATCAACTTCATGGTCTTTTAACCGAATAGGAGCTGGCATACCCGTCCACTATTTATGATATGGATGACCATTAAGCACAGTCCATGCACGATAAATCTGCTCACCGAGGAGAATTCGTACCAATGGGTGCGGTAGTGTCAGGGGCGACAATGACCAACGTTGCTCACTACGCTCACACACTTGTGGCGCTAAGCCTTCAGGACCGCCAACCATTAGATTCACATTGCGTGCTTCTAAACGCCAGCGCTCAAGCTCTTGGGCTAATTGCTCGGTGCTCCAAGGTTTGCCGTGCACTTCCAGAGTGACAATACGCTCCCCCGGTTGCACTTTCGCCAACATTGCATCACCTTCTTGGCGAATCAACCTTTGTACATCGGCGTTTTTCCCACGCGTGCTCAAAGGAATCTCCACCAGCTCTAGAGGCAGCTCACTGGGCAGACGCTTAGCATATTCGTGCCAACCGTCCTCAACCCAACGCGGCATCTTTGAACCTACAGCAATTAAGCGAATACGCACTTACTCAGCGCCTTGCTCATTGTGTTGTGCACGGCTTTGCTCAGCGCCCTGCCAAAGACGCTCTAAGTCATAATGCTCACGGGTTTCAACTTGCATGACGTGAACCACCACATCATTTAAGTCAATTAAGGCCCACTCGCCACCGTCCAAACCTTCACTACCAACAGGTCGAACGCCATTTTCTTTCGCTTTGTCGATAACGTTTTCTGCCAATGCCTTAACCTGACGCGCTGAACCGCCTGAAGCGATAATCATAAAGTCAGTGATACTGGTTTTACCACGTACATCAATGGTGACGATGTCTTTGGCTTTAACTTCTTCTAAAGCAGCCGTCACTATTTTAACAAGTTGTTCATTTTGCATTGGGTATCTAGCCTCAAAAGCTCATGACTCTTGATAGAGTCGGTGAGCGTAAATATATTTAAAAACAGTATCTGGTACCAAATACCGTACGCAACGTTGTGTTGCTAATAAATGTCTAATTTGTGTTGCTGAAACAGCCAACGGTGTTTGCCATACAAAGGCGATTTGACCACTAGGGCCGTGTAAAGTTTGCGGACCGCTCACGCTTTTGGCAGCCACTAAATCGCGTAGGACTTGTGGCGCTTCAATATCTGCATCAGGACGCTGCAAGACTAAAATATGACAATAATCTAATAGCTCGCTCCAGCGATGCCAGTTGGGCAAGCCGCAAAATGCATCCCAACCTAAAATCAGTAACAATTGATCCTGCTCATCGAGTTCAGCACGCAATGATAACAAGGTATCAATGCTCCATGACGGTTTATCACGACGTAACTCGCGATCATCGACACTGAGCATTTCAACATCCGCTACTGCCAGCTGCACCATTTCTAAGCGCTGCTGAGCACTGACTTGCGGAGTGTCTCTGTGTGGCGGCCGGGCACTAGGAATCAACAGCAGCTTATCGAGTGCATAACTTTCGGCAACCTCCAAGGCGCTGCGCAAATGCCCGATATGCACCGGATCAAAAGTACCGCCAAGCATACCAATTCGCTTAGCCACGCACGTGTCCGTCACCAAACACCACATACTTTTCACTGGTTAAGCCGAGTAAACCGACAGGACCACGAGCATGCAGCTTATCAGTGGAAATACCAATCTCCGCGCCCAACCCATATTCAAAACCATCGGCAAAGCGGGTTGAGGCATTAATCATCACTGAGCTGGAGTCTACTTCGGTTAAGAATCGACGTGCATCAGTGAAGTTTTCTGTGACAATGCTATCGGTATGTTGAGAACCGTAGGTATTGATGTGTTCAATCGCCTCTTCAAGCGATGCGACAATACGAATCGCTAGAATCGGTGCATTGTACTCGGCTGCCCAATCTTCTGCAGTAACTGGCTTAACTCGTCCAACAAATAAAGCGCAGGTTTTCTCACAGCCACGCAATTCAACCTTTTTAGCCTCATAAATATCAAACAGCGGACGCAATACAGCGTCGACTTGCGACTCATGTACTAAAAGGGTTTCCATTGCATTGCAGGGTGCATAACGCTGAGTTTTCGAGTTATCGGCAATACGAATTGCTTTTTCTGCATCAGCGGCCTGATCGACATACACATGGCACACTCCATCTAAATGCTTAATCACCGGCACCTTTGCATCACGACTGATACGCTCAATTAAGCCTTTACCACCACGCGGGACAATCACGTCTACGTATTTAGGCATGGTGATTAATGCGCCGACTGCAGCACGGTCAGTGGTTTCCACCACTTGTACTGCTGTTGCCGGGAAACCAGCTTCTGCCAAGCCTTCATTTAAGCACTTAGCAATCGCTTGGTTGGAATGAATCGCTTCAGAACCGCCACGTAAAATCGTTGCGTTACCTGACTTAATACATAAGCTAGCCGCTTCCACTGTTACGTTAGGACGTGACTCATAAATGATGCCAATCACACCTAGCGGCACGCGCATCTTACCGACTTGGATCCCTGACGGCACAAAGTGCATATCACGGATCTCGCCGATTGGATCAGGCAGTGCAGCCACTTGCTTGAGGCCTTCAATCATCTCATCAATGCGCTTGGAGCTTAAAGCCAGACGATCAAGCATGGCATCGTCTAAGCCATTGGCGCGGCCGGCCTGCATATCCAACTCATTCGCCGCTAATAAAGCATCACGGGATTTATCTAAAGCAACAGCTGTGGCTAATAAAGCCTGATTTTTTTGCGCAGTACTGGCTCTTGCCAACACACGCGAAGCCTCACGCGCAGACTCGCCAAGGCGCTGCATGTAGTCAACAACAAGTTCGGTCATAGCATCAAACCAAAGTCAAAAGTTAAATAGGTCTGGATTATAGCGATGTCGCAGTACAAACGCACAGATAGTTTAAAAATGGACAAAAACGCTCAATCAACTGCGCTCAACTAAAACATCAAGTGAGCCAGTCAGCTGGTCTTATAGCCACTGCATAAATTTTACGCGGCTTTATAACTTTCACATCATTAATTAAGCATTGGCAGTGACGATAAGTAATTGCTAATGCTTACGTGGCTGATTACAAACGCAAACCACCATCGAGTTCAAGAATGCGACCGGTGTAGTAGTCATTTTCAAAGATGTACGCGACTGAGTGGGCGATCTCTTCTGGCTTACCCATGCGACGCAAAGGAATGCCTGCAGTCATTTTCTCCAACGCTTCGGGCTTCATACCTAAGGTCATTTCAGTTTCGATAAAGCCAGGCGCAACGCCAGCTACACGAATGCCATAACGCGCGAGCTCTTTTGCCCACACCACAGTATCCGCGGCCACACCTGCTTTAGCTGCAGAATAGTTCGCTTGCCCCATATTACCGGCACGTGAAATTGAAGAAATATTTACGATAGCGCCATGATTGTTTAACTCAATCATCTTCGCGGCCACTTCACGGGTACAAAGGAAGACACCTGTCAGATTAACGTCAATCACCGCCTGCCAGTTGGCCAGACTCATTTTGCTCATCTCACCATCTTTCACACGGATCGTCAGACCATCACGCAAAATACCGGCATTATTGACTAAACCGTTAATCGCGCCGAAGTCATCAGCCACTTGCGCAACCATATGGTTAACTTGCTCTTCATTGGCCACGTTACAAAGATACGCACGCGTTTGTGCACCAAGGCTCTGACAGGCAGCAACCGCTGCATCAAGCTTACTTTGATCTAAATCGACCAGTGCTAATTGCGCGCCCTTTCCTGCCAAGTACTCAGCCATCGCACGACCTAAACCTTGGCCACCGCCGGTGATAATGATCACTTTATCTTTTAACTGCATATCAACTCTCTTTTATTCAAATCTGTCATTGAGTACTAAACTGAGCGGCATTTTATACAAAGACTCAAGCACTTTGCACGACATACCATTACCAGTCATGACGACACACGCCAATTGATCTAGCTACTTACAATACTACGAAACCACCCAGTCAGAGCCCTCGCTGGCGATTTATCGCAGTAACAACCCATCAAGCACTTTGCTTTGCTAAACTGGCGCTCTAATCATTTTTGAGGATTAAGCATGGCAACTGCACTGCGCATCGTACTGGCACAATTAAATATGCGCGTCGGCGACATTGACGGCAATCTGCAGCGTATCCTTGATTCAAGTGTGCAGGCAAAACAACATTTGCAAGCTGATTTGATTGTTTTTCCTGAGCTATCACTCTGTGGTTATAACGCACAAGACTTGCTACTGCGTGACAGCATGCAAGTGCGTATTGAACGCGCATTAGAGCGGCTGTGCACTGCGCTACCACATAATCTTCATGTTTTAGTGGGTTACCCTTGGCTTGAGCAAGGCCATCGTTACAACTGCTGCGCCCATGTTTTTCAAGGTCAAATTCAAGCGGTGTATAAAAAACAGTTTTTACCGACTGATACAGTATTTTATGAAAATCGTTATTTCACCCCTGATAATCAAGCGTTATGCATTGAAATCAATCAGGTGAAAATCGCTTTAGGTATTTGTGAGGATGTCTGGCAGCCAGAGTTTATTGAGCAGGCGTGTGCAGCCAATGCCCAGATGATCGTCAGCCTCAATGCTTCGCCGTATCACTTAAACAAACAAACTGAGCGCGAGCAGATGCTCAGCCGCCAGACTCAGAAAGCGCAAATGCCAATTATTTATGTCAATCAAGTTGGCGCGCAGGATGATCTGATTTTTGATGGCGGTAGCTGCGCCGTGGATGCACAAGGCAATCTGCGTCAACGTGCGCCAGCTTTCAGTGAAGAGCTCTGTGCGCTAGAACTGCAGTTCACCCATTCCACCAGCCATGTAGAAAAAACCACCATCAGTCCCTTGCTCAGCGAGGAAGCTAGCGCCTATCAAGCGCTCATGCTGAGCTTGCGTGACTACGTGAACTACAACGGCTTTAAAGGCGTGCTACTTGGCTTGTCCGGCGGTATTGATTCTGCTTTGGTTCTGGCCATTGCTGCCGACGCTTTAGGCGCTGAGCAAGTGCAAGCCGTGATGATGCCTTATCATTACACTGCGCAGATCAGTCAAGATGATGCCGCTGCACAAGCACGTATTATGGGCGTTGATTATAAGACCATTGCCATCGCACCAATGGTTGAAGCGTTTATCGAAACACTAAAACCGGTGTTTGCACAGATGCCGTCCATAGCCAACGACACCACAGAAGAAAACCTGCAAGCCCGTTGCCGTGGCAATGTATTGATGGCGCTGTCCAACAAAAATGGTTATTTGGTGCTGACCACCAGCAATAAAAGCGAAACAGCGGTCGGTTACGCGACACTATATGGCGACATGGCCGGCGGCTTTGCTTTGCTAAAAGACCTGCCTAAATGCTTGGTCTATCGCCTCGCCCGCTACCGCAATAGCTTAAGTCCTGTTATTCCTGAGCGGGTGATTACCCGCGCGCCATCCGCAGAGTTATCGCCTGACCAAAAAGATCAAGACAGTCTGCCGCCATATGATGTGCTTGATGAGATTCTGCGTTTATACGTAGAAGAAGACTTATCAGCACAAGCCATTATTGCTAAGGGCTTTAAGCAAGAGATGGTGATGCGGATTTTACGCTTGATCGATATTAACGAATATAAACGCCGCCAAGCCGCAGTGGGTCCGCGCATTAGCAAGCGTAGCTTTGGTAGTGACCGTCGCTACCCAATCAGCAATCTTTGGGCGCGTGGTGATTAAGCTTCATTAAAAAACCCGTGATAGCTTGTGGCTTATCACGGGTTTTATCAGCAGATCTATGTGCGTTTCAAACGCAGAGTGGAGGCTTAAATCACCACTAAGTTATCGCGATGAATCAGCTCCGCTTCGGCCATATAGCCTAAAGTTTCTACGATACTTTCAGAGCACAGGCCAATGATCTTGCTCGCTTCAGCTGCACTGTAGTTGCTTAAACCACGTGCCACTTCAGTGCCTTGCGCATCAACACAAACCACCATTTCGCCACGTAAAAAGTGTCCTGCCACAGCGGTGACACCGACCGGGAGCAAGCTTTTATGGTCGCTGGCTAAGGCTTTTACTGCACCCGCATCAAGGGTCAAAGTGCCACGGGTTTGCAGATGACCTGCCAACCATTGCTTACGCGCGCCATCGCGGCATTGCTCAGGCGTCAACAAAGTGCCAAGACGCTCACCCGCATGCAGTCGATCCAAAACATGCTCAATGCGCCCACCGACAATCACACTGTAAGCCCCTGAACGCGCCGCTAAGCGTGCCGCACGGAGCTTAGTTTGCATACCTCCGCGCCCTAAAGCACCAGCACTGCCGCCGGCCATCGCATCAAGCTTTGGATCATCAGCACGCGCTTCGTAGATCACCTGCGCATCTGGATTTTTGCTCGGATCGGCGTCGTACATACCATCACGATCGGTCAGGATCACCAGTAAATCAGCTTCAACCAAGTTAGCCACCAAAGCGGCTAAAGTATCGTTATCACCAAAGCGAATTTCATCGGTGGCCACTGTATCGTTTTCATTGATCACCGGAATCACACCCAACTCCAGCAAGGTGCGCAAGGTGCTGCGTGCGTTTAGATAACGCTTGCGATCGGACAAGTCATCGTGGGTTAACAGAATCTGCGCGGTACGCTCATTGTGCTCAGCAAAACTGCTTTCCCAAGCTTTGACTAAGCTCATCTGCCCGACTGCGGCGGCGGCCTGCAATTCATGAATGGCACTGGGGCGCTCTAGCCAACCAAGGCGGCTCATTCCCGCCGCCACAGCACCAGAAGAGACCAACACCAAGTCAATGCCTTGCTGACGCAGAGCAACCATTTGCTGGACCCAAATTGCCATAGCATTACGGTCCAGACCTCGGCCATCAGCAGTCAACAACGCACTGCCAATTTTCACTACCCAGCGCTGAGCGCCTGTCACCTTGTCACGCATAACACAATCCTGTTGAAATTGAACACTCGGCGCTTTTGCAAAAACGCCGAGCACATCCATCAGTTAATGATTAACGTAGATAATTTCTGCACCGTCTTCATCATCTTCGTCATAGTCTTCATCAAAATCATCATCAACATCTTCGACGGCTTTAACCCCGGCACGACGTAAGGCACGCTTATCATCCAACTCTTGCAGACGTGCACGGCCTTCATCTTCAATGCGCTGATCCAAATCGACAAGGTATTCGGCATACTCTTTATCTTCGCCAATACGCAGATCACGCTCTTCCAGATAACGCATCATGGCTTGCGCGAGCTCTTTAGTGCCCTCGCCATCCAGTGCTGAAATCATAAACACAGGACCTGTCCAGCCAAGCTGATCAATCACGGCTTGCTTGCGCTGCTCGCGCTCATCATCTAAAAGCTGATCAACCTTATTGAGTACCAGCCAGCGGTCACGCTCAATCAAGGATGGGCTAAAGCGCTCGATTTCATCAACAATCACTTGCGCATCTTGCGCTGGATCACTGTCGTCAATCGGAGCCAAATCAACCACATGCAATAACAAACGAGTACGGGTCAAGTGCTTAAGGAAACGAATACCTAAACCTGCTCCTTCAGCAGCACCTTCAATCACACCTGGAATATCGGCGATCACGAAGCTTTTATAACGGCCAATACTGACCACACCCAGGTTTGGAATCAAGGTGGTAAACGGATAATCCGCTACTTTTGGCTTAGCTGCTGAAACAGAACGAATGAAGCTACTTTTACCGGCGTTAGGTAAACCTAACAAACCGACATCAGCCAAAACTTTCATTTCCAGCTTCAGGTTACGCAACTCGCCCGGCTTACCATCACTGGTCTGACGTGGCGCGCGGTTGGTACTGGATTTAAAACGGGTATTACCCAGTCCGTGCCAGCCGCCTTCCACCACGCGAATGCGTTGACCTTCTTCGGTCAAGTCGCCAATAATTTCTTGGGTGTCCGCATCAATAATAGTGGTACCGACCGGCACCTTTAAAATCAGGTCTTCACCTTTAGCACCAGTGCAGTCAGCGCCTCGGCCATTTTCACCGCGCTGTGCATTAAAACGACGGGTGTAGCGGTAGTCGACCAGTGTATTGAGGTTAACATCAGC
Source organism: Denitrificimonas caeni DSM 24390 (assembly GCF_000421765.1). Classification (GTDB taxonomy): domain Bacteria; phylum Pseudomonadota; class Gammaproteobacteria; order Pseudomonadales; family Pseudomonadaceae; genus Denitrificimonas; species Denitrificimonas caeni. Next base: position 152,524 of record NZ_ATXQ01000004.1, on the reverse strand, counting down.
TTCCATATAGATAGAGCCGCCATCACCACCATCACCACCGTTTGGACCACCAAACTCAATAAATTTTTCTCGGCGAAAACTCATGCAGCCATTGCCGCCATCACCAGCTTTTACAACAATCGATACTTCATCGACGAACTTCATTAATGTGCCTCCCGCGAGCCCGCAGGCTGATAAATATAAACGCAGGATACAACAAGCACGGATAGTCCGTCTTTACTGCCTGCTCAAACAAAAAAGCCCCGTCAGATGACAGGGCTTTTCCGTGTAAAGCTACTTAGGCTGAAACTACGCTTACGTAGCGACGTCCAAAAGCACCTTTAACTTCAAATTTCAACACGCCTGCTTCTTTAGCAAACAAGGTGTGATCTTTGCCCATGCCTACATTAGGACCCGGGTGGAATTCTGTACCGCGCTGACGCACGATAATGTTTCCTGCTTTAACCGTTTGGCCGCCGTACATCTTAACGCCTAAGCGTTTAGCTTCTGAATCGCGACCGTTACGAGTACTACCACCAGCTTTTTTCGTTGCCATGAGATCAACACTCCATCAGTGTAGGGGTTCAGTCAATTAAGCCTGAATACCAGTGATTTTAACTTCAGTGTACCACTGACGGTGGCCCTGACGCTTCATGCTGTGCTTACGACGACGAAACTTGATAATAGTTACTTTATCGTGACGACCTTGGTCAATCACTTCAGCTGTCACTTTAGCACCGTCAACAACTGGCGCACCGATTTTCACATCTTCGCCGTTGCCGATTAACAGAACGCGGTCAAACGAAATAGCTTCGCCGACTGGCACGTCCAGTTTTTCAATCTTCAAAAATTCGCCTTCGGCGACTTTGTATTGCTTACCGCCAGTTACAATTACTGCGTACATCGTATCTCTCCGTTATTCCTGCTCACCCAACGTTTTATAAGAGTAGGTATCAGTTGGCATGGCTGCTGTGCATTGGATTAGGACGCACTGCAATTGCGTAAGGCAGGGAGTTGCCCAAGTAAAGTTCAGGAGCGCGAATTGTACGCACAGTTCAATCTAGGCGCAAGCACTCTATGCACTTACCTTGACAGGAAGGCGCGCGCCTCATAGCATGCCGCTCAACCTTATTGGAGTACGCAGAGTCATGCAACCACAGGCTTTTTACCAAATCGTCGCTGAAGATTTTGCTGCAGTAGACAGCCTCATCAAACAACAGCTTTCTTCACGAATCCCTCTGGTAGAAAAAATCGGTGATTACATCATCTCTGCCGGCGGCAAACGTCTGCGCCCGCTACTAGTTTTATTGGCCGGTAATGCTGTAGGCAAACAGGACGACGATCTGCGTTTACTTGCAGCTGTTATTGAGTTTTTGCATACATCGACATTATTACATGATGATGTTGTGGATAAGTCTGACCTGCGCCGCGGCCGCTCAACTGCCAATGCCAAGTGGGGTAACGCTCCTAGCGTTCTGGTTGGTGACTTCTTATATGCCCGCTCATTTGAAATGATGGTACGTCTCGGCTCTTTACCGGTGATGGAGATTATTTCACAAGCCACTCGCGTCATCGCTGAAGGTGAAGTTTTACAGCTCACCAAGGTACGTGATGCCAGTACGACTGAAGCCACCTATATGGAAGTGATTCGCGGCAAAACGGCCATGCTGTTTGAAGCATCAACCCATAGTGCTGCAGTTTTAGCGGGAGCCCCAGCTAATCAAATAGAAGCCCTGCGCACCTATGGCGATAATCTGGGCATCGCTTTCCAACTGGTTGATGATCTCTTGGACTACCGCGGCGATGCTGAGACTTTGGGCAAGAACGTCGGCGATGATCTCGCTGAAGGTAAACCAACGCTGCCACTGATTGTCACCATGCGCGACGGCACGCCTGAGCAAGCGGCACTGGTGCGCAAAGCCATTCAACAAGGTGGCATTGAAGATCTAGCGGAAATCAGCGCTGCAGTCGAAGCGTCTGGCGCTTTGGACTACACGGCCAAACTTGCGCAAGAGTACGCGCAACGTGCCATTGCCTGCTTAGACGATATCCCAGCTTCCGGCTACCGCGATGCTTTGATCGAACTCGCCAACTTCGCTGTCGCACGCTCGACCTAACTCTCTTTCATTTTTAACCAACCCTTTAGCGTCTGTCTAGAGGGTTAGGCTGTGTTCGAGATACAGCAATCTTTGATTAACACTAATCTGTCCTTTACCCTATATAACTGCATAGAAAAGCGCGGCATAATGACGCCTCAATAACTTTAAGCTTTAACTTAACTGGGAATATAAGCGCATGAGCATTTTAAAAGAATTCAAAACCTTTGCAGTTAAAGGCAACGTCGTTGATATGGCTGTTGGTATTATTATCGGTGCTGCTTTCGGTAAAATCGTCAGCTCGTTTGTCGGTGACGTTATAATGCCGCCAATCGGCGTATTAGTGGGCGGTGTTGACTTTGCCGACCTCGCTGTCACTTTGAAGGCCGCTGAAGGCGACTTACCAGCCGTGGTATTAGCTTACGGTAAGTTTCTTCAAAGCATTATTGATTTTATTATTGTCGCCTTTGCAATTTTCATGGGCGTTAAAGTGATTAACCGCCTTAAGCGTGAAGAAGCAATCGCTGAAGAAGCACCTGCTGAACCAGAAGCACCAAGCAACGAAGAAGTTTTGCTCAGTGAAATCCGTGATCTACTTAAGAATCAAAATAAAAGCTAACACTGCAATATAAAAACCAACACTATAATAAGGCTGTGGCTCAAGCCGCAGCCTTATCCTCTCAACTTCACACCGTCACTTAAACGCTAGTATTTTCAGTTTGGTGCGATGCATATCGTACTGCGCAATAAGTGTTTATCCGTCGATGAACCCATCCTGGGTTCAACTCCGGCGCTGCGCCATCCCTGGCTTCGCTCATCACACCTACTGCGCAGTACTCGTTAATCATTTGCGTTGTTCGCGCTACTGCAAAATAAGTAGAGCGACTAGCCATAAACGCCAATGACGAACGCTTACTATAGATTCATTGATACTTACAAAAAATACGCAAACAGCATCATTGATCCATGAGTGCCGCGCTAGTTTCACGGCAAGCGTAGCCATGGATGGCGTAGCGCTCGAATTGAGTCAGGATGACTCATTGAGAGAAAAGTGACATTAGCGCGGCACGGCTCGCACATATCTTGCCCGAAGCTCTTAATAGTTACTCCAGTTACACACATGAACATCAAGCACAATATCTCGCAAAGCAAACTACCAGTAATTCTCAACAGCCACTGCTCCCGGTCGACGGGTCAGCGACAATTGCATGTCGCGGCCTTGTAGCAACATCCGACAATCCTCAACCATCTCTGGGTTACCACAGAGCAGCACCCGAGAACTTTCTGCAGTCATCGGCAAACCAACATGCTTTTCAAGCTCACCAGATATCAACAAATCAGTAATGCGCGCACCTAAGCAGCCAGCAATGTCTTCGCGGGTGACTACCGGTACAAAGGTAAACTTATGTGCATACTCGGCAACATACTCTCGCGTCAAAATTTCATCGAGCAAATCTTTGTAAGCTAATTCAGCCGCAGAGCGCACGCTGTACACCAAAACAATTCGCTCAAAACGCTGCCAAATTTCAAAATCCTGTAGCATCGACAAAAACGGCGCAACCCCGGTACCTGTCGATAACAACCAAAGATTTTCACCATCAACAAAGCGATCTAAGGTCAAAAAACCATGCGCTTGTTTCTCAATCAAAATCTCATCGCCGACCGCCAGCTGACTTAGTTCACTGGTAAACTCACCGCCGGGCACGACAATCGAGAAAAACTCTAAAAACTCATCAAACGGACTCGACACCATCGAATAGCCACGCCAAACAATCGAGCCATTGGCCTTGCGCACGCCTAAACGGGCAAACTGTCCTGCCGTAAAACGAAACCCCACATCACGCGTACAACGAAAACTAAACAGACTTGGCGTCCACGTATGTAAGTGAGTAATCGTTTGTCGGGTGAACTTTTCTTGCGCCGCGTTCATACTGCACCTCATTAATTAACAGTCACTCTATTCATACGCCATTTTTGGCCAAACAAATACCTGCGATCCTTATGCCTATATTTAATACGTCTTTTGCACAGCTGGATTTATTACGCTATCCAGAGCTGCCCAACACTCCACTACAAGCTTTCGATGCGGCTGACGAGTATCTGCTTAAACACCTTAGCAGCTGCAGCTTAGCGAGCAATGCGCGCACGCTAATCCTTAACGATAACTTCGGTGCCCTTGCCGCTAGTTTAGCTAGCCAAATGCAGGTGCATAGCAGTGGCGATTCATTTTTAGCCCATCAAGCCCTGCGCAATAACCTTGATAATAATCAACTTAGCCAAGACAGCGTCGAGATCATCCAAGCCGATCAAGCCTTTAACGGCCCCTATGCTTGCGTACTGATTCGTGTGCCGAAAACTCTTGCCCTACTCGAAGAACAGTTGATTCGCTTACAAACTCAGATCACCCCAGACACTATTATTATCGCCGCTGGCATGATTAAACACCTGCCGCGTTCGGCAGGCGATTTACTTGAACGCTACATTGGTCCAGTGCAAGCCAGTCTTGCCGAGAAAAAAGCACGCTTACTTTTTGTCACGCCAGCTGAAAAACTCCAAGCCAGCTCACCTTATCCAAGTGAATATCAACTGGAAAAACCTCAGCTTATCTTGCGCAACCATGCAGGAGTGTTTTGCCGTGAAGCCTTGGATATTGGCACGCGATTTTTTCTGCCGCACTTACCTGCTAACTTAGGCAATGCACAGGTCGCAGACCTTGGTTGCGGTAACGGTGTGCTAGGTATTGTCTGTGCGCTAAATAACCCGCAAGCACAGCTGCGTATGATTGATGAGTCTTATATGGCCGTGCAATCTGCGCAAGAAAACTGGCAACGGGCTTTAGCAGAGCGTCCGATCACTGTTTATGCTGGTGACGGTCTTGGCGCAGAACAAGCAGAAACACTTGATATTGTTCTCTGTAACCCGCCTTTTCACCAGCAGCAAGTGGTTGGCGACTTTTTAGCCAGACGCATGTTTCAACAAAGCCACCGCGCCTTAAAAAAAGACGGTCAATTATGGGTCGTCGGTAATCGCCACCTGGGCTATCACGTCACGCTAAAACGCATGTTCCGCGACGTACAGCAGATTGCCGCGAACGCTAAATTTGTGATTTTCAAAGCAACCAAATAGGAAAACGCCCTTATAAGGGCGTTTTTCAGCTGCAAGATTAAGCGTCGGCTGTCAGCTTGCTGAAGCGGGCAGTTCAGCCCGTACAGCCAAGCACTTAACGTTTACGTGCCTGCTCATAGAGCGGCATAACTTTCGGCATATTGGCTTGTAGGTTTTGAATCCGGGTCGATGAAGAAGGGTGTGTACTGGTAAACTCAGCTGGCGCACCTTGACTGACCTGCTCCATTTTTTGCCATAGACTGACCGCAGCATTCGGGTTGTAACCGGCACGTGCCGCCAGCTCAATACCTAACAAGTCAGCTTCTGTTTCTGCACCACGACTATTAGGTAAAGTCATACCATACTGCACGGCAGTATCAGCAATCTGCATCGTATCTTGACTGACGCCAAGCACTGCGCCCAAGCCTAATTTAGCCATTTCAATGCCATAGGCCTTCGACATCGCTTCACGGCTGTGCTCGCGCAATGCATGAGCAATTTCATGCCCCATAATTGCAGCGATTTCATCATCAGTCAGATTGAGCTTAGTGATAATGCCACTATAAAAAATTATTTTACCGCCAGGGCCGCAATTGGCATTTAAATCAGGACTTTCAATCAAACTTACCTGCCAGTCCCACTGTGCTGCATCTGGACGGAAGTATCCGGCTTGCGCAATCAAGCGCTTGCCAATGACCTGTAAACGCTTGGCATTATTACTGCGCGTATCCAGCTTGCCCTTCGCTTGGGCTTGCTGCAGCGTCTCTTGGTAAGCCTGAGCATAGCTTTGATTGATTTCGTTCGTGCTGAGCATGCTGAACATATACTGTTTGCGATCAACGCCCACGGCACTTGAGCCAGTGGTATTGACGGCTTGGCAGCCTACCAGCAACAGCGCACCAGCCAACGCAGCATATTTATGTAAAGTCGCCAAATCACACCTCATCCTAATTATTAGACAGCAGTTTCATCGCCACATTAATGGCAGCTATTGTGTTGGAGTTTATTACACTTTGGAACAAGCACCATGCATTTAGTTCGCCTATACGGCAGAAGCTTGCCAAATAGTTTTTTTAAAAGTGTCACGCACCAAACCTGCAAACAATATCACTGCTCAATGAGTACCTTGCTGGTGTCGCGGCTAGCGAGTCATGGATGACGCAGCGCCCGAATCGGGTCAGGATGACTCGTCTAGAGAATATCTCCACTGGCACGATGCGTGCACTTACATAAACATCTAAATACTTTGCATGGCTAAAATGCTCAGTCAGCGAATGTCGTACTTCGGGGTAAGTGTTAATCCGTCGATGAACCCATCCAGGGTTCAACTCCGGCGCTCGCCATCCTTGGCTCGCTCAGCACATCCACCCCGAAGCACTCGTTGAGCATTTGCAGGGTTTGCCGTGCTGGACTACCAGTCAGGTGTACAGATACATCTTTGCCGCAGGCCAATAAAACTTCACAGAATGATGGCTTTAAAAGAGTCCTACTAAAGGTGCGAAAACAACATCATTGATCAATGAGTACCTTGCTGGTATCGCGGCTAGCGAGTCAGGGATGACGTAGCGCCCGAATCGGGTCAGGACGACCCGTTGAGGGAAGAGCAATACCAGCAAGGTGCGGCATGCGCCTATTCCAATGAATGTTTTATATGGTTAAAAACGTTCAGTCTGCGCGTGTCGTGCATCGGATTAAGCCGCAATCGCTGGCATGGCCAGCTTATACAGGGTTCAATTCTCGAATAACAGATCACTGATCAATGAGCACTGAATAACCGATAAAAGCAAAAAGCCCCAACGAAGTACTGCCAATGCAGCTCTCGTTAGGGCTTTCTAAAGTCACAAAGATGTTAGTTAAGCGTTACCTTTGAGCTTAATTTGTGCATCGCGGGTGAAATCCAGCATGCGCTGCAAAGGACGCACGGCGCGTGGAATAATCGCTGGATCAACAATGATTTCATTACTGCCATGCTGCAAACCAAGCAACATTGCTTCCAGCGTATTCATCGCCATCCACGGACAGTTAGCGCAACTGCGGCAAGATGCACCCTCACCCGCTGTTGGTGCTTCAATAAAGCTCTTATTCGGGCTGAGCTGCTGCATTTTATAAAAAATGCCACGATCAGTCGCCACAATAAACTGCTGATTCGGTAGTTCCTGCGTCGCTTTAATCAACTGCGTAGTTGAGCCAATCACATCGGCCAGCTCCAGCACCGCAGTCGGCGACTCAGGGTGAGCCAATACAGCGGCGTCAGGATAAAGAACCTTCATATCAGCCAACTGCTTGGCTTTAAACTCTTCGTGAACAATGCACGCACCGTCCCACAACAACATATCTGCGCCAGTTTCACGCTGAATATAGCGGCCCAAATGCTGATCCGGTGCCCACAAAATGGTTTCACCATTATCCATCAGGCTTTCAACAATCTCCAAGGCACAACTAGAGGTCACCACCCAATCAGCACGGGCTTTGACTGCCGCTGAGGTATTGGCATACACCACCACAGTACGCTCAGGATGCTGATCACAAAACTCAGAAAACTCTTTAACCGGGCAACCCAAATCTAAAGAGCATGTGGCTTCTAGAGTTGGCATCAAGATACGCTTTTCTGGGTTGAGAATTTTTGCTGTCTCACCCATAAAACGCACACCAGCGACCACCAGCGTTTGCGCACTGTGCTGACTACCAAAGCGTGCCATTTCTAGCGAGTCAGCCACACAGCCGCCACTTTTCTCAGCTAATTCTTGAATGATGGGGGCGCAATAGTAATGCGCGACTAACACCGCATTTTGTGCTTTCAGTTCGGCAATGATGCGCTCACAGTAATGCGCCTCTTGCTCAGGCGTAAGCTCTTCAATCTGCTTAGCCGCCAAGTGTGCTTGAACCAAAATACGTTCAGAAATCTGCGTCATTGATGTCAGTCCTCACAGCGCGCATAGGCGCAATGTTAACAAGTGTAATGCTGAGTGCTCTAAAAGAGATACAACGCAATACCGACAAAACGATGCTATAGAAATTGGTGGGTCGTGTGGGATTCGAACCTACGACCAATTGGTTAAAAGCCAACTGCTCTACCACTGAGCTAACGACCCGGAAGGGATGCGCATAATACGGACTTCTCAGCTCAGTTCAAGCATAAATTCTATATTTGTCAAAAATATCGCGTTGAATCGTTTATTCCTGCGTTAATAAAACCTTGTTTACGCAATTGACAGCTTTCACAGACCCCACAAGCCCGACCATCAAGATCAGCCTGATAACAGGATACGGTGAGCGCATAGTCTACCCCTAACTGCGTACCAAGCTGAATAATAGCAGCCTTACTCATACTTTGCAGAGGTGCCTGAATACGAAACGCTCGTCCCTCCACACCTTCACGTGTGGCTAAATTGGCTACACGCTCAAACGCTTGGATGAATTCAATACGGCAATCCGGGTAGCCAGAGTAATCAACATCGTTCACACCAATGAAAATATCATACGCCTTTAGCACTTCTGCCCAACCCAAAGCCAGAGACAAAAACACGGTATTACGCGCTGGCACGTAGGTGACCGGAATCTCCCCCTGACTTAACCGCTCTGGCACAGCAAGACTGCTATCGGTTAACGCAGAACCACCTATGCCATCTAAATTAATCCCAATCACTTTGTGTTCAGTAGCGCCTAAAGCCTCTGAAATCCGCCGAGAGGCGTCCAACTCGCTGCGATGGCGCTGACCATAATCAAAGCTCATGGTGTAGCAGTCGTAGCCTTGCGCTCGCGCAGAGGCAAGGACAGTGGCAGAATCTAAGCCGCCTGATAATAAAATAACAGCGCGTTTATTGGTCATCATTGTTTTCTCAAAGCTTGTTTACTAAGCAACATGCTGCAGATTGCAGATGCGCAATAACACAGTTAGCTCGGCATTAGTAACCAGGCTGGTCATCCCACAACAGCTTATGCAACTGTAGCTGCAGACGCACCGGCAGGTTATCGGCAACGATCCAATCAGCCAGATCGCGCGGAAGCAACTGGCCCTGACTGGGCGAAAAAAGCACTTCAGATACGCGCGTATCCAGCTTGTATTGCAGAAGCTTAGTGACCGCCCAGTCGTAATCCGCGCGATTGCACAGCACGAATTTGACCTGGTCATCGCCTTTCAGCAAATCGATATTTTCATAGCGATTGCGTTGCGATTCTAATGAGCCAGGAGTTTTAAGGTCGAGCACAATACTGACCCGCGTATCAATGCCGCTAATATCGAGCGCACCACTGGTTTCGGTGGACACTCGATAGCCTGCGTCACACAGCGCTTTAAATAGCGTTAAAGCATGCGGTTGTGCTAAAGGTTCGCCACCTGTCACGCAGACATAACGCGGCCGGTAACCCGCGACTTGAATCAAAATATCTTCGATAGAGAACAACTGCCCGCCGCTAAACGCATAGGCGCTGTCGCAGTATTGGCAGCGGAGCGGGCAACCGGTGAGACGGATAAAAACAGTCGGAAGACCAACAGTGCGAGTTTCGCCCTGTAACGAGTAAAAAATCTCGGTGATGCGTAGGGTGTTGTGCATTGTATATGCGCCGGGCGCGACAGCAAAACAGGCCGTCCGCCTCCATTGCTGAATGAGGCACTGCCCAGCACGGACCCGCGCTGAGCGCGAACGTGCTGATGAAAGCAGCGTATTAGAGTTTTCTTAAATCTTGTTGCGCTAACTGTGCAGCGGAGCTACCTGGGTACTCGGCAACCACTTGCTGCAAAATACCACGGGCTTTATCTGCATTGCCTAAGCGGCGCTCAACGTCAGCCAGCTTATACAGTGAATCAGGCACTTTATTGTGCTTAGGGTAGTTGTGACTGACCAATGCAAAAGCCTTACCAGCGGCTTGCATATCACCTTGCACTAAACTGACTTCACCTAACCAATACTGGGCATTTCCCGCATACTGACTGTTTGGATACTTACGCAAAAAAGCCGTGAAGGCTTGCTGAGCTTTATCAAACTCGCGCGCTTTAATTAAATCAAAAGAGGCTTCGTAATAGAGCTTTTCCTTAGCGGGATCGGCTTCGCCATTACTGGCCTGAGCGGCAGGAGTGGCAGCGCCGCTGTTGGGCTGCTCAGTCGTTGACGCTGGACTGCCGACTTGTGCTCCAGAGTTGTTACTCAAGCGGCTGTCTAATGTTTGGTAACGCTCAAGATTCTCTTGGCGTAACTGACTTATTTCATGCTGTTGCTCTTCAAGCAAACCGCGCAGCGTAGCAATTTCTTGCTGCATCTGCTGTAACTGCATGAACAACTGACTTTGAGCTGAAAGTGGTGCGTTAGCACCACCTCCAGTCGCAGTTCCGTTCATACCCTGATCTGTGCCAGCATAGGTTTGATCATATGCGGGGCGATCAGTGACTGGGATCGCAGCAACTGCCAAAGTAGGCAGGCTGAGGGCCAAAGCTATCAGGGTAGGACGGATCATTTGTATTACCTATTACTTACGCAGTTCAACGCGACGGTTTTGTGACCATGCGCTGTCGTCATGACCCACTACGTTTGGACGCTCTTCACCATAAGATACTGGCTCAAGTTGTGCAGGTGAAACACCTTGCAGAACTAAGTAACGCTGTACTGCTTGAGCACGACGCTCGCCCAGCGCCATGTTGTATTCGCGAGTACCGCGCTCATCAGCGTGACCTTCCAATACAACGCGTGCGCCGTTACCTTGTAAGTCACGTGCGTGTACATCAAGTGCGCGCATGGCTTCTGGTTTTAGGTCTGAGCTGTCGAATTCAAAGTAGAACGTAGTAATAGCGCGCAATGCTGCTTCTTCGCTACCACCGTTCATGCTGCCATCGATGGCACCTGTGTTTGCGCCGTAACCGGCATTCGGGTCAATTGCACCTTCACCGCTTGCGTCGCCGCCTTTTGAAGAACAACCAACAGCTACAGCCAAAGCCAATGATAACGCGGCAAATTTACCGAATTTAAGCATTTCCATTTTACAAGCTCCAAAAAAACAACATATTTAGTTTAGTTAACAGATAACCCATCATCAGTTTAGGTAAGGGGACCATGAAGGCTCTCTGACTTCGCCTTGAATGCTAGGTAGTGGGAGCCGCACCCGCCCATTGATAGATGCAAGCATCAGGACACCTCGACCCTGTTGATGGGTGGCATAGATTACCATTGTTCCATTGGGTGCGACAGTAGGTGACTCATCTAAACTTGAGTTTGAGAGGATACGTAAGTTACCTCGCTGCAAGTCTTGCGCAGCCACCTTAAATACCGCATAGCCTTCTTGACGGTGAATCATCACCAGCGTCTTCTCATCGGCTGATAATTTCGGATTGGCATTGTAGTTGCCAATAAAAGTAACCCGCTCTGCCGCTCCACCATTGATACTCATGCGATAAATTTGCGGCTTACCGGAACGATCCGAAGTGAAGTACAAAGTTTGTCCGTCTTTACCCCAGAAAGGTTCCGTATCAATCGCTGCATGATTGGTCACTCGACGCACTTGGCGCGAGCCCATATCCATCACGTAAATCTCTGGATTACCATCTCGTGATAAAACAAAGGCTAAACGACTGCCATCTGGCGACCAAGCCGGCGCACCATTTAAGCCTTCATAATTAGTGATTTGCTCACGGTGACCGGTATCGACATTCTGTACGAAAATACGCGGACGCTTTTGCTCAAACGAGACATAAGCAATGCGCTTGCCATCAGGAGCAAAAGACGGTGACAAAATTGGCTCGCGTGACTGTAGCAAAGTGACGGCACGCGCTCCATCGTAATCCGAGCGCTGCAAGGTATAACGGGTGTTGGTAGCAGAAAAACGCTCAGCCGTGACATACAATAAACGGGTAGAAAATGCGCCCTTCACTCCGGTTAGCTTTTCATACGACTGGTCAGAAATATAATGTGCTAAATCACGTAATTGCTCAATTGAACCACCCACGGTGCCACTGACCATGACTTGCTCAGTGCTGACATTCAGCACCGCATAGTTGATTTGTAAACGGTTGCCATTGGGAGTGATATTGCCAACCAATACATACTGTGCACCCACCGCACTCCAGTCACGAAAAATCACTTCACTGGCCTGAGCCGGCTGGCTGATCATATTTTGTCGCGCAATGGGTTCAAAGATACCGGAGTTACGCAAATCTTTACCGATGATATCTGACATATCTTCAGGCAAAGCATTACCACCTTGCCAACCGAAAGGCACCACAGCAATTGGGATCGCGCGGTCGTTACCACCAGAAATCAGCAGAGGGTCTGCTGCCTGCACCACGCTGACACACAGCAATGCACTCAATAACAACCATCGTTTCAACATATTCACAGACTCAAATCCTCTGGTTTAAATATCGCACTACGTTTGCGGTACATGCTATCAAACGTTTTACGATCCAATTGTTGCATTTCACGAATGCGCCCAACGTTACGCACAGCCGCCACTGCCGAGGCATCAAAAGCGGGATCACCACTACTGCGTGTGACACTTGCATTGGTAATGGTTCCATCGGGCAACATTTCAATCAGCACAGTTACCGCCATGCCGTTGCGTGCTGAAGGTGGTCGCACCCACTGCTCACTGACTAAGCGCACGATCAAATCATCGAGACTACCCGCCACTTGCGAACCTACCGTATCAGCAACGGTTTGTTGATACTGAGTATCCTCAGACAACAACTCTGCTAATGCGCCAGCTTTCTTATCTTCAAGGGCCTTACGGGCAGCGTCTTGAGCTTTCTTCTGCTTAGCAGCTTCTTCTGCAGCACGCTTTTTCTTGTCGGCTTCAGCTTTCTTCTTGGCATCGTCAGCTGTTTTTTTCTTCGCAGCTTCTGCTGCAGCTTTCTTTTTAGCCTCTTCTGCGGCTTTTTTCTTCGCGTCCTCAGCTGCCTTCTTCTTGGCATCTTCGGCTGCTTTCAACTTAGCCACTTCAGCCTGCTTAAGTTTTTCCGCTGCTTTTTTAGCCTGATCTTCTTTGCTGGCTTGTGCTTGCTTCTGCGCTTGGGCAGCTTTTTGCTCGGCCTGTTTGCGTGCTTCGGCCGCTTTAGCTTGCGCATCGGCAGCTTTGGCTTTTGCGGCTTGCGCGGCTGCGGCTATTTTCTCTTGCTCAACTTTTTTCTGCTCGAGTTGCTCAGCTTCATAGGTTGGCGCAGAAGTTTTTGCAGCTTCACCGGCAATTTTTTGATTGGTTTGCGTAGTGGCTTGGCTTTGCGATTGCAACTGATACAAAGTGGCTTTAATTACCGGACGTGCTGGCGGCAAATCAGGCGTGCGCGCAAAACTGACAAATAAGAACGCAAACAGCATCGCGTGCAAACCCACAGCCCAGACCACCGGCCAAAACAGGTTTTCCGAAGGGGAACGGTCATGCTGTCGCATTAAGGCGCCTCAGTAATTAAGCCAACATCACTGACGCCAGCCTGCTGCAAACCACCCATCGCTGCCATCACACTGCCATAGTCGACAGTTTTATCGGCACGCACATAGACTTGCACTTTTTTACCTTGAGCAGCATTGGCACCTAAAATAGCGCGTGCCGCATTGACCATCTGGGTTAAATCGACAGCTTGATCTTGCACGGTATCAATATCAACCTCAGTACCGGTATTCCAGTAATAGCTTTTATCAGCCTTAATAGAAATGGTCAGCACAATTGAGTTGTTATCTTGCGGCAATACTTCACTGCTGACCTGTGGTAAGTCGACTTTAACGCCTTGATTAAGCATCGGCGCGGTAACCATAAAGATCACCAACAGCACCAGCATCACGTCGATATAGGGCACCACGTTCATTTCTGCAACGGGTTTGCGCCGATTACGAATTCTAGCTCTTTGCATGGGGCACCTTAATCCTCGTTCGAGTGGACTTTACGATGCAAAATGGCTTGGAACTCATCAGCAAAGGTGTAATAACGCGCAATTAAATTCTCACCGCGCGCCGAGAAGCGGTTATAAGCAATGACAGCAGGAATCGCTGCAAACAAGCCAATCGCCGTAGCAATCAATGCTTCAGCAATACCTGGAGCAACAGTTGCCAGAGTGGCTTGCTGCACCTGCGCCAAACCACGGAAGGAGTTCATAATGCCCCACACCGTACCAAACAGACCAATATACGGGCTGGTTGATCCAACAGTGGCCAGAAACGGTAGGCTTTGCTCAAGTTTTTCTTCTTCGTGAGAAATGGCCACACGCATCGAACGCGCCACACCATCCATCACTGATTCAGGATTAGCACCTTGCTGCTGACTTAAGCGCGAAAACTCTTTAAAGCCAGCGCGGAAAATCTGCTCAACGCCTGAGTCTGGATCAGGATCGCTATTGACTTGTCGGTACAACTTAGACAGATCAATACCAGACCAAAAACGGTCTTCAAAAACATTTAAGCTGTTGCGTGCAGTACGCAATAACTGGCTGCGTTGGAAGATAATCACCCATGAAGTGATCGAGGCTCCCACTAGAATCAACATGACAAACTGAACCACCAGACTGGCGTTACTGATTAGGCTCCACATTGACATCTGATCAACGGCATTAGCTTCCACGCTTACTCTCCTGCAAAATCTTGCACATCGGCATTAAACGCCGCATATAACAGTTCGGGAATGCCCCGAGGTTTTAAGGTATCAGCACGCACACAGGCAATGGTGAAATGTCCTTCACACAGAAGAGCATCATCACTGACACGGCGAACCTGCTGATAAAATTTTAAACTGGCACGTTTTAGAGCTTCCACTTGCACACTCACCAATAGCTCATCGTCTAAACGAGCTGGCGTGTGGTAGCGTGCTTGCGAGGAATGTACAACAAACAACAGATTTTCGGTGGCCATCTGCGCTTGGGAAAAGCCCAGGTGGCGCAAGCGTTCAGTGCGTGCGCGCTCCATGAATTTTAGGTAATTCACGTAATACACGATGCCGCCTGCATCCGTATCCTCGTAATAAACACGACAAGGAAAGGTAAACCGTTGTGCTGATGTTTGTGCGCGCATACTGTAATGCCACCTCGTCTAATTGCCAATGGGGAACGCAGGTATATTTTCACTCATCATCAAGGTATTTCTCTAACACCGCACCATCGAGCAAACGCTCAGGTAAATGTAAGCCAAAATGCAGATAAGCATGACGGGTGACGACGCGCCCACGTGGGGTGCGCATGATAAAGCCCTGCTGAATCAAATAGGGTTCCAGCACATCTTCAATGGTATGCCGCTCTTCACTGATCGCGGCAGCCAAGCTATCCACACCCACTGGACCGCCATCAAACTTTTCAATCATTGCCAACAACAGACGACGGTCCTGGTGATCAAAACCATGTTCATCCACATCAAGCAAGTTCAGTGCTTGATTGGCGATGACTTGACTGATCTGTCCAGTGCCGCGCACTTGAGCAAAATCGCGCACACGGCGCAATAAACGGTTGGCAATCCGTGGAGTGCCGCGCGCGCGCCGCGCAATTTCATAGGCGCCTTCATACTCAATTGGCATGTTTAAAATGCCTGCCGAGCGCACCACAATAGTGGTCAAGTCTGTGACGTTATAAAACTCTAAGCGCTGCACAATACCAAAGCGGTCGCGCAACGGATTGGTCAGCATGCCAGCGCGCGTGGTGGCACCGACTAAAGTAAATTGTGGCAAGTCGAGTTTGATTGAGCGCGCGGCCGGCCCCTCACCGATCATGATATCCAATTGGAAGTCTTCCATCGCTGGATACAAAACCTCTTCCACAATTGGCGGCAAGCGGTGAATTTCATCAATAAACAGCACGTCACCTTCTTCAAGGTTAGTTAACAGTGCTGCCAAATCACCTGGACGCTCAAGCACCGGACCTGAAGTGCTTTTTAACGAGACATTCATTTCTTGGGCAATGATATTGGCTAACGTGGTTTTGCCTAAACCTGGCGGACCAAAGATCAGCGTATGATCAAGCGCTTCATCACGGTTTTTAGCAGCCTGCATAAACAATGCCATTTGCTCACGCACACTGGGCTGACCAATATAATCAGCTAAGCACAGCGGGCGTATGGCGCGATCAACGTGCTCTTCACGCTCACGCGGAGCGGCGGCAATCAAGCGATCAGCTTCAATCATAAACTGCAGTTATCCCAAATAATGTGGCTCAATTACGCCATGCCTTTCAATGCGCGACGAATCAAGTCTTCGCTGCTCAAACCATCTTGCGCTACAGCGCTAACCGCGCGACTCGCTTCGGCGGGTTTAAAGCCTAAACTAATCAGCGCACTCACTGCATCTTTTTCTGGACTGTTCGCGTCTGTGACTGCCGAAAGCCCAGCAGGTTCCATGCTGTTTTGCCCGGCCAACGGCGTGCTGTCCCAATTTTTAAAACGATCTTTAAGTTCAACCAGTAAGCGTTCAGCAGTTTTTTTACCGACGCCTGGGACTTTCATTAAGCGACTGGTGTCTTCGGCATTCACGCATTGAATCATTTCATCGACGCTCATCCCCGACATCAAGGCCAGCGCCAGCTTGGGCCCCACACCATTTAAGCGGATCAGTTCACGAAATAAAGTACGGTCGCGTTTAGTGTAAAAGCCGTATAAAAGCTGCGCATCTTCGCGCACCACCAAATGCACATGCAGCACCAAAGGCTCACCCACCATCGGCAACTGGAATAAAGTGGTCATTGGCACTTCCAATTCATAACCAACGCCATTGACATCCAGCAGGACATGCGGCGGTTGCTTCTCTAGTAAATTGCCTCGTAGATATCCAATCACAACCTTTCCTTCTTTAAGAGTTGGATTACCGAGCAGCAACCCAAACACAACAGCTGGCATTATATACAGTTACCACAAAACAATACCAGATCAGCCTGCAATGCTCTCAATGCGCACCCAGCCCTTTCAATCTATAGATTGAAGCATGACTCGACTCCCCCTGATTGATTAGGCAAGCGTGCTCAGATCGCCTATTATCTGAGCCATCAACACAACCTACAGAGGATAAGGCGCATGATTAAGCCCTCAGCCTTAGCAGCAACACTCTGCATCATAACCACTGCGACTTCTATGGCTCACGCTAACGAGCACGAACAGATGATGCAAAACATGATGCAAATGCAGCGCTGTATCAGCGAAACTGTTGATATGCGCTACTTAGAAGACATGGCCGCCAATGGCGAAAAAATGGCCAAGCACATTAAGCAGCTATGTGAGTCTGACCAGCGCCAGCAAGCACAAGATAGCGCGATGACCTACGCTAAAGACATGCAAAGCAATCCTAACTTCCAAGCCATGAAAAAATGCACAGCACAAATGGGCAATGCTTTCCCTGGTGCACAAGCATTGCAAGAAGAGTTCGATATCGACTCCCTCAAAGAAAACCATGTGTGCGATGAGCTATAGCAGTTACGCAAAAATCCAGACACACCGCTACTCCTTTAAAATCTAAAAACCGCGCAGTGAGCAGCCATTTAAAATGAATGCTCACTGCGCGGTTTTGTTTAAGCGATAAGAATATTTTATATCGATTAGGAAAATGCTGCCGTGATCGCATAGTTCAACCCAGCGCCTCCCACCACTAACCAAACAAACAGCAGGCTGGCCAACATTAGCGGCTTCAAGCCGGCACGGCGAATCGCTTTGAGATCAGTGGTCAAACCAAGACCCGCCATAGCCATGGCTAATAAAGCTGTATCCACTTGTGCAATATGCTCGATGACCAACTCAGGCAACAACTGCAAAGAGTTAAAGCCGGCCACCGCGACAAAGATAAAAGCAAACCAAGGTACGCTAACCCTAGCGAGCAGTCCTTTTTTAGCGGGAGCCTTCTCAGTTACTTGCTCGGTCTTGGCTCGGGCCAAATACACCGCCAAACCAATCAAGAATGGCGCCAGCATCATCACCCTCACCATCTTAGCAATGACGGCAGTGTCGGCAGCGGTTGGGCTGATTGCTGCGCCTGCGGCCACTACTTGCGCAACCTCATGAATAGTAGAACCGACAAACATACCGTAAGCAAAGTCAGTGGTATTCAATAACTGCCAATGCATATTTAAGCTGTGCAGCAACGGATAGACAAAAATCGCTAAGGTACCAAACACCACGACAGTTGCGACTGCTACGGTAACCTGCTCAGCACGCGCTTTGAGAACCGGCTCCGCTGCCATAATTGCCGCCGCACCACAAATAGAGCTGCCAATACCAATCAACATTGCGGTACCACGCTCCAGCTTGAATACGCGTATACCCAGCACCACCGCCAAAGCAAAAGTTGTGGTCAACACAAGCGCATCAATCAGTACACCAGCTAGCCCAACATAGCCCATGTCTTGAAACGTTAAGCGAAAACCATAGAGGATGATGCCTAAACGCAGCATGTATTGCTTCGCGTAAAGCACCCCGGGCGCACAGCGATCAACCAAGCGTGGAAACACTGTATTACCCACAACAAAACCGAACATGATGGCCAGCGTTAATGCAGACAGTCCATGCGTTTGTAACCACGGCACACGATCCAGCATTAATGCGCCAGCAGACAAAGCCGCACACAACAATAAACCGGGCAGCAACTCTGTACGCAGCTGCAGCCATTTGGGCAGGCCAGTACACATATCTGTATTTTTTCTTGGTAACGCTAACATTTTAAACGCTCTCACTGTTTCTGAAGGCCTGTATCAGCACCCGATGTCAAACAGTGTATGGGCCAGCATTCAAACAATAAAACGAATTATATAGGTATAATCAAACGATATAACAGGTTGATCGACAGCATTTACCAGAGGCCTCAGCATGCAAATCACTTTGCGCCAATTGCATATTTTTACTGCGATTGCTTTATCAGGTAGCACTGCAGCGGCAGCGCAAAACATCGCCCTCTCACAGTCCGCTACCAGCGCTGCATTAAAAGAACTGGAAAGCATCTTGACTGTCGATCTATTCGATCGAGTCGGCAAGCGCCTCGTACTGAACGACAATGGCCGCTTACTGCTACCGCAAGCACGGCAAATGCTCGATGCCGCCAATACCATCGAACAACAGTTCAATTCTAGCGAGACAACTGGCGCAGGTTTATACATTGGCGCCAGCACTACGATTGGTATTTATCTGTTACCAAAACTACTGGCCAGTCACGCTTTGCACAACAAGCAACATTGCCCACGGGTGATGATCGCGAACAGTGCCGCGACGGCGACTGCAGTAGCGCATTTTGAAGTAGATATGGGCATCATCGAAGGCCCCTGCCATGAACCTGATCTGTTAGCTGAACCTTGGATTGAGGATGAACTGGTGATTGTCTGCGCCGCCAATCATCCTATTTTACAAGGACAGGCAAAACGGCAAGTTACCCTGAAAGACTTACAGAATGCGCTGTGGTTATTACGTGAGCCAGGCTCCGGCACCCAAGAAGCGGTTGAGCATGTGTTACTACCGCACCTGCATCAACTGCGACCTGCGGCCGAGTTTAGTAACTCTGAAGCGATTAAGCATGCCGCCGCTGCAGGCTTAGGCTTAGCCTGCTTATCACGAACAATTGTGGCGCGCTTTTTGACCCGCGGTGAACTGGTGGAAGTCAACACGTCACTGCCAAAATTGACCCGCCGCTTCTTTTTGATTTACCAGCGCAATAAAACGTTATCACCACAACTCACTGCGTTCTTAAATCATTGCCGGCAAGTGCACACCGGTTAAATTGCTAGCGCAGATCTAAACGACCGTTGCGACACTGCATTAAGCGTCGCAACGGTCCAATTTTAGAACGTATAGGTTGCAAAGATATTGGCACTACGTTTTGCGCCGTAGAGCTGCTCATCAATAGGGCGATAGGTTTTATTGGTTAAGTTATTGAGCTCAACCCCAAAGCTATTACTGCTCTCTGTGGTCATGCTTAAACGCAGATTCAAAGTAGCGTAACCTTGAGCCTCATAAGCTTCACTGTTTGGTTTGCTCACATTTTTTGCTGAGGATGCACCTTGTACGAACAGGTCGGCCTCACGCTCAAATACATTCCAGTAGCCGGTGTGTTTTAAACCAACGCGGGCAAACACGTTGGGCGTACCGCTGTCGTAGCTGCGATAGGCTGGCGTGGTAATTTGGCGACGCATTAAAGTTGCTGTTGTGTACGGAGTAAAACCACTGTCCGCAAAACTTTTCTCAGCAGCGAGTTCAATACCATAACTTTTTGCTTTATCAACATTACGGAAGGTACCAATATTTTTACCGGTCAATACAGAATCAATATAATCCTTTGAGCGGCTATAAAATACCGTGGCATCCAGTAACAACTCGCTGGTATCGTAACGCGCACCCAGTTCGAAGGTCGTCGATTTTTCAGGTTTTAAACCAGGGTTACCGGAAAACGTGTTTCCGCCACCGGTTGTAGCCAAAAATAACTGACTCAAGGTTGGGTACACATACCCCTGAGAGAGGTTACTGCGCAATACTAGGGCATCGCTGGCCTGCCACACCAAGCTCATCGCACCCACAGTGTGATTATCAGAGTTATCGCTACGCGGTTGCGCAACATTATTTAAAAGCGACTTATCATGCTTAGCTTTTACGTAATAATGACGCGCACCAAAGCTGGCAGTCAGATCCTCAGCTAATGGCACACTGTGTTGAGCAAAGATAGATGTGGTATCAATCTGAGCATCATCATAGCCTTGAGTCTGCTTCTTTGAGCTGGGAGGAAACGGGGTGCTAAATGATGTTGCAACTACGTTGCTTTTCTTGGTTTTAAGACCGTCCTGCTCATACTCCGCACCAATAACGGTGCTGTGCCCGTCGATTAATGACAACTCTGCCTGCAGATTCAAACCATGCGTGACTTGCTCGTCATCAGAGAGAACATCAACATTAACGGTCGCTACCGGCGTTCGCTGAGTCACACTATTTTGAAACTCACGATCAATCGTTTGGCGGTATACGTCAATTTTTAGTTTATCTAGCGTTTCAGTCAGTTGATCACCTTGGTAAAACAAACCAACTTTATTCAGTTCGCGTTTAGGTAGCTCCAATTTAGCGTTATCTTGTTTTAAATAGACTTGGGCAGCGACATCGTAACGCTGAGCCTTTAGGGCAAAATAATGTGGTCCAGCTTTATAACCAACATGAGCAGAAACGTTGCTATCGTCGGTTTCTGAAGGTTTTAAGCGCCCTTTAGGTGTCGCACGATCATTCAACTCCGAGCGTGACACACCTAAACGGTAATCAAAACCGGCCTGACTACCCGATAATGCAGTTGATGCGCGATAACCTTTAGTTGCTGAAAAGTAACCTGCTTGCGTACTGATTTCTAAAGGCTTGTCCGCACCTTTTTTGGTTACAATATTAACTACGCCACCAATCGCACGACCGCCCGATACCACAGAAGAAGAACCACGCAGCACTTCGATGCGCTCTATCGAGGCCGGATCAATCAGCAATGGTTGCCCGTACTTAGTGTGGTCGGTCAGCTTCTGACCATCAATAAAAATAGCTACGCGGCGGGAATCCTCACCACGGATAGAAATGCGCTCAACGCCTTCCTCGGAGATTTGCACACCTGGAATATTGCGCAAATAGCTCGCAATCGACTGCCCGGCACTTTTATCGAGCGTCGCGCGATCAATCACGCTAACAGAGGCTGGATTCTTGAATATTTCAGTTTCCTGCGCTTGTCCGAGCACCGTGACTTGGTCAAATTGATAAGGTTTACTCTGCGCTGTACCTGCCGCAACCAGTAGAGCATTGCCTAATACCAGGCTAACCCACAGTTTAGAAGACTGAAAATACATAATTTCCCCGCGCACAAAAATAGAAGAACACACGCAATGATCATTACTAACAAATGAATATCATTACAAAAAGTTAATGGCGAGCATGATACGCACACATATAGAAAGCTCCAAATTGCCTCAAACTAAACCTCAGGTTTTATTGATATATACATGCTGTACTAGTCTCAATTGCATCTTTAGATCATTGCCCAACGAACTGGAGCTCTAATAGTGCTAACAATACAGATGATCAACGAGTGCTTCGGGGTAGGTGTGACGAGCGAGCCAGGGATGGCGAGCGCCGGAGTTGAACCCGGGACGGGTTCGTCGACGGACTAACACTTATCCCGAAGCACGACATGCGCAGACTGAATGTTTTTAACCATGCAAAGCATCCTGAAAGATATATGCATGCCGTACCTTGCTGGTATCGCTTTTCCCTCAACGGATCATCCTGACCCGATTCGGGCGCTCACCATCCATGGTTCGCTGATCGCGACACCAACGAGGTACTCATTGATCAGTGATGTCGCGTGCAAGTTTTGAGTAAGACTCTTTTAAAGCCACCATTTTGCGAAGTTTATTGGTCTGTGGCAAAGATGTATCTGTACATCTGACTGGTACTGCAACAGAGCAAACCCTGCATGTCATCAACGAGTGCTTCGGGGTAGGTGTGACGAGCGGGCCAAGGATGGCGAGCGCCGGAGTTGAGCCCGGGACGGGTTCGTCGACGGACTAACACTTATCCCGAAGCACGACATGCGCAGATTGAATGTTTTTAACCATGCAAAGCATCCTGAAAGATATATGCATGCCGTACCTTGCTGGTATCGCTTTTCCCTCAACGGGTCATCCTGACCCGATTCGGGCGCTCACCATCCATGGTTCGCTGATCGCGACACCAGCAAGGCACTCATTGATCAGTGATGTCGCGCGCGAGTTTTGAGTAAGACTCTTTTAAAGTCATCATTTTGCGAAGTTTATTGGTCTGTGGCAAAAATGTATCTGTACATCTGACTGGTACTGCAACAGAGCAAACCCTGCACATCATCAACGAGTGCTTCGGGGTGGGTGTGACGAGCGAGCCAAGGATGGCGAGCGCCGGAGTTGAACCCTGGACGGGTTCATCGACGGATTAACATCTGCCCCGAAGTACGGCATGCACCGATGTCATCTAAAAATATATCTGGAACAAAACACCACTGTCGCAGGTATGACCTACTCATACAGTATCTAAAACGCAACACGCCCCGCTGTTTTAAGGCGAGGCGTGGTTGTCAGCTACGTTTCTAGCTAGCAATAACTACATTGCAGCACGGAAGATTGCTGCCACTTCCTTGTCATTCAGTCGACGGGGATTAGTTAATGCACACACATCTTGCTGCGCATGCTTAACCATTGCATCAATGTCTTTATCCTGCACACCCAATTCAGTCAGATTACTCGGGATACCCACATCAACCGACAGACAACGAATCGCCACTACAGCCATTTGTGCAGCTTCACGCACCGGCAGACCGTATACATTTTCGCCCAAAGCTTCGGCAATATCCGCATAACGCTCTTGCGCAGCCATTAAGTTCGCTTCACAGACATGCGGTAACAACAATGCGTTACACACGCCATGTGGCAAGTCATACATACCACCGAGTTGATGCGACATCGCATGCACATGACCGAGACCAGCATTATTAAACGCCATCCCCGCCAAATACTGCGCATAGGCCATACGATCACGCGCTTCGAGATCATCACCACGCGCCACTGCAACTCGCAAATAACGCGCAATCAAACGAATCGCTTGTAGCGCACAAGCATCAGTGATCGGGTTTGCATCCGTTGAGACATAAGCCTCCACCGCATGAGTCAGCGCATCCATACCGGTTGCAGCAGTCAACGACGGCGGCATTTTCATCATCAACAGCGGATCATTAATCGCCAAGTCCGGCGTTACTCGCCAATCCACAATCGCCATTTTCACGTGATTGGACGTATTGGTAATAATAGTAAAACGGGTTAACTCGCTTGCAGTCCCGGCAGTGGTATTGATCGCAATATAAGGTGGCAAGCTGTTCTTTGACTGATCGACACCTTCATAGTCAGCAATCACGCCGCCATTAGACACTACTAAACCAACACCTTTACAACAGTCATGGGCACTGCCGCCACCCAAGGAGATCAGCATATCGCACTGTCCCTTCTGGTAGGCAGCAACGCCTTGCTCGACGTTTTTATCGGTCGGATTAGGAATGGTCTCATCAAACACTGCATAAGCAATGTTGGCCTGATCAAGCAGATCCGTTACTTGCTTGGTGTAGCCCAGTTGAGTCATACCCTTATCAGTGATGACCAGCGGCTTCTTACCACCCAGCGACTTCACTCGATCAGCCAGCTCAGACAACACATTCGCACCAAACAACGATACAACCGGCATGAAGAAACTTGCATTCTTGCTCATATTCAACCCCTTTTCTGTGTGTCGCAGCCATCAATTAACGACCACGTATTCGCTTAACTTAACTCAGCATAGCCCACCTGACTCATGAGTCACTTGACCCAACGCAATCGAAAGGCAGCTTAGAAGCGTTTATTAAGCTGAATTCACCCAGAACATGAGCTTCCCTTACCGACCAGAACACAGCGAACGACAGCGCAGCCCATAAAACTGTTACCACACCGCGAACTGCGTAACACTTTGCGTGATTGATGGTAACAAAATCTTTTTTTTGTACTAAGCAATGTCTCTTAAAAAACCACCAACAACCGTAACTTATTGATTTTAAAGAACTTAGTAAAACATGGCACGCCTAGTGCTTTATATATTCGTACAAAAACAATAAAAACCAATAAACATAGAATAAAAATAAAACGTAACGGCTCCAGCACAATAAAAACAACAGCATGGGAGACGCAGCTAACTGATTACTTTGCAAAGGATAGCGATTGTAGCAACACAGATGATCCGAGAATAATAAAACTGCAATTTATGCAGCGCCCGTATCAACTGCAGCAAACAATCCCATCAGTATCCAAAGCAATCCGTTAACTATTCAACAGCTTAACTTGAGCTGTATATAAAAAAGCGGGCTGATAACAACAACAAAAATGCCACAATAATAAAAAAAACGCATAAAAATATTTACAGGGGAAGCACTAGCTTCCCCTGTAAGCTTGTTGGTAAAACACTCCTCGCCACGCGACTTCTTATGCAAGCAATACCTCTCTCATTGGCGCCAGATACTTTTCTTCATTCACCTCGTTCGCTAGCAGTGGTAGAATCGCGCACCATGATCTGCAATTCACACGACAACTATTTTTTTCATTCTGTAGCGAAGGCAGCACTGCACGCTTTATTGCGTCTTTTATTGCGGCACACGTTTATGGAGAGTCCTTTCGTCAGGAAACGCAAACAGGCCCGGCTATGTTGAAAAAACTTTTCAAACCCTTTCGTCTCTCACGCCAGCGTAAAGAGCCGAAGCCAATGCAGCCCACGATCCTTGATGCTCATGAGCATCGGATTAACTGTGCTCATTTCAGTCGCAACTCAGCGAATGTCGCAGTGCGCTTACAGCAAGCAGGTTTTGAAGCCTATCTAGTGGGCGGTTGCGTGCGCGACTCGTTGCTCGGAGTAACACCAAAAGACTTTGACGTTGCCACCAGCGCGACCCCTGAACAAGTGCGCTATGAGTTTCGTAACTCGCGCATTATTGGTCGCCGTTTTAAGCTGGTGCACGTGCATTTTGGTCGTGAATTGATTGAAGTTGCCACCTTCCGCAGCAATCACTCGCAAGATGACGAAGAGAACAATAGCGACATCTCATCACACGATGCCAGTGGCCGAATTTTACGCGATAACGTTTACGGCAACATGGAAGATGACGCGCAGCGCCGCGACTTCACTATGAATGCGCTGTACTTTGATGTCAGTAATGAAAAAATTCACGATTACAGCACCGGCTTTGCCGATATTAAACGCCGTTTAATTCGTTTAATTGGCGACCCGGAACAACGTTACCTTGAAGATCCTGTACGCATGCTGCGCGCCATACGCTTTGCAGCCAAACTGGATTTCGATATTGAAGATGACACCGCCGAACCCATTCGCCGTCTCGCGCACTTATTACGCGACATCCCGTCAGCGCGTTTATACGAAGAAGTTCTCAAGCTGTTTTTGAGCGGCTATGCCGTACGCACCTACGAATTATTGCGCGAATATAACTTATTCGACGAGCTGTTTCCTGGCACCGCCAAAGCACTGGCGAAACAGCCAGAGTATGTCGACCGTTTGCTGCGTAACGCATTTAAAAATACCGATCACCGCATTAGCATTGATCGCCCGGTCACTCCTGCCTTTTTATTCGCGGCACTGCTCTGGCCTGCCCTGACCACCCGTGCGGTTAGTTTGCAAAACGATGGCATGCATGCTTTACCGGCAATGCAAGAAGCCGCACATCAAGTGTTACTTGAGCAAGTGCAGCGCATAGCGGTCCCCAAACGCTTCAGTTTGCCCACGCGCGAAATTTGGGATATGCAGGAACGCTTACCGCGCCGCGCTGGCAAGCGAGCGGATACATTATTGGCCAATCCTCGTTTTCGTGCGGGTTACGATTTCTTATTGCTGCGTGAAGAATCTGGCGAGCAAACTCAAGGCCTCGGCGACTGGTGGACTGATTACCAAGACGCCAGTGACAGCCAGCGTCGCGAAATGATTAGCAATCTATCCACTAAAAGTGGCGCACCACGTAAGCGTCGCCGCAGCAAACCACGCAGTAAAATTCCAGCACCCGCAGTGCAGAGCGACGAGTAATGGAGCAGGTGTACATCGGCTTAGGTAGCAATTTAGCTGCGCCTGAACAACAACTCGATGCTGCTCTCATGGCGCTGATCCAACTGCCGCAGACTTCTTTAGTGCGCAGCTCTGCCTACTATTCCAGTGCTCCGCTAGGCCCAGCAGACCAGCCGCGCTATACCAACGCAGCGGTCCTTCTAGAGACCAGCCTAACAGCACATCAATTACTTGATCATCTGCAAGCCATCGAGCTGAATCAAGGCCGTCAACGTAAAGCTGAGCGCTGGGGTCCCCGCACTCTAGATTTAGATATTTTATTGTTTGGTAAGCGTATAATTGATGATGAGCGTTTGTGTGTACCGCACTATCATATGCATGCACGCCCTTTTGTTTTGCTGCCGTTAGCAGAGCTCTGCCCTGCTGACTTCCAACTACCCGACGGTCGTTGGCTGAAGGATTTATTAAGCAGCTGCCCGGTTGATCCAACACTGCAACGCTTGCATACTCCACAGCTTTCCACCACTCAAGCGGTCGACCCATCTAGAGATGATTGACTTACAATTAAGCCATCAGGACTATAGCAGCCCTGATGCGAGTACCATTCAAGGTACCAAAGAGGACTCCTTGCATGTCTGATGTCACCTTGACGACTTTATTAGAGCTAAAACAGCGTGGCGAAAAAATCACCATGCTGACCTGTTATGACGCCACTTTCGCCGCTACCGCATGTGCGGCCGGTGT
The DNA here is from genome assembly GCF_000421765.1 of Denitrificimonas caeni DSM 24390. Taxonomy (GTDB): domain Bacteria; phylum Pseudomonadota; class Gammaproteobacteria; order Pseudomonadales; family Pseudomonadaceae; genus Denitrificimonas; species Denitrificimonas caeni. The sequence goes on along the minus strand of NZ_ATXQ01000004.1, from coordinate 125,109 downwards.
GGAAATCTTATTGATTGGCGATTCTTTAGGCATGGTTCTGCAGGGGCATGACAGCACATTGCCAGTGACTGTTGCTGATATGGCCTATCACACTGCAGCGGTAAAACGTGGCAATAAAGGTGCGCTAATTCTGTGTGATCTGCCGTTTATGAGCGCAGCGACCCTTGAGCAAACCTATCAAAGTTGCACTCAATTGATGCAAGCCGGTGCGCACATGGTGAAATTAGAAGGCGGAGCATGGTTGGCAGAGTCTGTGCGCTTACTGGCTGAGCGTGGTATTCCAGCCTGTATTCACTTAGGCCTGACACCACAATCAGTCAATGTGTTCGGCGGTTACAAAGTACAAGGCCGTGGCGAGCAACAAGCACAAAAAATGCTGGATGATGCCCTGGCGCTGGAACAAGCCGGCGCGGCCCTACTGCTCCTTGAGTGCGTGCCAAGCGAACTAGCCGCGCGTATCAGCCGCGCGGTGCGCATACCGGTAATTGGTATTGGCGCCGGTGCTGATACTGACGGTCAAGTTTTGGTACTGCACGACATGCTAGGTTTATCGCTCAGCGGTCGCACACCTAAGTTCGTACGTAACTTTATGCAAGGTCAAAGCAGTATTGCTGACGCCATCAGCCTGTACAGCCGTTCAGTCAAAGACCAGTCATTTCCAGCAGCAGAGCACGAGTTCCGCGCATGAACACTGTTAAAAATCTGCAACAATTACGCGCAGCCATCAGTCGCGCCCGCAGCGAAGGCAAACGTATAGCTTTTGTACCAACCATGGGCAACCTGCATGCAGGACATGTTGCTTTAATACAGCACGCCACTGAGCGCGCGGACTTTGTTGTCGCCAGTATTTTTGTTAACCCTTTGCAATTCGGTGCCAATGAAGATTTAGACAGCTACCCGCGCACTCTCGTGGCGGATCAAAGCAAGCTGCTCGAGGCCGGTTGCAACCTGCTCTTTACTCCAGATGCGCAAGAGATGTACCCACAAGGTATGGCGCAACAAACTATCGTTAGCGTGCCAGGCGTGTCCACAGGTTTATGCGGCGGTAGCCGTCCTGGACATTTCGATGGTGTCGCTACGATTGTGTGCAAGTTACTGAACATGGTGCAGCCTGACATCGCACTGTTTGGCGAAAAAGACTTTCAGCAATTGGCCGTCATACGCAAAATGGTCACTGATCTGAATATGCAGGTGCAGATTTTTGGCGTGCCTATTGTGCGTGATCACGATGGCCTCGCATTATCTTCAAGAAATGGGTATCTTAGCGCCCAACAACGTGCTGCAGCACCTGCTTTGCAACAGTGTTTGCAGGCTGTAAAAGCACAAATAAAAAATGGCCGCCGCGACTATGCAATGCTCTTTGAGCAATTTGACACGGACCTACAAGCCGCAGGTTTTCGCCTTGACTATGTAGAGTTACGTGACGCGCTAAGCCTACAACCGGCTGAGGTGGATAGCACCCAACTGGTCTTATTAGCCGCCGCCTATCTCGGCAGCACACGCCTGATCGACAATCTGATCTTTGATTTGTAATAACGACAGACGCAGAGCACTCACCTTAAAAGATACGAATGCCGCGCTAAGTCGAAGAGGAAAACACCATGCAAACCATTATGCTCAAAGCAAAACTGCACCGAGCAATTACCACCCACGCCGTCGTTGACTACGAAGGCTCATGCGCCATTGATGGCGACTGGCTGGACATGTCTGGAATTCGTGAATACGAACAAATCCAAATTTATAACGTCAACAATGGCGAGCGTTTTACCACTTATGCGATTCGTGGTGAAGCCGGCTCTAAAATGATTTCAGTCAACGGCGCAGCAGCTCATAAAGCGTCGGTTGGTGATTTGCTGATCATTTGCGCCTATTGCAACTATGAAGAAAGCGAACTGGCCACTCACGAGCCGCGCTTACTTTACATGGGTAAAGATGGCTCGCTGAGCCACAGCAGCAATGCGATTCCAGTGCAATTGGCTTAATCAGTTGACTCATGTTTCAGGGCACCTTCATTGCGCCCTGAAACTCTAAATAAGAAGATCGGTATCATGACTCATTACCAGCAGCCCCTTGATGCCGCTCAACTGCCGGCATGGCAACTCTTGCTAGAACAACGCGAAGCCATGCGCGATTTCCGTATGCAGGATGCCTTTAACGCAGACCCGCAGCGTTTCCAGCGCTTTTCTTTAAACCATGATGGTTTGCTGCTGGATTTTTCCAAAAACTTATTGGATGAGAAAACACTCGAACTGCTGGTGCAATTAGCTGAGCAAAGCCAGTTACAGCAAGCGATTCTCGCCTTGTTTAATGGCGAACCGGTTAATGGTTCAGAACAACGCCCTGCACTGCATACGGCGTTACGTCGCCCTGTTGGCGACAGCTTGCAGGTTGACGGTGAAGACCTGATTCCGCTGATTCATGATGTTCTCAATAAGATGACCGAACTGGTCAATCGCATCCATAATGGTTTGTGGCGCGGTTACAGCGAAAAACCTATCACTGACATCGTCAATATTGGTATCGGCGGCTCTTTCTTGGGCCCGCAACTGGTATCTGAAGCTTTGCTACCCTTTGCCCAACAAGGTGTTCGCTGCCATTTCTTAGCCAATATCGATGGCAGTGAGTTTCACGAACTTAGTAACAGCCTTAATGCACAGACCACCTTATTTATTGTTTCCAGTAAGTCTTTTAACACCCTCGAAACCTTAAAAAATGCACAAGCCGCACGCGGTTGGTATCTTGCTCAAGGCGGCACTGAAGCCTGCGTTGATCGTCATTTTATTGCTGTTTCAAGCAATGTGAATGCCGCAGTAGCTTTTGGTATTGCTCCTGAAAATATTCTGCCGATCTGGGATTGGGTTGGCGGACGCTATTCTCTGTGGTCAGCCATTGGTTTACCCATTGCGTTATCAATTGGCATGTCGAACTTTAAAGAGCTACTGGCCGGCGCTTGGAGTATGGACCAGCACTTCCAAGAAGCCCCTTTTGCCGAAAACATGCCAGTCATCATGGCCATGCTGGGTATTTGGTACAGCGATTTCTGGCAAGCACAAAGCCACGCCATTCTGCCTTATGATCATTACCTACGAAACTTCACTCAGCATTTGCAACAGCTGGACATGGAATCCAATGGCAAACATGTGCGCCAAGACGGCTCTGCACTGACCTATGCCAGCGGCTCAGTGATTTGGGGCGGTGTCGGTTGCAACGGTCAACATGCCTATCACCAGCTATTACACCAAGGTACCTTGCTGGTGCCGGCTGACTTTATTGTGCCTGTGGTCAGCCATAATCAAATCGCTGATCATCATCAGTGGCTGTACGCCAACTGTTTATCGCAAAGCCAAGCTTTGATGCAAGGCAAAAGCCGCGAGCAAGCAGCACAAGAGTTACGTGATAAAGGCCTTGCTGAAAGCGAAGTCGAGCGACTAGCCCCGCACAAAGAAATCCCCGGCAACCGTCCAAGTAACACCTTAGTGCTGGAGCGCATCTGCCCTCGTCGTTTGGGTGCATTGATTGCCTTGTACGAGCATAAAGTCTTTGTGCAAAGTGTTATTTGGGGTACCAATGCCTTTGATCAATGGGGTGTTGAGCTCGGTAAAGCGTTGGGTGAGGATGTTTATCAGCGCCTCACAGGTCAAGCTCCGCTCAGCCACACCGATGCCTCAACCCAAGGTTTGATCAACTTCTTTAGAAACCGTCATCGCGGCTAAAACATAACTAGCCCGCGAAGACGATTAAGACTCTTTTTCTAACGCTGTTACATAGAACAAAATGGCTTAATCAGCGTTTCGTTAACCCTTAGCCAAAGGATATCCTCATGCATGAAGTCGTTATTGTTGCCGCCACACGCACTGCAGTCGGTAGTTTTCAAGGCAGTTTAGCCAGTATTCCAGCGCCACAGTTGGGCGCAATTGTGCTGCGTCGTCTATTAGAGCAAACCGGCGTGAGCCCTGAGCAAGTCGATGAAGTCATTCTCGGTCAAGTTCTGACTGCTGGCAGCGGTCAAAATCCGGCACGACAAACAGCTGTACACGCAGGCCTACCGTTCGCCACACCCGCATTTACCCTGAATAAAGTCTGCGGTTCAGGCTTAAAAGCACTGCACTTAGGCGCGCAAGCGATTCGCTGCGGCGATGCAGAGGTGATTATAGCTGGCGGCCAAGAAAACATGAGCCTGTCACCTTACGTCATGCCGGGCGCTCGCACCGGTCTACGCATGGGTCACAGCAAAGTGGTCGACAGCATGATTGAAGATGGTCTCTGGGATGCTTTCAATAACATTCACATGGGCATCACGGCAGAAAACCTGGCAGAGAAATACCAGCTAAGCCGCGAACAGCAAGATGCGTTTGCCGCCGCATCACAGCAAAAAGCCACTGAGGCGATTGCTGCTGGTCGCTTTGTTGCTGAAATCACTCCAGTCAGCATTCCACAGCGTAAAGGTGATCCGCTGATTTTCGATACTGACGAGCAACCTCGCGCCGGCACTACCGCTGAATCACTAGCCAAACTGCGCCCTGCCTTTAAAAAAGATGGCACGGTTACCGCAGGCAACGCCTCAAGTTTGAACGACGGTGCAGCAGCCGTGATGCTGATGAGCGCAGAAAAAGCCAAAGCTCTTGGTTTGCCAGTACTGGCGCGCATTGTTGCTTATGCCAACGCGGGTGTTGATCCAACCATCATGGGCATTGGCCCTGTTGCAGCAACACAAAAATGTTTAAGCAAAGCTGGCTGGTCAATCGCTGACCTCGATTTAATTGAAGCCAACGAAGCCTTTGCAGCGCAATCTTTAAGCGTTAACCAAGAGCTCGGTTGGGACGCTAGTAAAATCAACGTCAATGGCGGTGCAATTGCCATCGGTCACCCAATCGGGGCATCGGGCTGTCGCATTTTAGTCTCGCTCGTACACGAGATGATTCGCCGTGACGCGAAGAAAGGCTTGGCCACTTTATGTATTGGCGGTGGTCAAGGCGTAGCATTGGCGATTGAGCGCTAAACTGCGTTAAGCTGTATCAGCCTCGACCTGCTGTTATCCGCAAGTCGAGGCCTATATTGCAGCGCGAGTTACCCTTCTGCGCTGTTGATATGTTGTTGTACCCTAACAACGATCTACTGCTTTGCAGGTATTTTGCATACACTGTAGATACCGCAGACCTGAGGAGCCGCAGCGATGCAAAAAGGATTAAAGCGCCTAGCTATTACTTTGATCAGTGCCTTAGCTATTTATAGTTGGCTAGGTTTTCTACTGGTGCCCAGCATCGCGCTAAAAGTGATTAATCAACAGCTTGGCATTTACGCCAACAGTCCTGCGCAATTGCAACGTTTAGAATTCAATCCGTTTACCCTTGAGCTCTCGGCTTGGGGTTTCCGTATTGGCACTGCAGATGATGAACAAGTCAGCTTACAGCAACTGTATGGCAAACTGGCTTATGACAGCCTGTGGAGCAAAACCCTACATTTGCAAGACGTGCAGCTGATACAGCCCAATAGCCAAGTTATTTTCAATCAACAAGGCGAGCTTAATCTCTTACAGCTATTTACTCTGCCTGAAGCAACAGCTGAAACTGACGAAGTTGAGACAACGCCCCTTGCAGTATTAATTGATCGGCTACAACTGCAACAAGGCAGCTTACGCTTTAACGATCAGCGTCAACAAGACCCAATCGATGTGTCGTTTGCTGATCTCAATATCACCTTAAACAATTTCGATACTCGCCCTGACCGCAACAGTAACTTGCAGCTTAACGCGCAAGCCAACGACGGCACGCAATTGCAATGGCAAGGGGATATCAGCATTAACCCACTGGTCTCACAAGGCCACCTGCAACTGCAAAACGCCCAGCTAAAGAGTTGGTGGCCGTATGTACAAGAGCATTTCACTGCTCAACTCAAAGGCGGCCGTGTCAGCCTTGATACCCGCTATGAACTGCAGCTCACGCCAAGTTTACAATTTAAAGCTAAACAGCTCAGCGTACAGCTTACGGCCTTAGCACTAGAGCAGCAGAAACAGCATCTACTGCGCCTCGAAAAACTAAGCATCAGCGATACTCAGTTTGACCTAACTGGACAAAAACTACAGATTGGCAAGATCAGTAGCGCCAAGCTCAGCGCTTGGACTGAGATTGATAAAAACGGTGTTAGCAACTGGGAGAAATTATTACCAAGTGCCGCCAAAGATAAAAATATAACCAATGCTGACAGTACATCAGCGCATGACAGCAAAGAAAACGCTGACCCTGCAACACCCGCTGAAAAAGAGTCAAAATGGCAGATTATTGTTAAGCAAGCAGACCTGCGAAAACACCAGTTTCACTTAGTCGATAACAGCCATAGCGAACCCGTGGCTCTTGAACTTTCTGATTTTAACCTGCAAATCAAAGATTTTGACAGCCAAGCCAGCAACCCTTTTACAGCAGAACTGGATACGCAAGTCGGTGAACAAGGTAAGCTCAGCAGTAGCGCACAAATACTCTTGCAGCCGCTTAAAGTTACCATGACCGTCAACAGCAGTGATCTCGACTTACGCCCCGCACAAGCTTGGATCAGCCCTTACGTCCACGCTGAATTGCGCAGTGGTCTACTCAGCAGCGCACTGCAGCTCGAGATCAGTGACTTGGATAACTTACAGTTAGCCGTACAAGGCGATGCAAGCATCCATCAACTGCATGTTCGCGACAGCTTGCGCCAGCGCGATGTATTAAAATGGCAAACGGTTGATATCAATGCGATTGAATACAACCTGCAGCAAAACAGATTATCCATTGAAAAAATCGCGCTGCTGCAGCCCTACGTACGCTTTATTATCAATGAAAACCTCACCACTAATATCAGCGAACTGATGATTGCCCAGCCAAAAAAAGCAGAGACTGCAGCAAAAGCTGACGGCCCTGAGTTCGCCCTGCATATTGGTGGCATCGAAGTTAAAGATGGCTCAGCAAACTTTGCTGACTTCAGTCTAAAACCTAATTTTGCCACCGCCATTCAGCAGCTCAATGGCGCTATCGGCAGCATCAACAATCAAAGTAACAGCATCGCTAAAGTCAGCATTAACGGCAATGTTGACCGTTATGCTCCGGTGACCATTAAAGGCAGCCTCATACCTTTTGATCCGCTAAAAAAACTCGACATCACCACCGACTTTAAACATGTTGAACTGACTACGCTAACACCCTACTCAGGCAAGTTTGCTGGATATCGCATCCAAAAAGGCCGCTTAAACTTAAACCTGCACTATCAGATTAACGATGGCAAACTTAACGCCACTAACACATTACTGCTGGAGCAACTGCAGCTGGGTGAACGCGTTGACAGCCCTGATGCCGTAGACTTGCCCGTGCGTTTGGCGATTGCATTACTGAAAGATCGCAAAGGTCAAATTGCTCTAGATCTACCCATCCAAGGTGATCTCAATAACCCAGAGTTTAGCGTCGCTCCAATCATTTGGCAGACCTTGCGCAATCTCATTACCCGCGCAGTCTCAGCCCCCTTTAACTTTATTGCTGGCTTAGCCAATGGCGATGCCCAACAGTTAAGCGAGGTAACATTTGCCCCAGGTGACTTTATTATCAACCCACAAGCGGCAAAAAACCTCGACACTTTGGCGCAAGCCTTAAAACAGCGCCCACAATTGCGTCTCGAAGTCGAGGGCGGTAGTTTGGCTGCGCTAGATGGGCCTATCCTTGCTGAAATGCGTTTAAACGCAGCCTATCAAAACGCTTGGTACAGTATCTTGCAGCGACGCGGCACTAAAATCGAATCCAGCAAAGACACCTTAGAGGTGCCAGAGAAAGAGCAAGCAGCCTTACTTGAAGGAATTTACCGCAGCCAACTTAAACAACAACCACCAGCTGAATGGGCTGAGATCAACAAAGATCAGCGCGAACAGAACATGCGTGAAGCCGTTTTGCAAAGCTATGCAAAAAGTCCTCTCGGACTGCGCCGTTTAGCTCAAGCTCGCGCTAACAGTATTAAAGAATATTTAATTGAACAGGCACAATTAGATCCAGAACGGGTCTATCTAATTGATGTCAGTGAAAGCAAAAGTAGCACCGATCAAGGTGTTATCAGCACGCTACACTTAGGGAGTATGTGATGAAATACATAACCAGCGCTTTATTGTGTGCAATGTTAACGGTGATGAGTACTGGCGTAATGGCAAGCACCTTTCGCTGCGGCAGTCAGCTTGTCAGTTTAGGTGATCGCTCATTTCAAGTATTAAAGAAATGTGGCGAACCGGTTGCTCGTGAGACCGTTGGCTACACTGTTGGCGAATACAATCAGCGTGAACTGCACATTCAAGAATGGGTATACGGGCCTAACAACGGCATGTACCACTACTTACGTTTTGAAGGAAACCGCTTAACCAGCATCGAGAGTCAACGTGATCAATAACAGTCTTAAGATTGTGTTTGCTAATGCGACGCTTGCCCTCTTGCTGCTAGGTTTTGCTGTGCCTGCACAGGCCAGCTCTACCTTTCGCTGTAATAGCAAATTGGTCAGTCTGCAAGCCAGCACCCATGAAGTACAAAGTAAGTGTGGCGCACCGATGGAGCAAGCGCACCTCGGCTATAAGCAACTGACCAATGAGTATGGCCACACCCATGAAGTAGGTATCGAGGAATGGGTCTATGGCCCTAAAGGCGGTATGTATTATTTCCTGCGCTTTGAGGGCGGCTATTTAAGCAAGATATCTAGCAGTCGCTGACATCCTTGCAAGTTGCTGTCGCAATACAACGCTATCAAAACACTCACACAATCCTCTTCTAACAAACAGATTGATGGCAGCGACGACTAGAAAAGACAGTTTGTCGCTGCCATCAATCAGCTCTGACAAAGACCACACAAACCACTCTTTTTACCTTGATGCTGTATTGCTCAATGGCACAATTTGCAACTGTCCCTTAAACGCTTGTTGCCTTAAGCCCTTCTGTTTTTGTGTGTTGTGCACAAGCAGCTTTTTCAGCGAATTTTCTGCTGACAACTCCCGAGCAAAAGCATCCACGCTCTGCGTCAAATGAATTTGCTTGGCATCTTGGGCGATGTCATTGGCCTCCTCAAACAAGTACGCGTCGAGTGGCAGCATGATATGGCTGTAACCACCATTGAGCGCGATATTGAGCCCGGCACTGTCATAATCACCAAAATAAATCAGATTTTTACCGGCCAATAAGCACGCTTCACGCAAGGCTTTACAGCCTTTGCTCTCGTCGCCATCGCCACGGTAAATCACCAGCGCATTTAATCCTTGCTCGGGCAAAATATAACGCTGCGGATGCAATGCAAAATACGCATAGAATGCATCGCGGTTTTCCACAATCAGCACATCTGAAAACTGCTTTAACTGTAGCGTTTGCCAATCAACATCCATCACCCATTGGCTCGGTGCCTCTGTCACCCACTCGGGGAAATACGCACCGCAATTGGCTTGCGCCATTAACACGCGCTTTTCGGTTGGCGCTAAACCTGTGGTTTTGTATTCGGCAACACCACTGTCGCTTTGCGCAAAACGGTCTTGCTGGCTAATGTCCACCGCTAAACCCGCTAAGCCAAGCTCGCGCAAGGTTTGCTCAATGGTTTGCATAATAGTTACATCAAAGCTGACTGTTTTAGCTGTAAACCAAGTTGCTGTAGCCAGATCATGCTGATCGCACCAAGCGCGCAACTGCTGCATGCCCACGAGCTTAGCCTCACGCTCAACACGCTGATCCTTTTGCAACTGTGCTTTTACGCGCTGTAAAACTCTGCGCACACTCGGTGCTAAATCGACACTCATGCGCGCACTCCTTGACTTAAAACCTGCAGCTGCACATCGGCAATAATCTGCAAATCATTAAAGGGGCTGGCTTTTTGCTGGTTGTATTGTAGATAAAAAGCTTGTCTCTCCGTGCTGGATAGACCTTGGAACTCAGCAATCACTTGATACAGCCACATCTCTGGATCCCAGCAGAGCTGGCTGTCGACTAGGTATTCCAGCGCGCTTTGCGCCTGCTGCTGATCCAGCACATGCAAATAAAACGACACCACATCTTCATGCAAGGCGCGACGTTTGGCCAACACCATCTCATCATCTTGACGACTGACTGGCTGAGCCACTGCCAACGCACGAGCATCCTGCGGCTGTCGAGCAGGTAATTGCGCCAGCATCTGCTGCATATCTTGCAGATCGCGCTGGCGATCTAACGCAATCGAGACGCTCGGCTGCAACGGCGCGGCCTGATTGAGCAGGTCAACCACATGGCTACGTTGGATATAGTCTGACGGCTGGAAATTTGGTTTTTGCTGAAAGAACTGCAGCATGCCACGCACCAACAGATTACGCGCTTGCTGCTGACGAAAACGCGCCATCAACTCATTCAACCTGCTTTGCACTTCACGCAAACTACTGAAGTGACCGCTGACTTGCCCTTGTAACTGGCGCACTAAAATATGGCGCAAACCACCATTACTGCCGGCAAAAGCAATCAACTCAGCAAAGTTGATTAGCTCTAAACCATCCAGCCAACGCAGCACTTCGTTGTGCGCTTTTTCGTTTTCATCAATCTTTTCTTGCACAGTACTAACAAAGGCAAAATCGTTGTTAAGACGATTCCATAAGCTGTCGATACCGGTGGCGATACGGCTGTTGAGGTCATCCACTTCTTGGGTCAGTTGCGTTTGTAAATAAACACTGCCTTGGTAATTGCCTTTTTGTTCAGCTTCATTAATTTTACCCACCAAGCGGCGGATATTCACCAAAAAATCACCAATGTCGGCATTGACCTTACGCCGTTGTTCATCGGCAATCAGATGCACAATCATCTCGCGCACTGGATCGCTGAGTTTCAGACCTGACTCTTCATCAGGCCGCCACAAAATATGCGCATCCAGCAACTGATTAATCGCCCGCGCACCCACTGCCACTTCATCCAGCTCTACGCCATAGTAGTTTTGCATCAGTACGTCACTGTGCTTGCCGAGCAGCTTTAAGCGCTCAATACCCTGCTTGACCGCTTCACTGTGGTAATCAAGGGTACTCATGCGAGCAGGTCCTCTTGATTGGGTACCTGCTCCTCTTCAATCTGAATATTTTCTTCTTCTCGAATAAAGCGGGTTAGATCAATCAAATAATCAATTTTTCCCGTTACCAGATAATGATGGCGATCTTTATGTGGTTGATGCAGATAACCATGACTGCGCAGACGCTCAAACACTTGCTTGAGTTGCCCTGCTACATCTTCACTCTGCGACTGGAAAAAACGCGTTTGCGCCAGCCCATGCAATTGTTCGCGCAGGCTTGGGTTGTTTTCAATGCGCGCGGCCATTTCATGGCGATTGAGAATATCGTTGGCCGTCAGGACATTTTCATGGCCTAAAGTTTCTTGCGCTAACTGCAACAACTTCAGCATTGGAATTAAGCTGTCGAGGGTGTCTTTAAATTGCTGTGACAGTTGCTCGCGCAGTGGCTGAGTCAATTCACGCCAGGCTAAAAACCATACCGTGCCTTCAGGGTTGCTGGCTAAACGACGATTGAGTGGGCGCAAATATTGATCAAAGGCTTCGCGAGTTTGCTCATTTTGCAATTGACGAAAAGCTTCACTGTCGCTGACTTCACAGACAAAAGCGCCGCCGAGTAACTGCTCAAGTAAATAGCTGTACTGCATCATCATTGCGCAATCTCCTCACGGCGTTGCTGTAATCGTTGCGCTAAGCGACTGAGTTTCGGCTCGATACGCTTGAGCTGGCTGTGCGCACCTTTGCGATTGTCTTTTTCAATCAAATAGCGGTGTTTGAAGAGCGTTAGCACATCAGACTCTGGATTCGGGAAGGCACCCACAATAAAGATATTGTTTTTTTCGCAGGCTTTAAACAACTTCTCGACGTTGTGATAAGCCAAAGTACCAATTTCATCAATCGGCCAATGAATGGTCACTTGCGCCTTACCACGCAGCAAGCGAGTAAAGGCCAATAAGTATTTGCACAAAATTAAATAGGCCATACCGTGACTGGATGACTCCAGTAGCTGGCGGTCATTACGAATAACCAAATCAGCACCGCCCTCATTCAGATGCAGCTCCAAACGCAGCAAGCTCTCAAAGGTGAACTGCTGATCGCTGCGTAACAAGTCAGCCACCGCACTTAAGGCATCTAAATAGGCATCATTAGGCAAACGCTCAGCATCTTGCTCCCACGCCGCGTAGAGCTTAGCAAAGTCTTTTAGTGGTTTCCAAAAGCCCAACTCGTCAATGGTGGATTGGATCCGCACTTCTGATTTAGTAATACCTTCAAGCACAAACTCTTCGGTGACTTCTTCGCTTAAACGACGGCTTTGCGCGCTGATGCGCCGATTCAAATCACTGAACACGGTAAAGAAGCCTTGCAGATCGGCGCCGTAGTTACGCCCTTGCGCCAACAAGTTCAGTTGTTGATCTTGCAGAATTTGCAGCATGTCTTGATAAGCAGCCAAGCAGGCTTGCGGGCTTGGAGTAAAGCCCAAGTGCTGCTGTTGGCTGGCCCACATATCGGTAAAGCTAACAGTTGCTTCTTTCAGCAGTTCGCGCTCAAACAGTTGTAGATTGTTTTTAACACGCGCATCCAACTGCTGCTTTTCTTGCAGAGCTCGTCGCGCGCGTTCAATGCGTTCAGCACAATCGCCGGTGCTACTATCCGTCTCCGGCCCAAGCGGCTCGAGTGGCATTGGCAACTGTTCCAGCTGCTTTAATAGTGGCAGTACTTGATCGCGCAACTGACGCTGCTGATCCAATTGCTGTTCACAACTTTTAATCGTCAACAAAGCATTTTTTTGCTGATCTAAAAACTGCTGTTTGTGCGCGGCTAACTGCTCGGCCAAATCAATTTTCTGCTGTTTCAGCAGATGCTCTTGCCCCAACAAATCAGGTTTACGCAACTGCCAGTCAACCCGCATAAAGTTACGGTAATCATCCAGCTCATCACGGCGCTGCTCGGTGTCAGTGACTTGCTGACGAATGGCTTTTAGGCGCTGCTCAATGTCTTTAAGTTTTTCTGGGTCAATACCCTGCTCACGCAGCTCGCGCTCTAGGGCAATTTGCAACTCATGCACTTGCTGTTCGGTTTCGCGGCGTTTGGCGCTGATATTTTTTGTATGCTGATCGATTTGATCACGCAATACTTGCACCGCTTGCTGCCAGTCGGCTTGATACTCTAAGAGCATTTCATTAAAAGCACTGTCACGCTCGTGCAGAGCATTTTTTTGCTGGCTTTTGAGCGCCTCTAATTGTTTAGCCAACTGCTGTTGCTGTTCTTGTAACCCTTGCTTACGTTGCTGTTGCAGCTGCTGATAACGCTCAAGCAAACGTTGACGTGCCTCACGTGCAAAACGCAGGTCGTTGTTATAACGCTCTCGGGTTTGCCGAGCTTTATGTAACAGGTCGCTCTGCAGCTCAGCGTTAGCATTGAGGGTTTTCTGGATCTCATCCAAACCACTTAAGTGCTGTTCTATGCTGCGTACCTGACTCAGCGCTTGCTCAATCGAGGCTGCTAAAGCTTGATTGTCTTGCGCATAGCCCGGCAGATTAATCGCTGCTAAATCCAAGCGGATATTAAACAGCTGTTGCTCAAGCGTTGCTACAGAAGTGTCCTCGCTGACGACTGGTGCTGCCATGCTTGGCGCTAAGTCGGTGCGTTCAAGTAAATCTTCACGAATGACTTTACCCACGCTGTGCTGCCAGCCCGGCAATTGCTGCTGTAAAAAATGGCGCAAACTGCCTGGCGTCGGCGCTTGCTGCAGCTTGAGTTGTTGATAACGCTGTTCGGCATTGCGCAGGGTTTTACGCTGGGCTTTAATCTCTGCGAGATGTTGATCTTGCTGGGTTTTGCAGCGCTCATACTCTTCACGCAAACACTCAACAGCATCGCTTTGGTTGGACAATTGCAGCTGTACATCGTCAACTCGCGCTTGTTCTGCGTCTAAATCCTGCTGCTCTTCAACCGTCAGCAAGCCAACTGCTAAGCGTGCTTTGACATCAGCTTGCTGCTCAATAATGGTTGTGTGCTTATTTTGAAACTCATCGTGTAATAACTGGCGTTGCTGCTGGTGCTCTTGCTCCAGCAGACGTTGCTGTTGAGCTTGTTGCGAGCGCAATTCTTGTTCGTCATTACGAATCTTTTGCTGCTGATGACTGACTTTTTCGACAAACTCATTGAGCTGCTCAGAAAGCTCCAGCTTACGTGATTCAAAGCGCTGCCTTGAGCCGCCTTCAGCCTCACGTAAGAGTTGTAAATGGGTCGCCAACTCATCACGTTTAGCGCGCCATTCTGGCAGCTGATTGACGGATTGCTCAAGGCCTTGCATGTCCGCTTGAATAAACTTTTCATGGCGCAATTCAATGTCATTTAGATCAACTTCAACCTGAGCAAGATCACTGCTGACTTGACTGTGCTGACTGTTTAATGTGTGGCGCTGATTCTCATACTGCTCTTCTTGCAATGCCAGATCACGCTTGGATTTTTTAATCTCGGCATCTTGATCAGCGCATTGACGCTCAAGTTCGTTGGCATCTTTTAACAACAAGGGTTGCAACTGCCAAAGGGTTTGCTCGGTGGCATTGAGGGTATCAACTTGTTTACTTAAACCGACGATGTCATTTTTCAAGCCACAGAGACGGCGTGATTGGCGTACTTGCTGTACCCATTCGCGCACCTGCGCACCCTTGATGCGAGTGGTCGGCAGCGCCACACCTTCATCTTCAAAAATCGCTGCGAGCATGGTTTTCAGCGTGTCCATTTTGCCTTCTTTGGCATGCACGGCTGACACCAGCTTTTCGATATGACGCAAGCGATGTGGGCTTTCGGCAAGGCTATAACGCAAGGCGGTTTGTCTTAGACGCGTTGATTCTGCGCGCGGCAAGCTGCCAGTGAGTAAGCTGAAATCATTTTGGATAATGCTGCGATATTCGCTAATGGTGTCGATACGATGCGAGCTATCAATGCCGCGCTGGCGTAAACCTGCGGTGAACTCTTGATAGCTGTAGGCTTGCAGTTTGTCTTGCGCATCACTGCTTAGATACAACTCTGGACTGTAAGCGGCATTGATAAAGCGGTAGCTGACGCCATCATCTTTTTTGCGCGTAATGGCAACATGGCACACAGTGCCTGCTTCACGACGGTATTCATAAATCAAATAGGCGTTGCTGTGTGGTAGGTAGTATTGGTCGAATTTCTTACGGGTTTTCGGCACCACATTGTTGGGCCGCTCACCATAAAACACTGGGATCAGACGCTGGAGCGTGGTTTTCCCTGAGGCGTTGGTTCCGCAGATATTAGTGTGGCCATCGAGAGCAAGTTCAACAATGCCGTCGAGATGACCATGGATCATGATGATGCGTAGCAAGTGGGACATAGGGATGCCATTAACTCCGTTTTAAGTCAGCAGTACTGTGCTGCACCCAAGTGTTTAGGCGGCTAAGGGTACAATAGTTTTGCTTGGGCGAAAATGGCGAAGGATTAGCGGCGAATGGTTTTGCGAGGCGGTTCTTGCATAGTTAAGGCTCTTTTATGACCTGCTCATAAAAGAGCACAGATAAACAACACTCCTTTACCAGCCGTCTACACCACGCAGACGGCTGAATGAATCTAGATCACTCTTCGTAAGCAGGGTAATCGATATACCCTTCTGCAGTGCCTCCGTACATAGTGGCTGGGTTCACCTCGTTAAGTGGCCAATCATTGGCTATCCGCTTCGGTAGATCTGGGTTGGCAATAAATGCACGACCGAAAGCAATCAAGTCACCTAATCCAGCATCGACGGTTTGCACGCCACGCTGCGCGGTGTAACGGCCTGCATAGATAATGCAACCGCTGAACGTTTGTCTGACATTTCGTCGAAACTCATCAGACAACTCCGGAGCGTTATCCCAATCTGCTTCAGCAATCGACAAATAAGCAATACCAGCGTCTTCAAGAATTTTAATGGCTGCAATGTAAGTCGCTTGCGGATCTGTCTCAAGCAACCCCATGTACACCCTTTCTTCATCAGTGCTGGCAAACAGCGGCGCAAAGCGCACACCTAAACGTTCCGCACCGACCACTTCAGCAACCGCCGTGACAATCTCCTTGAGAAAACGTAAACGGTTCTGCAGTGATCCACCATACTCATCTTCACGCTGATTGCTGTGTTCTGAGATAAATTGATTAACCAAATAACCATTCGCGCAATGAAGCTCTACGCCATCAAACCCAGCCGCCAACGCATTACGCGCAGCTTGTGCATAAAGCTGCACCAATTCTTTGACTTCGGTATTGGTCAATGCACGTGGCGCTGAAGGCTCTGCTAGAGCACCAGCACCTGGGCCTGTCTCAATGAACACTTTAACGTTACTTGCAGCGATTGCTGAGGGTGCAACCGGTGCCGCACCTTCAGGTTGCAATGAAGTGTGCGAAACACGTCCAACGTGCCAGAGCTGTGCAAAAATAATATTGCCTGCGGCATGCACAGCCTCGGTGACTTTACGCCAGCCTTCTATCTGCGCCTTGCTATAAATACCCGGCGTCCAAGCATAGCCCTGCCCACGCGGCTCAATCTGTGTGCCTTCAGAAATCATAAAGCCGGCACCTGCGCGCTGCTGATAATAGGTTGCCATCAATTCATTGGCGATATTGCCCGGCTGAGTGCTGCGCGAGCGAGTCAGTGGCGGCAGAACAATGCGGCTGCTCAAGGTGTAAGGCCCAAGTTTTACCGACTGGAATAAGCTGTCTGTTTTCATTTCTTAACTTCCTAATAATGCAAAATATTGTGCTAACTGGTTGTTTTCCCAGCTCAGCAAACACCTCAAAATAGACCAGTCTCTTAGCGATTTGGACAAATTTGTCCACGTGCAAAATAAATAATTGCCGTGGTAACGCTGTTAAAATTTAACGCTAGAACGAGATCTACCCGGTATGACCGAGAACGCTAGGTGTGTGTCGAGCGCACTATACATACAATTAGACCAGTCGTCTACTCTAGGTGAATATTTCACCACCACTCAGCACAAGCCGTTATTACTGCAAAATAAACAGCCTTAAAGTGACAAAATTAAAGTGTTTTTTATGCCTAGGTTTTATCAGGCAACCACGATCGAACTCACCTACAAGCTAAGTGACCTGACAGATAGCAACTTAATTCGCCAGCATCATCTGCGTAGTCAGTAGTGCACTCTGCAACGGCTGATTATTACGATGTAGCTTGCTTAATAAGCTCGCCCCCAGCCAGATTTGATAAAGCGCAGTCGCGGTTTGCTGAGCATTACTTTGCGGCAGAGAGCCATCATGCTGCCCCCGTTCGATACAACTCGTTAAACGCTCAATGACATGCTGAGTACCGTCACGCAGCGTCAAACGCATGGCTTCTGAAAGATCAGCCACTTCAGCGCTGAGCTTAACAGCCAGACACGTTTGCTCATCACAAGGCTCGCAATAGTTGCTCAACCATTGCATCCAGTAACCCATTAACTGCTCACGAGCATTGGTTTCTGTAGCAGCAAACCGTTGATCCATATCGGCTAGATAATTCTGAAAATACTCCTCTAGCATGGCCTGACCGTATTGCTCTTTAGATTTGAAATAATGATAAAACGAGCCCTTCGGAACGCCCGCAGTTTGCAAAATTTCATTAAGGCCAACACCCGTAAAACCCTTGGTCACCATCATACGTCGACCGGTATCAAGCAGTTGTTGCCGAGTATCTGTGTAGTTTTGTTTCATCAGAATAAAGCACCGAATTCAAGCAGCCAGAGAGGCGAATAATTGTGATTGATTATACCAAACCTTTGCAGCAACCGCCGAATCACATTGACCACGCCAGGTTTGTTACTAGCGATTGCAGCACTTATAGAAAACAAACACAGCCCTAGCATCAAGTCACGGTCAATATCAGCACTTTAAAAATACTTATCTATAGTGTAACTAAAAATAATAGACTAGTCGCTTAGTAACAACATACAATCATGCCTGACCAATTTCCGGCATATCACAAAAAAACCGTATCTAGAGCAGGTACGACAAAACGCTCACACTTTTACGCACGCTCGCCCAACAAGGTATTAGCAACCATGATAAAGCTTCATCATCTCAACGCTTCACGCTCGATTCGCATCCTATGGCTACTTGAAGAAATAGGACAACCGTACGAAATTATTAAGTACCAACGTGATGCGAACACTAACTTAGCTCCGCAATCACTAAAGGCCATCCACCCGCTTGGTAAGTCACCCGTGATTGAACTGGACGGTAAAGTCATTGCTGAATCGGGAGCCATCGTCGAATTGCTCATTAGCAAATTCGCACCCCACTTAGCACCTAACAAGCAGTCCGCAGCGTATAGCGATTACTTGCAGTGGATTCACTTTGCTGAAAGCTCAGCAATGCTGCCGTTTTTGCTAAAAGTGTTTAATCAATATGAAAGCAAATGCGGCACCTCATTAAAATTCCTCGACAGCTATGCTGAAACCGAATTTCACAAAGTTTTTAGCTATTTAAATGATTATCTGGATGGCAAAACATTCTTAGTTGAAGAGCGCCTAACGGGTGCAGATTTCATGCTCGGTTTTGTTGTGCAAGGCGCATTGCAAGCGCTCAAATGTGAAAGTTCATATCCACATATAGCTCGCTATATTGAAAACCTTGAGCGCTGCAAAAGTTATCAAAAGGCAATTAACATAGAAGCAAACTAATTCTGACAGCGCCAACACCATAAAACTGTTTGGCGCTCTACTTTAGCAAGCACTTGATTGCACTCGCTGAATTGTCACATTCGTCTAAAGCAGGATTTTTAGAGCAGCAGAAACGAAAAAACCCGTTAAGCATAAACTTAACGGGTTTTCGTAAGATGGCGCAGTGGACGGGACTCGAACCCGCGACCCCCGGCGTGACAGGCCGGTATTCTAACCAACTGAACTACCACTGCGCATACTTTAAGGACAAGTGGTGGGTGATGACGGGATCGAACCGCCGACCCTCTGCTTGTAAGGCAGATGCTCTCCCAGCTGAGCTAATCACCCTTGTCTCTCGAAGTGGTGCGTATATTAGACATCGCAACGCCTCTTGGCAAGCATTAAATCAATTTATTTCCATAATTAATCCAATGACTTAGCGAAATCTTGCAAAAAACGCAGATTATCCTCGCTACACAGCTGTGATCAGCCCAGACTCGGCAAACACAGCGTACTCATAAAGCCAATAAAAACACATTAATACGCTTTAGCAGTGCAGTTCAAGAAGAAACCTTAAGCGCCATCGACGGTCTTTTCTGCAGGCTGAGCGCCATTCGTAATTTTTTAATAAACCTCAACAGCAACACCTAACAAAATACTGATATTATATACAGCAATATCTGTCTGACTGGATTTTCTCGGCAGACTTTTGCTCAGCGCGTTATCCTTGCGCATCTGTGTCACATGCCAGTGCATGTTAATTTATTATTTATGTGTGGAGTTTTCTTTTATGTGGTTTCGCAACCTGCTGATGTACCGTTTAACCTCAGACACAGCTGTAGATCTTGAAACGCTGGAGACAGCCCTTGCCAGCAAGCCAGCTTTACCTTGCGGTAGCCAAACGTTATCAACTTATGGTTTTGTTGCTCCTTTTGGCAAAGGCGAAGATGCCCCTTTGGTGCACAGCGGCCAAGGCTTTTTTCTAGTATGCGCTCGCACTGAAGAGCGTATTTTACCGGGTAGCGTTGTGCGTGATGCGGTTAAAGAAAAAACCGATGAAATTGAAGCTGCTGAAGGCCGTAAAGTCTATAAAAAAGAACGCGATCAAATTAAAGACGAAGTCACTCAAGCGCTTCTGCCTCGCGCTTTTATTCGTCGTTCTAAAACATTCGCAGCAATTGCGCCAGATCAGGGCTTGATCTTAGTTGACACCGCTAGTGCAAAGCGTGCTGAAGAGTTGTTATCTACGCTGCGTGAAGTCCTCGGTAGCTTGCCAGTGCGCCCTGTTGCGGTTAAAGCGGCGCCAACTGCCACCTTCACTAACTGGGTTAAGCAACATGAAGCTAGCAATGGCTTAGTGCTCACCAATGAGTGTGAACTGCGTGACAGCGCGGAAGATGGCGGGATTATCCGCATCAAGCGTGAAGACCTCGCTAGCGAAGAAATACAAAACCACTTAGCTGCAGGCAAGTTAGTTACTCAGTTGACTTTGGCGTGGCAAGACAAGCTCAGCTTCTTAATCGACGATAAGTTGACGATTAAACGTTTGCGCTTTGAAGACTTGCTATTGGATCAAGCAGAAGAAGATGGCGGTGATGATGCAGCCAGTCAGTTTGATGCCAGTTTTATTCTGATGATGATGACTTTCGTTGAGTTCATTCCAGAACTTCTCGAAGCGCTCGGCGGCGAAGAAATCCCACAAGGGATTTAAAGTTTAAAATTAGTATGCCAGAGCAGTATCTAGCAAACAGCGCCAACGGTTAACAAGTACCTCGCTGGTACTGCGGCTAGCGAAGCCAGGGATGGCGAAGCGCCCGAATCGGTGCAGGATGACCCGTTGAGGGAAAAGCAGTACCAGCGAGGTACGTCAAGCGCCTACCGTACTTCGGGGTAGGTGTTTATCCGTCGATGAACCCATTCAGGGTTCAACTCCGGCGCTACGCCATCCTTGGCTCGCTCATCACACCCACCCCGAAGCACTCATTGATCTTTTGCATTGTTTGCACGCTCTCAGCATGAAGCATTCAAGCATTCGAGACGTGCTGCTGATCATTTGATTCAGACGATTCGTGCTGCAGACTTGCCGACCATACATATGATCAAGACGTATCTCGCTGGTGCTGCGGCTAGCGTAGCCAGGGATGGCGAAGCGCCCGAATCGGGTCAGGATGACCCGTTGAGGGAAAAGCAGTACCAGCGAGGTAGGTCAAGCGCCAAACTTGCTCAATGATTGCCACGAATCATTTGCATCCAAAGAAAACACTCTAAACCTTTGCCAACCAAGCTTGCCGCTGCTCAGTAGTATGAAAGGTCCAGGCTAAAAAGCGACTCTGCTTTTGCCCCTGCGCCATACTGCAAATCTGCACATCAACAGCACCGACTTGTTTAAGCACGCGTTGCAGCAATCGAATATGTGCTGATTTCGAAACCAGCGTGGTAAACCACAACACCTGCTCGGCGTAATCCTTACTTTCCTTGATCATATTGCGCACAAAGATCAACTCACCACCCTTGCACCACAACTCATTACTTTTGCCACCAAAATTCAACGCCGGCAATTTACGCTGCGGATCTTGCTTGCCTAAATTACGCCACTTGCGCTCGCTGCCACTACTCGCTTCAGCTGCACTGCTATGAAAAGGCGGATTACATAAGGTGCAAACAACCCGCTCATCTGCGCGCAGCACACCTTTAAAAAAAGCAGATTTATCTGACTGCAAACGTAAATCAATGACTTTATCTAAAGCATTGGCTAGCAGCGTCTGCCGAGCATTAGCTAAAGCTTGCGCATCAATATCACTGGCAATAAAGCGCCAACCATAATCATGCTGACCTAGCAAAGGATAGATACAGTTGGCACCGGTTCCGACATCCAGTGCGGTAAAACCTGCTCCACGCGGAATCACCCCTTTCGCATCAGACGCCAATAAATCAGCTAATCCATGAATATAATCAGCACGACCCGGCACCGGCGGACATAAATACCCTTCAGGTATTTGCCAGTCTTTAATGCCATACAGCTGCTTTAATAATGCCGCATTAAATACTCGCACCGCAGCAGGATTGGCAAAGTCGATACTCTGCTTGCCATACGGATTAATAATCACAAAAGCCTTTAAGCGCGGCTCAACAGCAATCAACGCAGCAAAGTCATAACGTCCCTGATGACGGTTGCGCGGATGCAATAATGCGCCGGCAGGCTGTGTGCTCATAAACTAGAATCCTTACCGCTGTCGTTAAAAAACGCAGTATAGCAGTAAGTAAAGATGCGCCGAACGCTGGAAAACACCGAGATCAAGAAGACTGCGGCACAAGCAGATGGACATGTGCACAAATGCGGGCGAGCCGCCCGCGCTCCCAGCAACAATTAGCGCGTTGGACGCACAAGCAATGCCGAACCCCAAGACAAACCGACACCAAAACCTGACAACAAAGTGTTACGCCAGTCGTTATTAAAAGCATAATGCTCAAGCAACATAGGGATTGACGAAGACACAGTATTGCCTGCACCAAACATATCCTTAATCACTTTAGAGCCGTTATCGCCAAGACGCTTTGCAATCGCATCAACAATCGCCCCACTGCCCTGATGCAAGCAAATCGAATCGACATCATCAAAACTCAAATGGAGCTCATCCAGCACTTCTTGCATGTGCGGGATAATCTTCAGACTAGCAAAGTTAAATACTTGGCGACCATTCATATGGAAAT
Source organism: Denitrificimonas caeni DSM 24390 (assembly GCF_000421765.1). Lineage (GTDB taxonomy): Bacteria > Pseudomonadota > Gammaproteobacteria > Pseudomonadales > Pseudomonadaceae > Denitrificimonas > Denitrificimonas caeni. Next base: position 102,751 of record NZ_ATXQ01000004.1, on the reverse strand, counting down.
GACCATCCTTTACCACCAAGTACTCAGCGCCGCCGCCATCGCCGCCAAAACGTGCAGGCCCCAATTCCCAGACTGGATCTTCAGTCATCCAAGTGGCCGTGGCCGCATCACCAAACAATAAAGTGGTCATCCGATCCGCACGATCAACTATTTTTGAATAGGGGTCAGCCGTGACTAAGATGGCGTTTTTCAAGCCCGCAGCCTGCATAAAGCCTTTCAGCACATACAAGCCATAGACATAGCCAGAGCAGCCCAGCGACACATCAAAACACGCAGCATGGGTTGGCAAGCCAAGCTTGTGCTGGACAATTGCCGAGGTATGCGGCAGTCCTTCAGCGTCACCATTTTGTGTAACGACAACCAAAGCCTGAACATCCTCAAGCTTTAAATCAACGTTCTTCGCGAGCAAGTTGTGCACCGCGCGTACGCATAAATCTGAGGTTTCTTCGTCATCAGCTTTAATCGCCAAGGTTGTTGTGCCTAGTTTATTCTGCACAAACTCTGCATCGCGGCCAAAGCTCTCTGCCTGAGCGATGTTATCGACTCTGCCTTCTGGGATGTAACTTGCAATACTGCGTATGCCAATCATCGTGCATCTTCCACGTTAAGTGCCGCTTTAGATGACCACCACACCAGCAGCTGACCAAACGGTCACTGACAGGTAAAAAAATACGCACAATTTGCGCGTTAGTTGCGGGCGATCAAGCCTAAAAATCTGTTTCAGCTGTGACGCAACACAATAGCCTGACGACACATAGCGCGCTATAGGCCAAAGGGCGTAAACACAAAAGCTCTATCCAGCAGCAGAATTTGAACCCTAGCGATACTCTGTAACTTATTGGCTAAACGCGTATATTCTGTTGACTACTACGACACAATGACGGCCTGGCGATGACGACTTTAACTCACAGCGTTACCCTACCAACCGACTACAACCTTGCTGATTTTTTAAGTTTCCATCAGCGCGATAGTCAAGAACTCGCTGAGCGCGTGACTCACAATACTCTCGAAAAAGGTTTGATTTGGCATCAGCAACCTGCCTGTTTAAGCATCCACTTCACTGCAGAACAGGCGCACGCACAACTCTTACTTGATTCGGAGCACGTCAACACGCCAACTACGGTAAAAGACTGGCCGTCATGGCTGGAATACTTTCTGGGGCTTCAGCAGCCGACTCAAAGTTTTTTTAAACAACATCATCAGCATGTTGAGCTAGGACCACTAATCCAACGCCACCCTGGCCTGCGGGTTGCGCAAGTCAGCAGTCCTTTTGAAGCCATCACTTGGGCGATTATTGGCCAGCAAATCAGCGTCGCCGCTGCATTAAATGTGCGCAGACGTTTTATTGAACTGGCCGGCGTGCAGCACTCCTCCGGCATCTGGTGTTATCCGGATGCGCAGCGTGTCGCACAGCTCCCTCTTGAAGCATTACGCAGCGTTGGTTTATCGCTCAATAAAGCCCGGACCATGGCACAGATCAGTCAACTCTTACACACTAAAACGCTACAGTTTCCAGAGCAGGTCAACGCTGAGAATGTCGAACAGCTGCGTTCTGAGCTATTGGCGATTAGTGGCATAGGCCCTTGGACAGTCAACTACACTTTGATGCGCGGCTTTGCCTGGCTGGATGGCTCACTGCATGGTGACGCCGCTGTGCGCCGCTATTTGCAGGTGTTACTCAAGAAAGATACGCTCACTGCCAAGCAAACCGAGCAATGGCTACAACAGTTCAGTCCTTGGCGCGCATTAGTGGCGGCACACCTATGGCACTCACAAGGCTTTAGCGGTTAACCCAGCCATCATTCTCTAGCGCAAGATGTGGCATAATGGCTTTCTTTTTTGCCTGCTCAAGCCTATGACACACGTCCCTGATCGCATATTCAACACACCGCTCGCACAAGTACCTGACTTCACCTTCAATGAAGATGTGGTGCGCGTATTTCCCGATATGATTAAACGCTCAGTACCCGGGTATCCAACCATCGTGGAGAATACCGGCGTACTGGCCGCACAGTTTGCCCAAGCCAACAGCACCCTGTACGACCTCGGTTGCTCATTAGGCGCTGTGACTCAAGCCATGCGCCGTCATGTCAGCCACAGCGGCTGTAAAGTGATTGCTGTGGATAATTCAGCGGCAATGGTTGAGCGCTGCCGTGAACATCTCAACGCACAAGATGCAATGTTCCAAGAGCTGCTACCGGTCGAGGTGATTGATGCCGATATTCTCACTCTCGCGCTGCAGCCTACGTCATTAGTGACGCTCAATTTCACCTTACAATTTATCGCACCAGAACAGCGTCTTGAACTCCTGAAAAATATTCACAGCGCTCTCCTGCCTGCGGGAGCGCTGGTACTTTCAGAAAAATTGCGTTTCAATGATGCCGACGAGCATGAACTGCTCAACGAGTTGCACCTCGCGTTTAAACGCGCCAATGGTTACAGCGAACTTGAAATTGCGCAAAAGCGTCGCGCCATTGAAAAAGTCATGCTACCCGACAGCCTTGAAGAACACCGCGAGCGCTTATACAGCGCAGGTTTCAGCAAAGTGATCGTGTGGTTCCAGTGTTTTAACTTTGCTTCGTTGATTGCCCTACCATGATTGATTTCAGCCCCTTAGTTCAGCAGCTTGCCTCAACGCCATTAAAACAATGGTCACGTGGTATCCAGCAACAATTTGATGACCTGTTTGCCATCAGCCATGGTGATTTACCGCGCTGGATGGCGGCAGTCAATGCACTACCTGCGCTGGTACCGACAACCACAGAGCTTAAAGATAGGTTTCAACTGGATGGCCTTTGCAACGATGCTGAACGCGAGCAGTTACGCACCGCTCTGCAAGGTTTAACTCCTTGGCGCAAAGGTCCTTTCCACCTGTTTGATGTGCATGTCGATACCGAATGGCGCTCCGACTGGAAATGGGATCGTGTCAGTCCTCACTTAGACTTAACCAATAAGCGCATTTTAGATGTGGGCTGTGGCAACGGTTATTACATGTGGCGCATGCTCGGTGCTGGGGCAAAAACAGTGGTTGGCGTTGATCCAAATTGGTTATTTTTCTGCCAATTCCAAGCGATGCTGCGCTTTTTTGATGCGCCACCCGTCTGGCATCTACCTTTCACTCTGGAAGATTTGCCGGTCAAGCTGGAAGGTTTTGACACAGTTTTTTCGATGGGCGTGCTTTACCATCGTAAGTCGCCGATCGATCATCTCTTAGCACTGAAAGATTGTTTAGTCAGTGGTGGCGAATTGGTTCTGGAAACTTTGGTGATTGAGGGTGACTGCAACCAAGTGCTAGTGCCTGAAGACCGTTATGCGCAGATGCGTAATGTGTGGTTTTTGCCTTCAGTGGCGGCGCTGGAACTTTGGCTGCGTCGTGCTGGCTTTGTTGATGTGCACTGTGTGGATGTCAGCCACACCTCAACCGACGAGCAGCGTTCCACCGCGTGGATGAAGTATCAGTCCTTGGGCGATTTCTTAGATCCTGAGAACCCACAATACACCGTTGAAGGCCTATCGACTCCGATGCGGGCGGTGATCGTCGCGCGTAAGCCTTAATCATTTTCCATTTAGACATGCGTCAATCTTTAGTTTTTTACTGATAGATATCTGCGCCTGACGTACCTCACTAGTGCTGCTCTTCCCTCAACGGGTCATCCTTACCCGATTCGGGCGCTACGCCATCCTTGGCTACGCTAGCCGCAGCACCAGTGAGGCACTTCTTGATCATGTGTATTGTCGGCAAATCTACTGCGCGCTTGCGCTTATTCGAGTAATCAGCAGCAAGTATTCCATTGTTTGAGCTGTTGTTGATTCAAGCTGCAAGCGTGCAAACAATACAAAAGATCAATGAGTGCTTCGGGGTAGGTGTGACGAGCGAGCCAGGGATGGCGGAGCGCCGGAGTTGAACCCTGGATGGGTTCATCGACGGATTAACAGCTAGCCCGAAGTACCACATGCGCCAGTCTTTTAATATCTTTTAAATTAAGATACGTGCCTGACGTATTCGATACAATCTACCTGAAAGGAACTGTGTGCATGCGTGCTGTCGCTGGCATGGCCAGATCATACAGGAGAGCGCAGCCGCCAACCTAGCCAGCGTTACACAAGAGAACTTTACAACTAGCCAAGCTAGTCTGATGCAAGAACTTGATTTAGCTGGCTTGTACGCGTGCTAAAGGAAACAAACGCTTAAAGTTATCCGTGGTTTGTGCTGCCAACTCTTCATAAGATACACCACGCAATTCAGCGACAAACTTCGCTACATCCACCACATACTCAGGAAAGTTTGGCCGTCCGCGATGAGGGATCGGCGCTAAATAGGGTGAATCTGTTTCAACTAGAATACGGTCACTCGGTACTTGTAAGGCCACTTCACGCAGCGCATCGGCATTACGAAACGTTACAATTCCAGAAAACGAAATGTAATAGCCCAAATCCAATGCAGCTTTGGCCATCGGCCAGTCTTCAGTGAAACAATGCATCACCCCAGCCTGCGGCAAAGCTGCTTCACGCAGCAAATCCAGCGTATCTTGCTTGGCCTCACGGGTATGCACAATCACCGGCTTGCCACACTCACGCGCCGCATCCAAATGCAGACGGAACGAATCCTGCTGCATCTGCGCTGTTTCCGACTGATAGTGATAATCCAAGCCCGTTTCACCAACAGCTACCACGCCTGGATGGTTCAACTCATCCAGTAACCACTGCATGGTTGGCTCACTGCCACGGCTTAAATCCAATGGATGCACACCCACCGAGCAATCCACGTCGGCATAACGCTCAGTAAAAGCACGCACTGTTGGCGCATTCTCAGCACTGATACCAATACATAAAAAATGCCCAACGCCACGCTCACGGGCAGCCTGCAAAGCAGTATCAAGACAACCGTTATAAGCCGTTAAATCAAGTCGATCGAGGTGACAATGTGAGTCAATAAGCATCGGTACAGCCGTCATTAGAGGTCAATTTACATCGCAAATACGCAAAACATTACATGGTATGGGTGAGTCGATCAGACTTCAGTGCACCTGCCAAATAGGTTTCAATTTTATTACGTACAGCCATATCAGTATCACTAAACTGCACGCCTATTCCTGCAGCGCGGTTACCTTGTGCACCTCGCGGTGTAATCCAGACAACCTTGCCTGCCACAGGAAGCTTTTCTGGCTCTTCCATTAAATTGAGCAGCATAAACACTTCATCGCCCAATTTATAATCTTTACTGGTCGGAATAAATAAGCCGCCATTTTTAATAAACGGCATATATGCCGCGTACAACACGGACTTATCTTTAATGGTCAGCGATAAAATACCATTACGTGGACCAATATTCGGGGGCAGATTCATAGCACCTTCCTTGCGAGTCAATAACCGTCTGATTCTAGTACGTGGCTGCAGTGACAACCCAGTGTCATGTCATCATTATACGCACAGATCGACACATTCAGCGTGGTAAGAGAGCCTGCCAACGTAACAACAGCGCTTCAAGAAGTAAATCCGCACGCAGCGGCACGCGACGTAACACTTTCCGTCGATGCTCAAGCAACCAGTTTTGTGTTTCTAGCAATAGCTCTAGCGGCGCTCGAGGTGCAAGGTGTTTTAACACAACTTGCATATCAGGCAAACCAAGCTGACTTTCATCTTCAGTCATTTTATAGCGCAGAATCAACTGCGCCCACTGACAAAACCAATCAAAGAGTAAGTTTTGCGGGATTTTCGCCCAAGCAACAGCTAAGTCACTGGGGCTACTTTGCTGTTTAAATAACTGTTTAACACCACTAACAACTTGCTCACGAATCGCCAGCACATCAGCGTTTAAAAGTTTCTGCGCATTTAGCGGCGAGCCCGAGGCCAGCGCCAGCAAAGTCTGGCATTGCTCTAAACTTAAATCAGCGTGCTGTTGCTGCAGCCATTGTACGCTGACATGCTCACTAGGTAACGGGCAGGATTGCAATACACAGCGACTTTTAATGGTTGGCAATAAAAAACTGAATTGATGACTGATCAATAAGAAAATGGTTGAACCGGCCGGCTCTTCGAGGCTTTTCAATAAAGCGTTAGCAGAACCCGCCGTCATTGCTTCTGCTGGCTCAACAATCACGACCTTACGACCACCTTGCTGCGAAGTTTGTAAGATTTTTGCCACCAAATCCCGCACGCTGGCAATCAAAATCCCTTTCCCCTCTTCCTCGGGCTCAAGCCTAGCCAAATCAGGATGGGTGTCCGCTGCGTACAATTGACAAGCTGAACAGTGCCCACACGGCTGTTGCTGCTGAGGGGATTTGCATAACAAAAAGGCTGCAAAATGCTCAGCAAAAGCACGCTTACCGCTGCCCGCTGGACCATGCAGTAAATACGCATGGGCTTGCTGACTGCGCCCAGCCAGTGACTGCCAGAGCTCAGTTTGCCACGGATAGAGATTACTGCTCACGTGCGCGTTCCATTATTTCCAACAGATACTGATCAAGGCTCTTTTGCACATCAGCTAACGTTTGCTGAGCATTCACCAAGCGAAAACGTTGAGGATCATTTTGAGCACGCTGCAAGTAGGATTGACGCACGTTTTCAAAAAACAGCTGCTGCTCTTGCTCAAAGCGATCCAGCTTACCGCGAGCAACGGCGCGCGCCATGCCCTCTTCAACGGGCAAATCAAATAATAAGGTCATATCTGGACGCAAATCACCCTGCACAAATTGCTCAAGCAGTGCAATGCGCGAGCAATCCAAGCCGCGGCCACCACCTTGATAGGCATAGGTCGCATCGGTAAAACGATCACAAATAACGATTTTACCTTCAGCTAACGCCGGCAATATCACTTGTGCTAAGTGTTGCGCGCGCGCAGCAAACATCAGTAGCAACTCTGTATCCACCGACATCGTCTCATCATGCGGCGCAAGTAAAATCTCACGAATCTGCTCAGCTAAGGCGGTGCCACCTGGCTCCCGAGTTAGCGCCACAACAAAACCCTGTGCCTGCAACTGCTCGGCTAAATAGGCTCGGTTGGTGGTTTTCCCCGCACCCTCAGGACCTTCTAAGGTAATAAACAATCCACGCATACTAAATCCTTATTGAGCCGCAGCTGGAGCTGGTGCTGGACTGGAACGGTAATCAGCGCGACGTTTGAGCTGATACTCACGCACTGCTTTATTGTGCTCAGCCAGCGAATTAGAAAATACATGACTGCCATCGCCACGCGCAACAAAGTATAAGCTTTTACCAGGTTTGGGATGCAGCGCCGCATGAATCGCTTCACGCCCAACCATGGCTATTGGAGTTGGCGGCAAGCCAGCAATCACATAGGTATTGTAAGGCGTAGGACGACGCAAATCAGCGCGAGTGATCTTCCCGCTATAACCCTCACCCATCCCATAAATCACTGTGGGGTCGGTCTGCAGCAGCATACCAATGCCAAGACGACGAATAAACACCCCAGCAATTTCATCACGCTCATGCGCTACACCGGTTTCTTTTTCAATAATCGATGCCATCACTAAAGCCTCATCAGCTGTCCGATAAGGTAAGTTTTCTGCGCGCGTCGCCCATTCCTCAGCGAGCACTTTTTGTAAGCGTTGATTGGCTTGACGGAGAATATCTAAATCACTTTGTCCACGCACAAAGTTATAGGTATCCGGAAAAAAGCGTCCTTCAGGATGCACATTAGCCTGACCCAGTTGACGCATCAGCTCACTATCACTGACCTCGCCAAGGGTTTGCTGGAGTTCTTCCTGCTGCGCTAAAGCGCTACGGACTTGACGAAAGTTCCAACCTTCAACCAAGGTGACGCGGTACTGCAAGACATCACCGCTGCGCCACTTTTCTAATAACTGCGCAACTTTCATACCTTCAGTAAGCTGATATTCACCGGCATGCAAAGGTTGGCTATAGCCTTGCAATCGCCAACTCAGCCGCAGCCAAAACGCCCCGCGCAATGCACCCTGCTGCTCCAGTTGCAGCAACAAACCGTTTGGCGTGCTGCCTGCAGGCACAGCAAGCACTTGCTCACTATCAATTTGCAAGGGCTGCTCAAGTACTTCGCGCTGCATCCAAAATAGCAAAGCGACCGCCATCAGCACAAACAAACAGCTACTAAAAAAAGCAATGGTTAACTTACGCAGCACGGTTATTCATCCACTAAGTCTTTGATAAGTTGCTGCAGCTTACGAGTCAATTCACCGACTGACCAGTGCTGTGTTGCGTAACTGCGTACAGGCCAAATACCATAAAGACTATTGCAAGTGAAAACCTCATCCGCTTGCAGTAGCTGCTCGAGGGTAATATCAGACACTGCCACCGCAACTCCGGCAGCTTGGGCACGCGTTAACAGCTCGGCACGCATCACCCCAGCCACACCACAACGGCTTAAATCAGCGGTCATTAGCTGCTGGTTTTTAACAATAAAAATATTGCTGAACACCCCATCAACCACACGCTGATGCCGATCCAACAATAAGCCTTCAGCGTAAACAGGGTCTGACCACTCAGCCCGCGCCAGAACCTGCTCTAAACGATTCAGATGTTTTAGCCCAGCCAAAACGGGCTGCTCGGCAAGTCGTAACCGACAGTTATACAACTGAATGCCATTTTCTCTGTGCGCGATCGGCCATTGAGGAAGACTTGAAGACTGTAAAATACGCTGCGGGACGCACGGCTCAGGTAGAGCATAACCGCGCTGACCGACGCCACGGGTTAAGATCAACTTACATACGCCAACACCGAGCTGCTGCATATAAGCATCCAGCTCTTGCCGTAACAACGGCAAATCAAGCGGAATCACTAAGCGCTGGCAACCTTCTTGTAAGCGCTGTAAATGACGCTCAAGTAGGACTGCCCTGCCATTGCGCACTTTGATGGTTTCAAACAAACCATCACCATAAGCAAGGCCACGGTCAGCCAGCGCAATAGTATCGCTGGGCTGACCGTTAATCCAAGGCTGCACGTCTAACGATACCGACGTAACAGCAATGAGCCATTGGTGCCGCCAAAACCAAAGGAGTTAGAGAGCACAGCATCAATCGCTAGCGGCTTAGCTTGATGGGCAACGAAGTCGAGATCGCAGCCCTCACCTGGCTCATCAAGATTGATGGTCGGCGGTGCCACTTGATCGCGTATTGCTAAAATACTAAAAATCGCCTCTACAGCGCCGGCAGCACCTAATAGGTGTCCAGTCATCGATTTCGTGGAGCTAACACAGATGGTTTTGGCATGCTCAGCAAAGACACTTTTCAATGCATTAACTTCAGCCAAGTCACCCGCTGAGGTTGAGGTTCCATGCGCATTCACATACTGCACTTGATCAGGAAGCATGCCTGCATCATGCAGTGCATTGGCCATGCAACGCGCCGCACCATCACCTTGTTCTGGTGGCGAGGTCATATGGTAAGCATCCGCACTCATACCAAAACCAGCAACTTCTGCATAAATCGTCGCACCACGGGCTTTCGCATGCTCTAACTCTTCCAACACCAAGGCTCCGGCGCCATCGGACAGCACAAAACCATCACGGCCAGCGTCCCATGGACGGCTTGCTGCTTGCGGATCGTCATTACGCGTAGATAATGCGCGTGACGCAGCAAAGCCACCAAGACCTAAGCCACAGGCTGCCATTTCAGCGCCGCCAGCCAACATCACATCAGCATCACCATAAGCAATATTGCGCGCCGCCATACCGATACAATGGGTACCTGTCGTGCAAGCGGTTGCTACAGCGTAGTTTGGACCCTGTAGACCAAGCTGGATCGACAAGACGCCAGAGATCATGTTGATAATAGAACCAGGCACAAAAAATGGTGAAATCCGGCGCGGGCCCTGATCAAATAGCGTTTTACTGGTGTTTTCAATATTGGTTAGACCGCCAATCCCAGAGCCCATCGCTACGCCAATGCGCTGACGATTGGCATCAGTGACTTCCAATCCTGAGTCAGTCATGGCTTGCATACCTGCCGCCAACCCGTACTGAATGAACAAGTCTAAGCGCCGTGCATCTTTAGCAGGCATATACTGTTCAACATCAAAGTTTTTGACGGACCCGCCAAAACGAGTTGAAAAAGCATCAACATTCATATGCTCAATCAAACCAATACCGCTTTTACCTGCAAGGATGCCAGACCAACTCTGTGCAACATCAACACCCAGCGGGGACAACATTCCCATCCCGGTAACTACGACACGTCTACGCGACATGGCGATAACCTCTTGTTAATGCATTATGCGCTGTGCAAAAAAAAAGCCGCACATCTATAAAAGTCGCGCGGCTTTCGCTGTTGTAAAACAACCGTTTACATTACTGCGCGTGCGCGTTGATGTAATCGATAGCTTCTTGAACAGTAGTGATTTTTTCAGCTTTTTCATCAGGAATTTCAGTCTCGAACTCTTCTTCAAGAGCCATAACCAACTCAACTGTATCCAATGAGTCCGCGCCTAAATCATTAACAAAAGATGCGCTGTTAGTCACGTCTTCTGCTTTAACACCTAACTGTTCAGCAACAATTTTTTTAACGCGTTCTTCAATAGTGCTCATACCGTGTATCACTCCTAAATGGAAAAAACTGGGCAACTCTAGCTGCCACTAGTGCATGAAAGGGTTTTGCGCATTTTAAGCCAACTGCCTGCCCTTTGCGAACAACTTGTTCGATTTGTCTGTGTTCAGCGTGATGCGTCACTCAAACAACTCATGTTTTACAAACCGCAATTATGACTCAAAACTTGACGCTTCGGTCACATTTGCAGCTATTTTAACTCATATACATGCCGCCATTCACCGGAATCGTGGTTCCAGTAACATAAGAAGCCTGTTCTGACGCAAGAAAACCAACAACGTTAGCAATTTCTTGCGCTTGCCCCAAACGCCCTAACGGGATTTGAGTCAATAATGCATCACGCTGTGCTTCGGGCAAATCACGGGTCATATCCGTATCGATAAAGCCTGGAGCAACTGCGTTAACGGTAATCGAGCGCGAGCCTACTTCACGGGCTAAAGCACGACCAAAACCTTCTAAACCAGCTTTTGCTGCAGCGTAGTTTACTTGACCTGCATTACCCATTGCACCTACTACTGAGCCGATACTGATAATACGTCCCCAGCGCGCTTTCGTCATGCCGCGTAACACAGCTTTCGACATACGGTACAAACTATGCAAATTGGTATCAATAACATCAAACCACTCATCGTCTTTCATCCGCAGCATCAGATTATCGCGAGTGATACCGGCGTTATTGACTAGAATCAGTGGCGCTCCAAACTCTGTTTGAATGCGCTCAAGTGTCGCAGCTACAGAATCTGCATCGCAGACATTTAACACCATGCCAGCGCCTTGAATGCCGCTATCTTGCAACGCTTGACTGATACTTTGCGCGCCGCTTTCAGAAGTAGCAGTACCAATAACAGTTGCACCTTGCGCACCTAACTGCAGGGCAATGGCGCGACCAATACCACGGCTTGCACCGGTGACTAGCGCCACCTTACCTTCTAAACTCATCACTCTCTCCATATCAAAGCTGTGCAGTTAAGGCTGCAGCAAATGCTTCGGGGCTGTCCAAATTATATGTATTAACACCTTTAATGCAGCGCTTATTGAGGCCTGACAGGACTTTACCTGGGCCACATTCCACCACATCAGTTACACCTTGCGCCGCTAAACACACCATCGATTCAACCCAACGCACAGGACTATAGAGTTGCGCTAACAGGTTTTGTTCTAATACAGCTAAATCTGTCACGACTTCAGCGCTGACATTCTGCACCAAAGCAATGCTTGGCTTCTGCCAAGCAACTGCAGCCAAGGCCTGAGCAAACTGCTCTGCGGCAGGGCGCATTAACTCACAATGCGAAGGTACACTCACCGGCAAAGGCATTGCACGCTTCGCACCACGCGCCTTACAGGCTTCAATCGCGCGCTCAACAGCAGCGGCAGAACCTGCAACCACAACTTGGCCTGGCGCATTAAAATTCACTGCGCTGACCACTTCACCTTGCGCGGCTTCTGCACAAGCAGCCTGCACATCAGCATCATCTAAACCTAAAATAGCGGCCATACCGCCAGTACCTGCTGGCACAGCTTCTTGCATTAACTGACCACGACGCTCAACCAAACGCACCGCATCAACCAAAGTCAAACTGCCTGCAGCAACCAGCGCTGAATACTCACCCAAACTATGCCCTGCGACATAAGCGGGTTGCGGACCACCTTTAGCCAACCACAAACGCCATAAGGCAATCGATGCGGTCAAAATAGCGGGCTGGGTTTTATCCGTTTGATTTAATACTTCGGCAGGACCTTGCTGACATAGCGCCCACAGGTCATAACCTAAAGCAGCAGATGCTTCGGCAAAAGTTTCAGCAACCACAGATTCAGCGGCACCAATATCTGCCAACATGCTGACAGCCTGAGAACCTTGCCCGGGGAATACAAACGCAAGAGAAGCCTTCATAACTAAATATTACCTATCATTCAACAAAGGAAGTTTGCCACGCTTAAGGTACTAATAACAAACCGACTATTGGATGATAAGCACCCAGCATCGGTCACACCTTAGTATCAAGATTGAGTTCCGCATCAACCATGACTTGCCGCAAGTGCTGCTGCAGGCACTCCGCAAGGTGCTCTTGCGCAGCACGATAGGCCACACCTATCGCTGATTGAAAGGCAGCCTGACTGGCACTGCCGTGGCTTTTCACTACAACTCCAGTCACACCTAATAGACACGCACCATTGTATCGATCAGGAGCAAGCTCAGTGCGCAGCACTCGCAGCAATGGCGCAGCCAGCCATGATAATAGCCATGCCCGCAGGCCTCGCCCGAGTCGCTGTCGAATACGTGCAGCGATCATTTGCGCAAGGCCTTCACTGGATTTAAGCAAAATATTACCGACAAAGCCGTCACACACCACCACATCCGCCTCACCACGAAAAACACCGTCACCTTCAATGTACCCGATGTAATTAAGGTGCTTGATCTCTTCGAGCAATGCTGCCGCCTGCTTAACCTGCTGATTACCCTTAATCGCTTCGCTACCGACATTGAGCAAAGCGACGCGTGGATGATTAACACTTTGAATCTGCAGCGCGGCAGAGCCCATCAACGCAAACTGCACTAATTGATCGGCACTGACATCAACATTAGCCCCTAAATCCAATAGGTGTGTCTCACCACTTTGAGTTGGCAAAGCAGTCATAATTGCCGGTCGATCAATACCTGGCAAGCACTTGAGCACATGTTTAGCCAAAGCCATCAAGGCTCCGGTATTGCCAGCACTGACACAGGCTTGCACCTGCTTATCACGCAATAATTGCAAAGCAATACGCATCGAGGAGTCGGGCTTATGGCGCAGTGCGTGGACTGGCAAATCATCCATCGTCACTTCTTCACCGGCATGCTGCACGGTTAAGCGCGAAGAATCATTTTGGGGATACTGAGCAAGAATTGGCTCAATAATAGAACGGTCACCGACCAACACTAAATGCAGCGCCGGATATTCGGTTAAGCTTTTTATACAAGCAGGAACGACAAGACGGGGACCAAAGTCCCCGCCCATTGCATCAATTGCTATCGTTAAACCGGTCAAGGTTTACTCAGCAGAATCCTTCGTGATCACTTGGCGACCACGGTATACACCTTCTGGTGATACGTGGTGACGCAAACGCAATTCGCCTGTACTTTTTTCTACAGTCAAAGTGCTTGCGGTGAGTGCATCGTGTGAACGGCGCATGTCACGCGCTGAACGGGATTTCTTACTTTTCTGAACAGCCATAATTATTAACTCCTAAACGTTTGGGTCACGCTTTAACTGCGCCAATACACTGAACGGGTTGGACCTTGTAACCGCGTTCTTGCTCGATTCGGACTCTAGGAGCCCAGCCGGTTGCTGGCATTCTTCAGGTGGATGCATTGGCACAATGGGTAAAGCGAGCAATAACTCATCTTCAATCAATGCCAATAAATCTAAAGGTTCTTCACCTACTTCAAGCGCGTCATATCCTTTGGGCAAGTGTAACGCATCTGTGCCGGGTGTGACTATGGCATACAGATACTCACCACTAACAGGTATAGCTGCCTCATCCAAGCAACGCTGGCAGATCATCCTAACCTCCGACTCAAGTTTAAGTTGCATTACTGCTACTTTCTGCTCGTCGCGACTAAACGCAAACTCTGCGCGAACATGTCCGGCAGTGTCTGTTAACAGTTCGCAGACCCTAGAAAATTGCGACAGTTGCAGCTCTCCAGCTAAGGAAACACTGCGATCAGCAAGTTTTCGCGGATCAACGTGAGGAGGAATCGGTCCATATATCATAGGCGCGGTATTCTATGGATAGACCTTGCAACTGTCAAAGGATATTGTGTTTTAGATACAACAGCGATTGCTTAATCGTAAAAAGACTGGAAATATCGAGTCTCTCTGTGCAGCAAAGCAAATATTGTTTCTGTGCTGATGTATTATATGCCAAACTCAACCCGTTGCATTTATTGTATTAGGTCTTATGTCCATTCTGCTTTCTAGTGTCTTCGCTGCAGTTTTTTATTTAGCCACCTGTTTATACATTATTGGCTGCTTTTTGCGGCGCACCGCGCTCAACACAACCCTCGTCGCCAGTGCTACGTTATTAGGGCTGATTGCCCATGGCCTGCATTTATTTCCGATCCTGCTGACCGACCAAGGTCTGTCCTTAAGCTTCTTTAATGCTGCCAGCCTGATTGCCTTTTCCGTTATCGCACTGGTACTGCTTTGCCTGCTGCGTATGTCGGTGCATGTTCTGCTGGTGCCGCTACTGAGCTTAGGCACCGTCACTGTATTGTGTGCGCAGTTTTTGCCGCAAGGCAATATGCAGCCTATTAATGAAGCTCCAGGTATTTTGGCGCATATTCTGTTTTCAATTTTAGCCTACGGCATGATTACTATTGCTGTATTTCAGTCGATGATTTTACTCATTCAGGACCAGCAACTGCGCAAACGCCCAGTTTCTACATTAATCAAACACTTTCCGCCGCTGCAAACCATGGAAAGCTTATTGTTTGGCTTTTTATGGGCAGGCTGGTTGTTGCTATCGTTATCACTGATCACCGGCTGGTTATTCCTTGATAACTTATTCGCTCAACATTTGGTCCACAAGACCTTGTTGTCATGCATCGCTTGGCTGGTTTTTGGCATCCTTTTATGGGGACGCCACCAACTCGGTTGGCGCGGACACAAAGCCATCCGCTGGACAATCGCCGGCTTTTTCTTACTGATGCTGGCCTACTTCGGCAGTAAATTGGTCCGTGAATTTATTTTAGCTATTTGAGGCTCTTTGCTTGTGGACGATATGCACATCAGCTATCTATTAGGTTTGCTGGTTTTTCTGATTATTTGTTCTGCGTTTTTCTCCAGCTCGGAGACCAGTTTACTAAGCCTTAACCGCTACAGGCTTCGCCATCTAGGTCGCGAAGGGCATAGCGGCGCACAGCGCGCGCAGCGCTTACTGAGCACGCCCGATCGCTTACTAGGAACAATTCTAGTAGGCAATAACGTGGTTAATATTCTTGCCGCCTCGATTGCTACTGTCGTTGCTGTAGAGCTCTGGGGCGATGCTGGTGTGGTGATTGCAACCACAGCTCTGACGATTATCATCCTGATTTTCGGTGAAATCACGCCAAAGACATTAGCCGCCCTGCGCCCAGAGCTGATTGCCTTTCCCTCGAGTCGTCTTATTTTACTGCTAATGGCACCACTGAGCCCAGTCGTCTGGCTAACCGGCGCCATCAGTAATGGCTTACTGCGCCTATTTGGTGTTGATCCTCGCCATCGCTCATCTGAAAGCCTATCAACTGAAGAGCTACGCAGCGTTGTACGCGAGGCTGGGCAAGAACTGCCAGGCAATCGCCAAGAGATGCTCCTAGGCATCCTTGATCTGGAAAACGTCACCGTCAATGACATTATGATTCCACGCAACGAGGTATTTGGTATCGACCTCAATAGCAATCTTGATCAAATCATTTGGCAACTGCGCACTACCACGCACACGCGCTTGCCACTGTACCGTGAGAACATTAACCAGATCATTGGCGTGATTCACATGCGTCAAATCGCGCGCCTGCTGACACTCAACAAACTCACTCACGATGATCTGCAAGAAGCCTGTAGCGATCCTTACTTTGTTCCAGAAAGCACACCACTGTCGACTCAGCTGCTGAATTTCCAAAAGCATAAACGTCGAATTGGTATCGTGGTTGACGAGTATGGCGACGTAGAAGGCATTGTCACCCTAGAAGACATCCTCGAAGAGATTGTTGGCGAGTTCAGTGATCATGATCAACGCGCCACACCAGAAATTCGCCAACTCAGCGATAGCAGTTACACCATTGATGGCGCTGCCTATATCCGTGATATCAATAAAGCACTGGAATGGGAATTGCCCAGCGATGGCCCGAAAACACTGAACGGCTTAATCACCGAGATTCTAGAATTTATTCCTGAAGGCGCGGTGTGTATTCAGATTGGTCCGTACTACTTAGAAACACTCGAAATCAAAGACAATCGAATCAGTCGTGCGCGCTTATGGAGCAGCGACTGATTAGCTAGGTGATCAGTCGCTCATCGATTACAGCTCAACCCTGATTTGACTTACCACTTGCAAGGCTTTTGCGCGAGCTGCTTCTACCGTTTCGGCTTGCGCTAAAGCAACACCCATGCGCCGCTCACCTTCAACCGCAGGCTTACCAAACAAGCGTAATGCGGTATCTGGCTCTTGTAAGGCCTGCGCTAAACTGGCAAAAGCGGTTTTTGTCGAATGACCCTTAACCAAAATCACCGCAGAAGCAGTAGCGCCCATTTGTCGAATTGCAGGAATCGGCAGACCTAAAATCGCCCGCGCATGCAAAGCAAACTCTGATAAATCTTGCGACATCAAAGTAACCAACCCCGTGTCATGCGGGCGCGGCGAAACCTCGCTAAACCAGACCTGATCGCCTTTAACAAATAACTCCACACCAAAGACGCCACGACCACCTAGTGAATCTGTAATGCATTGCGCTACTCGCTGCGCTTGCGCCAATGCAGCAGCAGTCATCGCTTGCGGCTGCCATGACTCCACATAGTCGCCGCGCTCTTGTAAATGACCAATGGGCTGACAAAAACTGGTGCCATCAACATGACGTACAGTCAGCAAGGTGATTTCATAGTCAAAATCAATAAAACCTTCAACAATCACTCGTCCCGCACCAGTACGCCCGCCCTCTTGCGCAATTTGCCAGGCACTCTCTAGATCAGCTTCGCTATGCAAGACACTTTGTCCTTTGCCAGACGAACTCATCAACGGTTTAACCACGCACGGGTAACCGACCTGCAGAACAGCAGCACAATATTCGCCGTAATTGTCAGCAAAGCAATAAGGCGACGTCGGCAGCTCTAACTCTTCAGCGGCCAAGCGACGAATACCCTCACGATCCATGGTGAGCTGCGCAGCACGCGCAGTCGGAATCACCGCAAATCCTTCGCTTTCGAGGGCCACCAAGGTCGCCGTGGCAATCGCTTCTATCTCTGGAACGATATAATGCGGCTGCTCCAACTCAATCACCGCACGTAACGCCGCATCATCCAGCATATTAATGACATGACTTCGATGGGCAACCTGCATAGCTGGGGCGTTAGCATAGCGATCAACAGCAATGACTTCGACACCAAAACGCTGCAACTCTAGCGCAACTTCTTTGCCGAGTTCGCCAGAGCCACAGAGCAAAACTCGCACAGCAGTCGCTGATAATGGCGTTCCAATACAGGGCATTTCCTATCCTCATTAATTAACTTAGCAAACCTTGCTGGCGAGCGCGCTGCTCAAGCTCTTCAAGCACTTCACGCCGCTGTTGGTTGGTCATAGTGCCCCAGCGCCTGATTTCATCAGCACTGCGCTGGCAACCCATACAGATATCATTAAGATCCAATGCGCATAAACTCACACAGGGTGATTTAACCGGTTTTTCGCGCGTTTTAGAGGGTGTCGTCATTGTCTACCTGTAAGTCTTTAGCGTAACGCCGAGCATTATGCACATAATGCGCCGCATTGGCCTCCAGCATCTTTTTCTGCTGCTCGGTGAGTTCTCGTACAGTTTTACCCGGTGAGCCGACAACAAGGCTGCCATCAGGAATTTCTTTGCCTTCAGCAATCAAGGTGTTAGCACCAATGATGCAGTGCTTACCTATTTTCGCACCATTGAGAATCACCGCGCCAATACCAATCAAACTATGGTCACCGACGGTGCAACCATGCAGCATAGCGTTATGGCCAACAGTCACTCCTTTGCCTAAAGTCAGCGGCCAACCCATGTCGGTGTGCATCACCGTGCCGTCTTGCACATTACTGTTTTCGCCGATATGAATCAGTTCATTATCACCGCGCAACACTGCGCTAAACCAAACACTGGCACCTGCTTCTAGACGTACTTTGCCAATTACAGCTGCGGTTGGGGCAATCCAGCTGTCTGGATGCGCATCAACTTGACTATCTGCTAAACGATATTTCATCGGTCGCTCCTTTATGTTTTTTATTTAGAGTTCTTTTTTACTCAACTGCGGCGGTTCAGTCAGGATGATTTTAGTGTCGTAGACCAGATTGACCAATTCGATCAGCATCACAGCGGTCAAACCCCAAATTTTATAACCACCAAATTGGTAACTGGGCACATACCAGGTGCGCCCCAGGTAATCGATGCGATGGGTCATTTCCCGCGGGTCGCTGGCAAAAAAATCTAAGGGCACTGAAAACACCGAGTCGATTTCATCCGCGTTAGCACGGTATTCGACATAATCAGGAACAATGCCCACATAAGGCGTAACTTTAATTGCATGCCGAGACACCACCTCACTCAGCGGCCCAACCATTTCCACTAAACCTGGTGATAAACCAACCTCCTCTTGCGCTTCACGCAAGGCTGTACTGACTAAGTCTGCATCCTCAGGATCACGACGACCACCGGGGAAAGCCACTTCACCACCGTGAGTGGATAAGCCTTGCGCACGCAAAGTTAGGAGCAATTCAGGATTAGCACTGCGGGTCAGCGCCATTAAGACTGCGGCCTCGCGAAAGTGTGGCTGTATTGCCAAGGTACGCGGTGAATAGCTTTGTACTCGCTGTAATACACTGTCCAACATGAGCTTTCTCTATACCCCAATATGTAAACATCATGCCATGAAGCAGACATGAGGCCCAAGCCACTTGAGTTCAGTTCAGCCAAAAGTCGTGGTTAACCCACACTTAAACAATTGTTTCTCGATGATCGCACGCCAGCAATCGCCAGCCGTCAAGAAACCGATTAGAATAGCCGCCACAACAATAACCCATGCGAGTTTTCTCGCCCAATGACCGACTAACAGCAGCAGCTTTAGTTCTTTTCGTGAGTCTGTTTTATGCGCGCTATGCTTGTTGCCTTATTTTTATCATTACCGATTCTGTGTTACGCCAGTCAAGCTAACAGTAATGCCAACCCGAGTGTTGATAAAGTTCTAGTGGTCAAGTCGGAGCGGGCTTTGCATTTAATGCATCGCGGAGAAGTGGTTAAATCCTACCGTGTGTCGCTGGGTAAAAAAATCGGCCCGAAGGAGTATGAGGGTGATCAACGCACGCCAGAAGGTTTGTATTGGATTAACTGGCGCAAGCAAAGTGATAATTTTAATTTAGCGATGCATATTTCTTATCCTAACGCTAAGGATTTGCAGCGCTCAAAAGAAACCGGGCTACCACCCGGCGGTATGATTATGTTGCACGGCACACCCAATGATGAAGAGTATCCAGAATGGTTTTTCAATACTCTGGACTGGACTGAAGGCTGTATTGCTTTGACCAACTCGGACATGCAGGAAGTCTGGAAAACAGTGAAAGACGGTACGCTGATTGAGATTCGGCCATAAGCCCACAAACCGTGTTAAAAACACTTTTTATTATGCGCATGCCGTACCTTGTTAGTATCGCTTTTCCCTCAACGGGTCATCCTGACCCGATTCGGGCGCTTCGTCATCCATGACTCGCTCGTCGCAACACAACAAGATACTCATTGATCAGTGATGTTGTTAGCAGAGTTAGCGCATGGCTCTTTTAAAGCCAGCATTCTGCGGAGCTCTATTCAGCTTTATTAGTCTGTAGCAAATGGTAAGCAAATTATTCCAAAAACCTGCTGCTCTCATGACTAGAACCGCAATAGTGCAAGCCCTACACATGGTCAACGAGTGCTTCGGGGTGGGTGTGGTGAGCAGCGCCAAGGATGGCGCAGCGCCGGAGCTGAACCCCGGATGGGTTCATTGACGGATTAACACTTACCCCAAAGTACGACGTACGCTGCGCCAATTTCAAAGCAACTTACATGAGTGCATAGCCCGAAGTAAGATACGTACAGCGCAAGACAGGTAAATAAACCATCTTTTAAGTAAAGCGTGTTGCGGACGAGCCGTCCGCGCTCCCATCCTCGTACCAGCCAGATAGCAAAACGCCGCTGACATGCAGCGGCGTTTTGGTGCTAGACAGCTGACTCAGTCAACCCAAACACGAGCATTACGGAACATACGCAACCAAGCACCGTCATCTTGCCACTCATCAGGGTGCCAAGAGTTTTGTACGGCGCGGAATAAACGCTCAGGGTGCGGCATCATAATCGTCACACGACCATCACGGTTGGTTAAACCAGTAATACCTTTCGGCGAACTGTTCGGGTTCGCTGGATAACGCTCAGTCACTTTGCCGTAGTTATCAACATAACGCAGACTCACGCAACCCGACACATCAGACTCAAGCAACGCATCCGCACTGGCATACTCAGCATGCCCTTCTCCGTGCGCGACAACCACTGGCAAACGCGAGCCGGCCATGCCTTGCAAGAAGATCGACTGAGACTTTTGCACCTCAACCATCGCCACACGTGCTTCAAACTGCTCAGACTGGTTGCGCACAAAACGCGGCCAGAACTCAGAACCTGGAATCAGCTCATTAAGATTTGACAACATCTGACAACCGTTACACACACCTAAGGTGAAACTGTCATCACGATCGAAGAACTGCGAGAACGCATCGCGAGCACGGCTGTTAAACAGAATTGATTTAGCCCAGCCCTCACCAGCACCCAATACGTCACCGTAAGAGAAACCACCGCACGCCACTAAACCTTTAAAGGTATCAAGATCAATGCGACCCGCCAGCACATCACTCATGTGCACATCAACTGCGGTGAAGCCCGCACGATCAAAGGCAGCCGCCATCTCCACGTGACCATTGACACCCTGCTCGCGCAGAACAGCAACGCGTGGACGCACGCCTTTTTTAATATAAGGCGCAGTAATATCAGCATTAACATCAAAGGTTAACTGCACTGACAAACCTGGATCTTCTTGATCAAGCAGTGCTTCAAACTCTTGCTCAGCACATTCAGCGTTATCACGCAGACGTTGCACCTGATAACTGGTCTCTGTCCATGTGCGCTGCAGTAAACGACGCTCACCCGCAAATACCGTCTCGCCAGCCAAGCTAACTTTAATCGCATCACCCGCCACTGGACGGCCAATCACACTCACGCACTCAGATATACCCGCTTGAGCAAAAGCAGCCAATACAATCTCAACATCAGTACTGAGCACTTGTACGACAGCGCCCAACTCTTCGTTAAGCAAGGCGGCATTGACATCTTCAGCAGCAATATTTAGCGCATCAAGATCAATATCTAGACCACAGTGACCGGCAAATGCCATTTCCAAGACAGTCGTCAGCAAACCACCATCAGAACGGTCATGATAAGCCAGCAAACGCTGTGCTGCATTCAAGCTCTGGATGGTTGCGAAGAAGGCTTTTAGGTCTTCAGCGCTGTCAACATCAGGGGTTTGTTGGCCGATCTGGCTATACACTTGAGTGAAGATCGATGCACCTAAACGGTTTTGACCACGACCCAAGTCAATCAGGAGTAAAGCGCTGTCGCCTTTATCTAAACGCAACTGCGGCGTTAAGGTCTGACGAATATCTGGCACCGGAGCAAAACCAGTAATCACCAATGACAACGGAGAGGTGACTGATTTATCAACGCCCTCATCCTGCCAACTAGTCTTCATCGACATTGAGTCTTTACCGACCGGAATGGTAATTCCAAGTGCCGGACAAAGCTCCATACCGACGGCTTGTACAGTATCGTACAAACGTGCATCTTCACCTGGGTGACCGGTTGCGGCCATCCAGTTGGCTGATAAGCGAATATCAGAAATCTTGTTAATCCGTGCTGCAGCAAGGTTAGTCACCGCCTCACCCACCGCCATACGACCCGACGCCGGAGCATCCAGCAGTGCTAAAGGCGTACGCTCACCCATCGCCATTGCTTCACCGACATACGCATCAAAGCTGCTCGCAGTGACCGCGCAATCAGCCACAGGCACTTGCCAAGGACCAACCATTTGGTCGCGTGCCACTAAGCCCGTCACGCTACGGTCACCAATAGTGATCAAGAAGCTTTTACTGCCCACTGTTGGGTGACGCAAAATACGCTCAGCTGCTTCTTTTAAGTCGATATCAGCGGCAACAAAACTATCCACCAGCTCATCTTCACGATTCACACTACGGTGCATGCGCGGCGGTTTGCCCAGCAATACTTCCAACGGCATATCCACTGGATTATTACCAAAGTGGCTGTCAGTTACCGTCAAGTGACGCTCTTCAGTGGCCTCACCGACCACCGCAAACGGACAACGCTCACGCTCACAAATCGCCGCAAAACGCTCGAGGTTTTCTGGCTTAACCGCCATCACATAACGCTCTTGCGACTCGTTACACCAAATTTCCAGCGGGCTCATGCCCGGCTCGTCATTCGGCACATTGCGTAAGTTGAAAACACCACCACGACCGGCGTCATTCACCAACTCAGGGAAAGCATTGGATAAACCACCAGCGCCGACGTCATGGATAAAGCTAATCGGGTTATCAGCGCCCAACTGCCAGCAGCGGTCGATCACTTCTTGGCAACGACGCTCCATTTCAGGGTTTTCGCGTTGCACTGAAGCAAAGTCCAAATCAGCTGATGAAGCACCCGTCGCCATTGACGATGCGGCACCACCACCCAAACCAATCAACATGGCCGGACCACCGAGCACAATCAGCTTGCTACCAACAGCAATATCATCTTTCTGCACGTGTTCGGCGCGGATATTACCTAAACCACCAGCCAACATAATCGGCTTATGGTAACCGCGCACTTCGTCGCCACGCGGTGTCGTAATACTCTGCTCAAAAGTACGGAAGTAACCGGTAATTGCCGGACGACCAAATTCATTATTAAACGCCGCGCCACCGAGCGGGCCTTCAATCATGATATCCAGCGCGGTAACAATGCGCTCAGGCTTACCGTATGGAACTTCCCATGGCTGGATGTAGCCTGGGATATTCAGATTCGACACCGTAAAACCAGTCAGGCCAGCTTTTGGCTTAGAACCACGACCGGTTGCGCCTTCGTCACGAATCTCACCACCAGAACCGGTTGATGCACCAGGGAACGGAGCAATTGCGGTTGGGTGGTTATGGGTTTCAACTTTCATCAAGATATGAATCGGCTCTTGATGGGCAGCGTACTCGCCAGTTTCTGAATCAGGGAAGAAACGTCCCGCAGTAAAGCCTTCAATCACTGAAGCGTTATCGCTATAAGCTGACAAGACACCTTCACTGTTCATCGCAAAAGTATTTTTAATCATGGCAAACAAGGATTTTTCTTGCGCCTGACCATCTACATCCCAGCTGGCGTTAAAGATTTTGTGACGGCAATGCTCAGAGTTAGCCTGCGCAAACATCATTAACTCAATGTCATGCGGGTTACGACCAAGCTTCTTGAAGCTTGTCACCAAGTATTCGATTTCGTCTTCAGCCAGTGCTAAACCTAAATCGACGTTAGCTTTCTCTAGACTCTCAACGCCACCGGTCAGCACATCCACCACGGCCAATGGACGCGGCTGAGCATGGCTAAATAAAGCCGATGCTTCTTCCATTGCGCCAAGCACTAACTGGGTCATACGGTCATGCAGAGCAGCTGAAATCAACTGAGTTTCCGCGTCGCTGTAATCACCGGTAATGTAATAGGCCATACCGCGCTCAATGCGCTGTACTTTAGCCAGACCGCAATTCTTGGCAATATCCGTTGCTTTACTGGACCAGGGTGAAATGGTGCCAAAGCGCGGCACGACTAAAAAGAGGCGTCCGCTTGGCTCTTGGCTAGGCACACTCGGGCCATACTTGAGCAAACGGCTAAGGACTTGGCCTTCTTCACTGCTTAACGCAGCTGAAACCTCAACAAAATGAGCAAACTCAGCGTACAAACCGCTGACAGAGGGAACCTTCTGACGCAATTGTTCAAAAAGTTTCTCATGGCGAAAAGCAGAAAGGGCAGGAGCGCCGCGCAAGATCAGCATCGTCGTGACAGCCTCAGAAAATTGTATGAAATGGGCGGATATTCTAGTCTCCACGGCAATAAATAACCATCCAAATCTGCCCTTTAGCGCTTTATTCAGCATGAGCAGTCAGGCTTTCGAGCGTAGACGATTGTTTAGCACTGCTTTTTTTGCCGGACTCAATCACCTTTGCGTATACTGCGCCCATGCATTCTCAATCACTTTCTTACCTGCAACGCCTATTGCTTGCCTGCACAACCTGCATGCTGTTGGTTGTTAATGGCTGCGGGAAACCACCAACCACCCTTGAACGCATTCAGGCGCAAGGGGTTTTGCATGTGATTACCCGCAACAGCCCATCGACCTACTTCCAAGACCGTAACGGTGATACCGGCTTTGAATACGAACTGGTTAAGCGCTTTGCTGACCATCTAGGTGTTGAGCTAAAAATTGAGACTGCTGACAATATTGACCAACTGTATGATCGTTTGGCCGCTGAAGATGGCCCAGTTTTGGCCGCTGCCGGTTTAGTGCCGAGCCCTAGTCGCTTAGCGAGCCTGCGATTTTCTGATCCCTATTTAGATGTTGCCTCGCAAATCATATACCATCAAAAAGATAAGCGTCCTAAACAGCCACAGCATTTGATTGGCAAAAGCCTGCTGGCTCTCAAAGGCAGTATTCACGAAGAACATCTGCAACAGATTCAAAAAGAGCATCCAGAGTTTCGTTATGAAGTTTCAGACCAGGTCGAAACCGTTGATTTACTGCGCATGGTCGATGAACGTCAAGTTGACTTAACCGTAGTAAACTCCAATCAAGTGGCGATGAATCAGGTTTATTTTCCTAATATTCGCGTGGCTTTCACCTTGGACAATAGTCATCAACAAAGCTGGGCAATTGCCGGTGGTGATGACGTTAGCCTGCTCAATGAAATCAACCGTTTCCTCGCCAACGCCAAACAATCTGGGCTACTGCAGCGCCTAACTGAACGCTATTACGGTCACGTCGACACACTCGGCTATGTGGGCGCTTATGCGTTCGCTCGGCATCTACAAGAGCGCTTACCGAACTACGAAGCAGCATTTCGCGATGCTGCTAAAATCCATAGCGTCGACTGGCGTTTGTTGGCTGCCATGGGCTATCAAGAATCACATTGGCTACCCACCGCCACATCAAAAACCGGTGTTCGCGGCCTGATGATGCTCACTCAGCGCACCGCTAAAGCCATGGGCGTGAGCGATCGTTTAAACCCCAAACAAAGCATCCAAGGTGGCGCCCGCTACATTGCCCTGCTGATGGCACAATTACCTAAAAGCATTCATGAGGCGGATCGAGTTTGGTTTGCCCTTGCCTCCTATAACGTTGGCATGGGCCATCTTGAAGATGCCCGCAAGCTGACCGCAGCCGAAGGTCTTGATCCAAATAAGTGGCTCGACGTCAAAACCATTCTGCCGCGCTTAGCGCAGAAGCAGTGGTACAGCAAAACACGTTACGGCTATGCGCGCGGCGGCGAACCCGTACATTTCGTCAACAATATTCGTCGCTATTACGACATCTTGACTTGGGCCACGCAACCACAGATGGAAGGTACCAGTATTTCTGGCGGCTCAACTCATTTACCTGGCATTCAAAGCAGCGACAACACGCCGGTCACTGATCCTGAGCACTAAAAAAAGCCGGTATCAACACCGACTTTCCGCACGCTAGCGTCGAGCCTTAAAAAAAGCCTTGAGCATGTGCGCAGAAGCCTCGGCCAATACACCGCCAGTCACCTGCACATTATGGTTTAAAAACGGTTGCGAAAAAAAGCAGCCTTGACTAGCAACCACGCCAGCGCGTGGCTCATGCGCAGCAAACACGACACGTGCCACTCGTGCATGCACAATAAGGCCTGCACACATATTGCAGGGCTCCAATGTGACATACAGGGTGGTGTCTGGCAGGCGGTAATTGTGCAGATGCAAAGCCGCATCACGAATTGCCTGCACCTCAGCATGCGCACTCGGATCATGCAAAGAAATTGGGCTATTAAAGCCACGACCTATGATAGCGCCATCCTGCACCAGCACCGCACCCACTGGCACTTCACCCAAAGCAGCGCCCTGCTCTGCTAAATGCAGCGCTTCGCGCATAAACAACTCGTCCTGCGCGTCTAAACCCTCATGCTCTGACATACAACTTCTTCACTGCTTAAAATACAGCGATCATTTTAAGCAGCAATCGAAGCAAATACACTTCTCTAGTGATTTTTAATTGGCTTAGTGCTTGGTTGCACAGCAAAATGAAGAACAAGACACCGTAATAGCAACGGCATAGACATACTAAAAAGTCACCGAACAACGAATCGTCAGGTGACTTTGGCAAGGATCTTTAAGCGCTTCAGGTTAAGTCTTTAATGGTTGTGGTCGAACCATTGGTTTTCACACTATTAATACCGTTCTCGCAGGACGCATCTGATGAGTACATTTGGCTGTTACCAATAATCTGATGATTAGCGGCTTTCAGATTAAAGTAGGGCTTACCATTTTTCGCAACCTTACGCTCGTAACGCTCATCTAAACCGCTATTTGCCTGCACCGAAGCAATACCGTTTTGCGCAGACGCTTTTTGTTTGTATAACTCGCTCGTCAGAATAGTTTCAGCATTGCCCGCTTTTAATACAAAGCGAAACTGACCATCACTACTATTACTCAACTCAAACCAACCTGCCATATGAAACTCCTGATTTTTCAATAACACTCGGAAAGCATGCGTAACATGTGTGACACATGCATCCTCAAATTACCTCATCAATAAAACCCTAACAAACTTTTTTATACTTTTTGCGATCCAGTCCTCTCCACCAACCAGTAGCGCAACATATTGCCAGCGAAATAGCCGTACAAACAAAAACGGCGAACCACATTGCTGTGGTTCGCCGCTGACAGCTCAATCGCTATATATAACTAAGCTGGATTATTCCCACTCAATGGTCGCTGGTGGTTTGCTTGAGACATCGTAAACCACGCGAGAAATGCCTTCGATTTCATTTATGATCCGGCCTGATACTGTTTCCAGTAATTCGTAAGGCAAATGTGCCCAGCGCGCGGTCATAAAGTCGATGGTTTCCACTGCGCGCAGTGAGACAACCCACGCATAACGACGTGCATCACCAACCACACCAACAGACTTAACCGGCAAGAATACGGTAAAAGCTTGGCTGGTTTTATCGTACCAACCGGATTTACGCAGCTCTTCGATAAAAATATGGTCCGCTTGACGCAGTAAGTCTGCATATTCTTTGGTCACTTCACCAAGAATACGCACGCCAAGGCCTGGGCCTGGGAACGGATGACGGTAAACCATATCGTGCGGCAGACCCAATTCAACACCCAGCTTGCGTACTTCGTCTTTAAACAGTTCGCGCAGCGGTTCAACCAACTGGAACTTCATGTCTTCTGGCAGACCACCCACGTTGTGGTGTGATTTAATCACATGGGCTTTACCGCCCTTGATTGCCGCTGATTCAATGACGTCTGGGTAAATTGTCCCTTGCGCGAGGAAATCAATACCTTCTAACTTACTGGCTTCTTCATCAAAGACTTCGATGAAAGTACGGCCAATGATTTTACGTTTAGCTTCTGGATCAGACTCACCTTTAAGCAAATCTAAGTAACGCTGCTCAGCATCGACACGAATCACTTTAACGCCCATGTTGTCAGCGAACATGCGCATCACTTCATCGCCCTCATGCAAGCGCAGCAAGCCATGATCAACAAACACGCAGGTCAACTGATCGCCAATCGCTTTATGCAACAAGGCAGCAACCACCGAGGAATCAACACCGCCCGACAAACCGAGCAATACTTTGCGATCGCCAACTTGCGCGCGCACATTAGCAATCGCGTCGTCAACGATATTAGCCGGTGTCCACAGCGCTTCACAGGCACAGATATCCAAGACAAAACGACTGAGAATCTCAGCACCTTGCTTGGTATGGGTGACTTCTGGGTGAAACTGTACACCGTAGTATTGGCGCGCTACATCAGCCATGCCGGCGATTGGGCAGCTATCAGTGCTGGCAATCGTAGTGAAGCCATCAGGCAAAGCAGTGACTTTATCGCCATGGCTCATCCATACATCCAAACCGCTCGCTGAAGCAGCCGTTGCTGCATCACGCAAACCATCTAGCAAAGGATTGTCAGACACAACATTGACCCGTGCTGCGCCGAACTCACGCACGTTAGAGCCTTGCACCTGACCACCTAACTGCTGCGCCATAGTCTGCATGCCGTAGCACACACCCAGCACTGGAATCTGCAGATCAAACACCAACTGCGGTGCGCGCGGACTGTCATTGACATGCACAGACTCAGGGCCGCCCGACAAGATAACTCCGCGCGGATTAAACGCACGAATCACATCTTCACTGACATCAAAGGGGTGAATTTCGCAGAATACGCCAATGCCACGAATACGACGCGCAATCAACTGCGTGTACTGTGAGCCGAAATCTAAAACTAAGATGCGGTGAGCATGAATATCTTGAGCAGCCATGGGATAAGTCTCAATAACGGTTTATAAACTTATGAAAGTACAAACCGCCTTAATACGGCGGTTTGTCTAACGAATACGAGCTCAGCTTAGCTGACTCGATAGTTCGGAGCTTCTTTAGTAATTTGTACATCATGCACGTGAGATTCTGCCATCCCCGCGCCAGTAATACGGACAAACTCAGGTTTAGTGCGCATGTCTTCGATCGTGGCACAACCGGTGTAACCCATTGAAGCGCGCAAGCCACCCATTAGCTGGTGAACAATTGCTGCCATCGAACCTTTATAAGGTACACGACCTTCAATACCTTCAGGCACGAGCTTTTCAGCACCGCCACTGGTGTCTTGGAAGTAACGATCCGATGAGCCTTGTGCTTGCGCCATAGCGCCGAGCGAACCCATGCCACGGTAAGACTTGTAGGAGCGACCTTGGAATAGCTCAATTTCGCCCGGTGACTCTTCAGTACCGGCAAACATTGAACCCATCATCACTGCATCCGCGCCAGCGACGATTGCTTTGGATAAGTCGCCAGAGAAGCGAATACCACCATCAGCAATCATTGGCACACCGGTGCCTTGCAGTGCTGCAGACACGTTAGCAATCGCAGAAATCTGCGGCACGCCAACACCCGCAACGATACGCGTGGTGCAAATCGAGCCTGGGCCAATACCGACTTTAACCGCATCAGCGCCGGCTTCAACCAGTGCTAAAGCTGCTTCGCCAGTGGCGATGTTGCCGCCAATCACTTGCACTTCAGGGAAATTCTCTTTCACCCAGCGCACGCGATCTAAAACACCTTTGGAGTGGCCGTGTGCAGTATCCACTACGATCACATCAATACCGGCAGCGGCTAGCGCAGTCACGCGCTCAGCGGTATCAGCACCCGTACCCACTGCCGCACCGACACGTAGACGACCTTGATCATCTTTGGAGGCAAATGGATAGCTTTTAGCTTTTTCGATATCGCGGAACGTTACCATCCCACGCAATTGAAACTTCTCATTAACCACCAGCATTTTTTCAATGCGATGCTCGTAGAGTTTGGTTTTAATTTCTTCGAGACCTGTGCCTTCTTGCACAGTGATCAACTCTTCTTTGGGCGTCATGATCGCCGTTACAGTGTCGCCAGCATTCGGCGTGTAACGCAGGTCACGACCCGTCACGATACCCACCAACTGATTGCCAGCATCAACCACTGGGAAACCGGAGAAACCCAGTTCATCAGCACGCTTAAGCAAATCAATAATTTTAGTATCTGGAGTCACGGTGACAGGATCATGCACGATAGCAGTTTCGTGACGCTTTACTTTGCGCACTTCAGCTGCTTGCTGTTCGACTGTCATGTTTTTATGAATAATACCGATGCCACCTTCTTGTGCCATCGCAATGGCCAAACGGGCTTCAGTCACAGTGTCCATTGCAGCGGACAGCAGTGGGATATTGAGTTCAATACCACGAGTAAGACGGGTTTTTAAGCTGACATCTTTCGGTAAAACCTCGGAATAACCGGGGATTAACAATACATCGTCAAAGGTCAGAGCTTCTTGGCTGATACGCAGCATATTGCACGCTCCCGAACGGGAAAAATGGAAGCGCGGTATTATACCGCGCAAACTCTTGCTTCTCAATGGCTAAACACTTAAACAGTTGCAGTCCATTGAGAAGCTCTGTGAATCACTCAACTTCTTTGCGTTTATAGGGATAAACGTCGATGACTTTACCCTCGCGAATGGCTTCTTGCAGACTCTGCCAATACGAGGCTTTAAATAAGTCACCGTGCATCTCTTTAAAGAGTTTACGCAGTTTATGATCAGTAAACAGAAAACGCGGGAATTCCTCAGGAAACACATCATGCGGCCCCACTGAATACCAAGGCTCTGCCGACATTTCATCTTCTGGGGTGCGTGGCTCTGGGATTTTACGAAAATTCACTTCAGTCAAATAACTGATTTCATCGTAGTCATAAAACACCACACGACCATGTCGGGTGACGCCAAAGTTTTTCAGTAGCATATCGCCGGGAAAGATATTGGCGGCGGCCAACTGCTTAATGGCCAAGCCATAATCTTCTAGCGCATCCTTGACTTGCTGCTCGTTCGCCGTTTCTAAATAAATATTCAGCGGTATCATCCGGCGCTCAGTCCAGCTGTGACGAATCAACACCTCATCACCCTGCACTTCAACGGTCGAGGCAGCCACCTCCAACAACTCTTGCAAACATTCTGGATCAAACTTCGCTACAGGAAAACGAAAATCAGCAAATTCCTGAGTATCAGCCAAGCGACCCACTCGATCCACGTGCTTAACCATGCGGTAACGATCAATCACCGTCTCGCGATTAACGTTTTTCGATGGTGAAAAACGATCTTTAATGATTTTAAATACAGTGTTAAAGCCTGGCAGTGTAAAAACACTCATCACCATGCCGCGTACACCGGCGGCCATGACAAATTTATCATCAGTGGTTTCCAAGTGCTTAATCAGCGCACGATAAAACTCTGATTTACCTTGTTTGTAGAAACCAATCGAAGTGTACAGCTCGGAAATATGCTTACGTGGCAAAATACGGCGCAAAAAGCTAATAAATTCAGCAGGATACGCGACACGCACCATAAAATACGAGCGGGTAAAGGAGAAAATAATCGAGACTTCTGCTTCGTCGATAATCACCGCGTCCATGCGGATACCTTGGCCTTCACGATGCAGAATCGGAATCACCAGCGGCCACTGCTCGTCTTGGGTAAACACACGCCCAACCAAATACGCGCCTTTATTGCGATACAAGCGCGAACTGTACAGCTCGATACACAGCTCAGGGTCTTTACATACCCAATCGGGCAAGCTGGCACGCAGTTGCTCTTCAAGGCGCTCTAAATCCCCCTCTTGATTGGCGTAAGGCACCGCAAAGCGATAGTCCTCGCTGATTTGACGCAACGCTGCAGCAAGATCACCGTGCGGACGATAGGTACGAATCTGCATCGGCGCATCATGCTCGCTCAAGCCTGGACGCGTACTGTGCACAAACATGCAGTCGTCACTGATCAAGTCATGACTGAACAGACTGTTAAAAATCGAGTTAAACCATGTCTCAGACAGCTCATCATCGAGACGCAAGTCAATTTGGCCAATGTATGACTTTTTAATTTGTGGCCAGCACTCAATGTTCATCAGCACTTCTTCACCGTGCTCACTGAGCAATGCCTCTCGCGCCAAAGTCACGCGGATTTTATACAGCTGAATACGTGCTGCTGAAGCATCTTGTATTTCTTGCCACTGCGCTTTTTCAAAACGCTCACGGCCTAAATTAGTGATTTGACGAAACTGCTCTCGATAATCATCAAATCCATCTAGAATCTGTCGCGCGATAGCAACAGCAGGACACTTAACCGCCATGTAAAATGCTCCATCAAATAATTACAGCCTACTCTATATGCGCCCAATCAACATCCAGCGCGCAGAGCAAAAATGGTTTACTGCGCCAGCTCTTGCTCGGTAAAGAGCCCATCGAACAACATACTGGATAAATAACGCTCACCCGAGTCAGGCAAAATCACCACCATCGTCTTGCCTTGCATCGACGGTTGCTGAGCCAAACGTACAGCAGCAGCCATCGCCGCGCCGCACGAAATACCACACAGAATTCCTTCTTCGCGCATCAAGCGCAGCGCCATCAACTTGGCTTCTTCATCACTGACCTGCTCCACTTGATCAAGCATGCTTAGGTCGAGATTTTTAGGCACAAATCCAGCGCCAATACCTTGGATTTTATGCGGCGCTGGTGCTGCATCTTGCCCGGCTAGCACTTGGCTAATGACCGGTGAACCGGTGGGCTCAACACCCACTGAGAGGATCGGTTTGCCGCAGGTGTTTTTAATGTAGCGTGAGACGCCAGTCAGAGTGCCACCGGTGCCTATACCACTGATCAACACATCAACTGCACCATCGGTATCGCGCCAGATTTCTGGGCCCGTATGCTTTTCATGAGCATCGGGGTTGGCTGGGTTATCAAATTGTTGCAGGACTAAGTACTTAGCTGGATTGGTCGCGGCAATTTCATGGGCTTTTTCAATTGCGCCTTTCATGCCTTTAGCCGGTTCGGTCAAAACCAATTCAGCACCTAAAGCTTTAAGAATTTTACGGCGCTCCAAACTCATGGACGACGGCATGGTTAAGATCAATTTATAACCACGTGCCGCGGCAACAAAAGCTAAACCAATCCCCGTATTACCAGAGGTTGGCTCAACCATAGTCACCCCAGCTTTTAACTGACCTGAGGCTTCAGCAGCTTGCACCATACTCACGCCAATGCGGCACTTAACTGAGCCGGCTGGGTTACGCGACTCCAGTTTAGCCAGAATGGTGACGCCTTTCGGGCCTAAACGGTTGATCTGTACCAGCGGTGTATTGCCAACACTTTGCGCGTTATCGACATAAATACGGCTCATCGTGCAATCCTCTATCAATGATGGGTAATGGCTGTGAGCGTAAAGCTCAGCGGCGCTAGCGTCTAGTCTGATTTAATCAACTGATTGAGCAAATAATGACTGAAACCGCCTTTTCGTTCACAAATACTTAACGGGCACGGTATAGTAAGCCGATATATTGTTGCGATTGTTCTCAATAAGAAGAACAGTCGATTTGTCTTGCTGAGGTTTGTTATGAAGTTTTCTGGTACTCAATCCTACGTTGCCACTGATGATCTAAAACTGGCGGTTAATGCTGCTATCACCCTAGAGCGCCCTTTATTGGTTAAAGGCGAGCCTGGCACCGGTAAAACCATGCTGGCCGAGCAATTGGCGGAATCCTTTGGCGCACGTCTGATTACCTGGCACATCAAATCCACCACCAAAGCGCACCAAGGCCTGTATGAGTACGATGCGGTCAGCCGCTTGCGTGACTCACAACTCAATGCCGACAAAGTTCATGATGTGCGCAACTACATCAACAAAGGTAAATTGTGGGAAGCCTTTGAGTCCGATGAGCGTGTAATTCTACTGATTGATGAAATCGACAAAGCCGATATCGAGTTTCCCAACGATTTGTTACAAGAAATCGACAAAATGGAGTTCTACGTTTACGAGACCGATGAAACTATTAAGGCCAAACACCGCCCGATTATCATCATCACTTCCAATAACGAAAAAGAGCTGCCGGATGCTTTCTTACGCCGCTGCTTCTTCCATTACATTGCTTTCCCAGACCGCAACACCCTGCAGAAAATTGTTGATGTGCACTATCCCAACATCAGTCAATCGTTGGTCAGCGAAGCTCTGGATGTATTTTTCGATGTGCGCAAAGTCCCCGGCTTAAAGAAAAAGCCTTCCACCAGTGAGCTGGTTGATTGGCTAAAACTGTTGATGGCCGACAATATCAGCGAAGCTGCTTTGCGTGAACGCGATGTAACCAAAGCTATTCCGCCGCTGGCTGGTGCGTTAGTGAAAAACGAGCAAGATGTCATGCTGCTTGAGCGCTTGGCCTTTATGAGCCGCCGCACCAACCGCTAACACCATGTGCTGCACGGGATCGTCTTGGCAACGTATCAAGCGTCCCGTTGCACCTTTTACATAAGAGGTCTGTGGCCATGCTACTGAATTTATTTAATGAAATGCGCGCCGCCAAAGTGCCGGTTTCCGTGCGCGAATTGCTGGACTTAATCAATGCGCTCAAACACAACGTGGTGTTTGCTGACATGGATGAGTTTTACTATGTGGCGCGGGCGATTCTAGTTAAAGATGAGCGTCATTACGATAAGTTTGACCGTGCCTTCGCTGCGTACTTTAAAGGCATTGAAAACCTTGATCAGCATATTGAGGCGCTGATTCCTGACGAATGGCTACGCCGTGAATTTGAGCGTTCATTAAGCGATGAAGAGCGTGCGCAAATCGAATCGCTCGGTGGTCTTGATAAGCTGATTGAAGCCTTTAAACAACGTCTCGAAGAGCAAAAGGGTAAGCACCAGGGTGGCAATAAGTGGATTGGCACTGGCGGTACCAGCCCCTTTGGTTCTGGCGGCTACAATCCTGAAGGCTTTCGTTTAGGTGAAGACGGTAAGCGCCAAGGTAAAGCGGTTAAAGTCTGGGATCAGCGCGAGTACAAGAATCTCGATGATCAAGTCGAACTGGGTACGCGCAATATCAAGGTAGCACTGCGTCGTCTGCGCAAATTTGCTCGCCAAGGCGCTGAGGATGAGTTTGATCTCAGTGGCACCATTGATCACACCGCACGCGATGGTGGTTTGCTGAATATTCAGATGCGCCCTGAACGTCGTAACACCGTAAAACTGCTAATTTTGTTTGATATTGGCGGCTCGATGGATGCTCACGTCAAAGTCTGTGAAGAGTTGTTTTCTGCCTGTAAAACTGAGTTTAAGCATATGGAATATTATTATTTCCATAACTTTATTTATGAGTCGGTTTGGAAAAACAATTTACGCCGCGGCAGTGAGCGTACCTCTACGCAAGATTTACTGCACAAGTATGGCGCGGATTACAAAGTGATTTTCATTGGCGATGCCGCGATGGCACCTTATGAAGTGACTCAAGCTGGCGGCAGCGTTGAGCACTGGAACGAAGAGCCCGGCTATGTCTGGATGCAGCGCTTTATGCAGAAGTTTAAAAAGCTAATCTGGATAAACCCTTATCCAAAACACACCTGGGACTACACTGCTTCCACCTCAATTATCCGCGAATTGGTCGAAGATGAAATGTATCCATTGACCATTGAAGGCCTCGAAGAAGGTATGCGTTATTTAGCCAAGTAACGTTTGGATTCATGATCGTCAATAAGGTGCGTGCCGTGCTTCGGGGTAAGTGTTAATCCGTCGATGAACCCATCCAGGGTTCAACTCCGGCGCGACGCCATCCATGGCTTCGCTCAGCACACTCACCCCGAAGCACTCGTCGAATATTTGTAGTGTTTTCTTGTATATCGCACGAGTCATTAGAGCAACAGCATGCTTCTCTGGTATTAGAGATAACTCTCTATCTATTTGCTGCAAACTAGCAAACAACACAAATAGTTAAGACGCAGTGCGCTGGTTTCGTGGCAAGCGTAGCCATGGATGGCGCAGCGCCCGAATCACGCCCGGACGGCGTGTTGAGGGAAGAACGACACTAGCGCGCTGCGTCATACGCGTAAACTTCTCAATGCTATCGGCATAGACACTCTATTCACGCACATGTCGTAAGTATTGCTCTGTCGACACCAAGAGTATGCGCTTGCACAATAACAGTTCGCTCGACGCACTCATTCGTCTCACGACTAATACTGCTCTGCGCATAAGTCCGAATTAATGTACGGACAATTTAAGTAATTTGTCGTTCAAGCTATGTCATTGCTATATACAACACAGGATAATGCTCGCAGTATAAAAACCCTGCGCATCTAAACGCCAGGGTGAAGCTTTGCTAATACGCTATACTCTCTGCCCTCTCTTTGGAAACACACTATTGACTAACCCCTTGTTAACAGACGACATGCTCGTCTGCACTACAACAGAGTCTGCCGACTCAAGCAGCGTTTCCAGACGCCGGCTCAGAGTGTGTCACGAATGTGATTTATTACTGGCCCTGCCCCCGCTGAAAACTGGGGAAAAAGCCGATTGCCCGCGCTGCAATCACACCTTAGTGCGCCGCCAAGCTGGCGCCGCTGAGCGCAGCCTCGCCCTAGCCATTGCTACTTTAATATTGCTCGGGCTGTCGTTGTCCTTCCCTTTT
The DNA here is from genome assembly GCF_000421765.1 of Denitrificimonas caeni DSM 24390. Classification (GTDB taxonomy): domain Bacteria; phylum Pseudomonadota; class Gammaproteobacteria; order Pseudomonadales; family Pseudomonadaceae; genus Denitrificimonas; species Denitrificimonas caeni. Next base: position 66,139 of record NZ_ATXQ01000004.1, on the reverse strand, counting down.
CTTGGTTTTAGCCTGCAAGGGCTCGGCAATGGTATTGCCCTCACCGAGACGGTGTCGTCCTTAGTGGTCTTTGAGCAACCCTTGGTCGCTTTGATCATCATGCTCACCGTGCTGGTTTTACCGCTGCTGTACTTATGCGCACTGTGCTGGCTGTGTGTCGGTATTATCCGCGGCCAGCCATTAGCGCAGAGTCCATTGATAGCGCGCACTTTAAACCATGTCACGCCATGGATGATGGCCGATGTCTTTGTGATAGGCACACTGGTGAGCATGATAAAAATTATCGGCATGGCCGAGGTTGAGCTCGGACTATCTTTTTGGACGTTGTGTGGCTACGCGCTATTGTTATTGTTCACCAGCCAATCCGTAGACCGAGACTGGTTATGGCAAGCGCTCGACTCGAAAAGCATGGCACCTGCCGGCGGCCAATTAGGTCAAGCCGCTGCTGCACAAGGGCTCACCGGCTGTAACACCTGCGGTTTGGTTAACCCAATAACCAGCGGTGGGCGTTGTGAGCGCTGCGACGAGCCACTGCATCCCTATCATGGCGTCAACACGCAAACCACCCTAGCCTTGCTCGGCGCTGCCATGCTGATGTTTCTACCGGCCAATTTATATCCGATTATGATTACCACCTCGTTAGGCAGCGCAGAACCAGCAACAATTTTGCAAGGTGTGCTGATGTTTTTTCAACACGGTGATTGGCCGATTGCCTTAGTCATTCTGACTGCCAGTATCTTTGTTCCTATTGGAAAAATGCTGGCTTTATTGTGGCTATGTTTTGTGATGCAGCGCCAGCAGCAACAACCCATGGGACGCTTAACCCGCATCCGCTTATATCGGATTACTGAATTTATTGGACGCTGGTCGATGGTTGATGTGTTTGTCGTAGCGATTATGGTAGCGCTGATCCACAGTGGCGACTTAATATCTATCGCTCCCGGCCCGGCAGCACTGGCCTTTACCTCGGTGGTGATTTTAACCATGCTAGCGGCGATGATGTTTGATCCACGTAGCATTTGGCAAGCCAACGCCAGCAACTCTGATTCGCTAGTCACTACTCCAATTACATCGCCTGATTCTTCACCCAAGGAACACCTATAATGTCGGAACCTACTCATGCTCTAAGGCGGACCCAGCGCTCCTTTTCGCCCATCTGGATTGTACCGGTCGTTGCCTTATTGATCGGCGCTTGGATGCTCTATGACAGCATCAGCCGCTTAGGTCCGACCATTACCTTGACGGTAGAAACGGCAGAAGGCATCGAAGCCGGTAAGACTCTGATTAAAACCCGCAATGTGGAAGTGGGTAAAATCGAAAAAGTCAGCCTCTCTCAAGATCTGAAAAGCGCGGTGCTGATTGCCCGCATGAGTCCGCAAGCCGAAGCCATGCTCAATAAAGACACTCTGTTTTGGGTGGAGAAACCACGCATTGGTCTTGAAGGTGTGAGTGGTTTAGGAACAGTGTTATCCGGTGCTTATATCCAGCTCTTACCGGGTAGTAGCACAGATAAACACGATGAATTTACCATACTTGAACAACCGCCCATCACACCCACAGATGCGCCGGGTCTACGCATCAATCTGACCAGTCAGATCGGTAGTTCAGTGCGTATCGGTGATCCGGTGTCGTATCAAGGTTTCACTGTGGGTCGCGTGGAAGACAGCCGTTTTGATCCTGAGCAACGGGAAATGCACCACCGCCTGTATATCAAATCGCCTTATGAGATGCTGGTCACCACTAACACGCGTTTCTGGGCCGCTTCAGGTCTAAATATCTCATTAGACTCGCAAGGTTTTAGCGTCAACATGGGGTCTTTAGAATCCTTAGTCAGTGGCGGTATTACCTTCGGTGTCCCCAACAATTCTCCGGCCGGCAAGAAAGCCAAAGAAGATGCCGAGTATGTCTTATTTAACGACGAAAAAAGTGCGCGCGAAGGCCATTTTGATGACTACCTCGACTATGTGTTGCTAGTTGACGATACGGTGCGCGGTTTAAGCAATAATGCCCCGGTAGAGTATCGGGGCTTGCGCATCGGTACTGTCATCAGCGTGCCATGGAATTTTTCTGCCCCTCAACCCGGCCCTAAAAACCGCTTTGCAATCCCTGTATTGATCCGCATTGAGCCACAGCGCCTTGCAAGTGATAAGTCGCAGGACACCGATATGAAGGCATGGGCCAAGCGACTCGACAACCTAGTTGGCCATGGTATGCGCGCCACCCTTAAATCCGGCAACCTGCTAACTGGTGCCTTATTTGTCGATCTTAATTTTTATAAAGATGCAGAACCTTTTAAGCCGGTGAGCTTTGCTGAAACTCCGGTGTTCCCCACCATCTCAGCTGGCTTTGCACAAATTGAGCAAAAGGTCTCTAATTTACTGGACAAGCTTAACAACCTAAAGATCGAGCCGGTTGTTGCTTCGCTCGATAAAACGCTGCTCAGCACTCAACAGACCATGGAAAAGGTCAACAGCATTGCTGCCTCAGTCGATCAACTGCTCGCAGACCCAGCAATCGGTCAGATGCCCAATAATATCGATGTCGCTATGCGTCAATTGCGTGACACCTTGCACGGGTTCTCACCCGACTCAGAAGGCTATAACGAGCTGACGCAAACCTTATCGCGCCTCGAAAAACTGATGCAAGAGATGCAACCGGTGATCCGCACCTTAAACGATCAGCCCAATGCACTTATTTTCAATAAAAAGCTAAGCGAAGACCCACAGCCGAGGGCTAAACCATGAGTTTTTCTGCATTGATAAACCAAACCACCTTGACTGGTGTGCGCGCGCTACTCGCAGGCGCAACCCTGTTGCTGATGGCCGGTTGTGCCAGTCAAGCTGTGCAAACCAGCAGCTACATGCTGCCAGCCAGCACTCCAGAGCAACAGTATTCCAACGCCTTAGCTGTGGCCATCGCCCCGATCCATCTCACCGGCTTACTGGATAACCCAGGCATCGTGATGGAGCTCAATGATATTGAAGTACATCAAGCGCGCCATCACCTGTGGGCCGAAAACATTGACGTGCAACTACAACAGCAACTGCAGCAGCACCTCACCTTAAGCCTACCGCAGGCGAAAATCGTCGCTAAAGGACAGCCACTGCAAGCAGACCTACCTCAGCGCGAAGTCAGGGTCAGCGTCAATAGTTTTCAGGGGAGCTATAACGGCAACGCAATCGTTCAAGGCCAATGGCTACTCTTAGGCGAAAAAGGCCAGTTGCTCAAGCAGCACAACTTTAGGATTGAGCAGCCCTTACCCGTAGACGGCTACCCCGCCCTAGTGCGAGCCTTAGGCAGTGCCTGGGATCAGGTCAGTGAACAGCTGGCAGCGACTTTGGCAAAAGAGACGCTCAGATGAAGAATTCTGTGCAGGCCGCGCTCCGGTGCAGGTGTTAATCCGTCGATGAGCCCATCCAGGGCTCAACTCCGGCGCTACGCCATCCATGGCTCGCTCATCACACCCACCCCGAAGCACTCGTTGACCTTATGTAAAAAACTCACTATCGCAGCTTGAATCATTAGCGCAACGGCAATAAACATGCATCAGATAGCAGCTTGCACATTTGCGGACAGCAATAACTATGGCGCAAATTTCATTGTCGATCTTAAAAGATCAACCTACAGAAGGTGGACTACGAGAGCGATCTACACCACCCCGTAGATACTCTCTTGAATACATGCTGCTGACTAGCACACCACATCAATGGTCGAGACACAGCGTGCTAGTTTCGTGGCAAGCGTAGCCAGGGATGGCGCAGCGCCCGAATCGGGTCAGGAAGACCCGTTGAGGGAAGAACGACACTAGCGCGCTGGGTCATACGCACAATCTGCTCGATGCTTTTACTTAATGGTTTACGTAGAAACGTCGCACCTGCTCTGCTTTTCTGATCATCTGCTACTGACTAGCACACCACACCAATGCTCGAGACACAGTGCGCTGGTTTCGTGGCAAGCGCGCCAGGGATGGCGCAGCGCCCGAATCGGGTCAGGATGACCTGTTGAGGGAAGAACGATACTAGCGCGCTGGGTCATACCCACAGCCTGCTTGTCACTTTTGCGTGCTGCTTTACATGCAGAGTCATGTGTATATTTGAGACACAACGTACTGCGAGCCTTTGCGGGCGAGCCGCCCGCGCTCCCAGACTATTCACTCTGACCTTGCGCAATCATCTCGCCGCCACGCCAGAGACGCCATTCTCCCGGCGCATAGACACTCCAGCGTTCATTATCAGTCAATGGCTCAGTGGCCAATACCGTGACAATATCGTTAGCGGTGGTTTCTGCGTGAAAATCCACACTCATATCCGCATCTTTCAGCGTCGCCGGACCAAACGGGGCGCGACGAGTAATATGTGCCAACTTAGTGCTGCAAAAACTAAACAACCAGTCGCCATTACTCAGCAAACAATTGAACACGCCTTTACTGCGGTATTCTTGGCAGGCCGCGACGATCACTGGCAGAAACTGCTCAATACAGCATTGTTCAGTGCAAGCAGCACGTAAACGATTGAGCAAATCACAAAAAGCCGCTTCACTGTCGGTATCGCCCACCGCCTGATACATCCCCGCTGCTGGAGTAAAATCCGCCAACTGACCGTTATGGGCAAAACACCAATTACGACCCCACATCTCACGCATAAAAGGATGGGTATTGGCCAAGCTCACGGCACCAACATTGGCCTGACGAATATGACCAATCACGGTTTCGCTTTTAATCGGGTAACGCTGCACTAGGCGCGCAATTTCTGAATCGACACTGGCTTGAGGGTCTTGAAATAAGCGTAAACCGCGCCCTTCGTAAAAGCCAATTCCCCAGCCATCACGATGCGGCCCGGTGCGTCCGCCACGTTGCATCAACCCAGTGAAACTAAACACCACATCGGTTGGCACATTGGCGCTCATACCCAGCAACTCACACATAACTGATTCTCCTAACGCCGCGCCACTAATCCTGACTGCTGACTTTCTTTTTCCAAGTCGAGCATTTGCTGCAAAGTAAGCGTCGAATCTGGTTCTTCTGGCTCAGCGTCAGCTCTGTTATATCCGGTATTTTTTGCGTTGCGCTTATTGCGCATCAGCAACCAGCGCGCCAATACAAAAACCAAATACACCGCAAATACCAGCGCACCGTACATCACCAAGTCAGCCACTGAACGCCAAGCATCGTTACTGACTTTAAACAGTAAATCCATCACTGTCATAGCTATCGCAGGAGCATAAAAATCGCGTGCTGGATCAACCACTGTCGGAGTAAATAAGATCACGGCAGCAACAACACGTAAGGGTTCGCGCAAATAGCGCCACATCCAGCCGGTAAAATAAAACCACGCCAACAAACAGCCTAAAGCGGAAACGGCGTAAATACCCCAAGCCAACTGATAATCGTTTTCTGTCATGATATTTTAAATACTAGAGGGTCAAAGGAAGCGCCTATCATAGCGATTTTTGCAGCGTTGCGCATGATTGTGCGCGCTACTTCACACAATCAATTTTGCTCTGCAGCATGCTTAATTGGCAGTGCACAGCAACCTTCCCAGAATAAATGCTTATTGGTGCTGCTGCAGAGCCCAGCGCACATGTTCTCGTACCAACTCAGAAGGATGCTCTAGACGAGCCTTTAGCGCTTCTAACACTGGAATAGTACTGGGTGCATTACCTAAGCCTACAGCCAAGTTGCGCAACCAACGCTCATAGCCGGTACGGCGAATCGGCGAGCCCAAAGTACGCGCCAAAAACTCATCTTCAGTCCACATAAACAACTCGACCAAACTGCTGTTATCCAAACGATGCCGCGGCTGAAAATCATCTTCCTGGGTAGGCTTGGCAAAACGATTCCATGGGCAGACCAACTGGCAATCATCACAACCAAACACACGGTTACCAATTAATGGTCGCAAGTCTTCTGGAATCGCACCCTTCAGTTCAATCGTCAAATAAGAAATGCAGCGCCGCGCATCCAAAACTCTATCACCAACAAAAGCCTGAGTGGGGCACACCTGCAAACAAGCCGTGCATTTGCCACAATGATCGCGATCATCGGGTTGATCAATCGGTAAAGGCAAATCAACCAATAACTCACCTAAAAAGAACCAGCTACCGGCTTTACGGTTCAGTATCAGCGTGTTTTTCCCCACCCAACCTAATCCGGCTTTGCGCGCTAAGGCTTTCTCCAACACTGGAGCGCTATCAACAAATGCTCGATGACCAAAAGGGCCGATTTCTTGACTGATTTTTTCCGCGAGCTGCTGTAAACGCTTACGAATCAACTTATGGTAATCACGTCCCAACGCATAGCGCGACACATAAGCCTGCTCAGGCTGCGCGAGCATCTGCGCCATCTGCGTATCTTCCGGTAGATAATCCATACGCACAGAAATCACCCGCAAAGTACCGGGCACCAGCTCATCAGGACGAGAGCGCATCGTACCATGACTGGCCATGTACTCCATTTCACCGTGGTAACCCGCGGCTAAATAAGCATCCAAGCGCAACGCATCTTCAGTTAAATTAATATCAGTGATACCGACCTGCTGAAAGCCCAACTGTGCAGCCCACTCACGAATCGAAGCGGTGAGCGCCAGCAGATCAAGCGGTGCAGATGACATTCAGCGCTATCTCCTTTAAAAAGGTCGTTATACTGTTAATTATTAGCAACTACGGGTAAATATAATAATGACGGATGATACGCCAGTGCGCAGTATACACGCCGCGAACCTTGAGCACCTTGCTCCTCGCGCAGTCGATACCCACAAAGGCCAACTCGGCCATGTGTTGATTATTGCCGGTGATTTAGGCATGGGTGGCGCAGGTCTACTAAGCGCCCAAGCAGCTCTGCGGTGCGGTGCTGGCATGGTCAGCTTAGCCACTCGCGAGCAGCACATTAGTGCAGCGCTAAGCCGTTTACCGGAAGTAATGGCCTGCGCCATACGCGCCAGCTCTGAGCTACGCGCACCGCTGCAGCGCGCCACAGTGCTGGTAGTCGGACCTGGGCTTGGTCAATCCGCTTGGTCACGAGCGTTACTCAGTAGCGCAGCGCAACGCACCATCATGCAAGTATGGGACGCCGATGCGCTGAATATGCTGGCTGATAATATTTGCTCTCAGCCGCAGCAGTGCATTTTAACGCCCCATCCGGGCGAAGCTGCACGCCTATTGAAAATCACTACAGCAGAAGTGCAAGCCGATCGCTGCGCTGCTGTATTAGCCATAGCACATCGCTATAATGCCGTTACCGTGCTTAAAGGGCATCACTCGCTGATTGCAACACCACAGGGCGAACTTTCGCGCGTTGAGCGCGGCCACCCGGTCATGGCAGGTGCAGGTTTTGGTGATGTACTCAGTGGTGTAATTGCAGCCTTGTTAGCGCAAGGTTTATCGGCCTATTCAGCGGCTTGTTTAGCCGTGTGGTTGCATGCCTGCGCAGGTGAGCAATTGGCCAGTCAAGGGCGTGGTTTAGCCGCCAGTGACATGTGTGAGCGCATTCGACAATTATTAGAGGAACACAGCCCATGTCAGGCTTAGAGTTGTATATCAAAGATGAAGAAGCCATGACGCAGCTCGGCCATGCGCTGGCCCAACAGAGCGCTGGGCATGGCGTTATTTTTTTACAGGGCGATTTAGGCGCAGGTAAAACAACTCTATCACGAGGCATTTTACGCGGCCTAGGACACACTGGCGCGGTCAAGAGCCCAACGTTCACTTTAGTTGAGCCTTATGAAATTGGCCCATTGCGTGCTTGGCACTTTGATCTGTACCGTTTAGCCGACCCTGAAGAATTGGAATACCTAGGTATTCGTGACTATTTTGCCGATGATGACCTGTGTTTAATTGAGTGGCCACAGCAAGGCCAAGGTTATTTACCGCAACCTGACCTTGAAATCACCATAAAGACTCATAATGACGGGCGAATTGTGCGATTATTGCCTAATAGCACACGTGGCGAAAGTTGGTGCGTTGCTCTGGCCACCCTGACTTAAATTCATAGCGAGGTTATCCGTGCGCCTACACTCTTTATTGGCAGCATTTTTTGTCTGCATATTACTGCCACTAGAAGCCTTGGCAATGACGCAAATTAATAGCGTGCGCTTGTGGCGAGCACCCGATAACACACGCTTGGTGTTTGATCTGACCGGCCCTGTTGAACACAGCGTATTCACCTTAAGTGCGCCTGATCGGATTGTTATTGATATTAAACAAACCAAACTTTCGGCAGAACTGAAAGGTTTAACCGGTGGTAATTCGCCAATCACCCAAGTTCGCTCCGGCAATCGAGAAGCGGATGAGCTGCGCATTGTTTTAGACATTTCCGCACAAGTCACCCCAAAGAGTTTCACTTTAACCCCCAATCAGCAGTATGGACATCGTCTGGTCGTCGATTTATTTGATATTTTACCCAGCAGCGGCGCTAACCAATCCGCCACTGCGCCTATCAGTAAGCCGCCCACGACAGCTGTCACACCAAAACTATCAACCTTACCTACTTCAAGTAAGCGCGATATTGTGGTTGCCATTGATGCCGGCCATGGCGGTGAAGACCCTGGTGCGATCGGACCTAAAGGTGTGCGCGAAAAAGATATCGTGCTGAAAATCGCCCAGGAACTGCAGCGCCAAATCAACGCTGAAAAAGGCTTTCGTGCAGAGTTAGTGCGCACGGGTGACTATTTTATTCCGCTGCGTCGCCGCACCGACATTGCCCGTAAAAAAGGTGCTGATTTATTTGTCTCAATCCACGCTGACGCTGCGCCTCGCGCTGCCGCTTTCGGTGCATCAGTGTTTGCTCTGTCAGACAGCGGTGCCACCTCAGAAACGGCACGCTGGCTGGCTGACAGTGAAAACCGCTCCGACTTAATCGGTGGTGCAGGTAACGTTAAGCTCGATGATAAAGATGCTATGCTCGCCGGTGTACTGCTTGATCTGTCGATGACAGCGTCATTGTCATCGAGTCTTGATGTTGGCCAGAAAGTTCTCAGTAATATGGGCCGCATTACACCACTGCACAAAAAGCGTGTTGAGCAAGCAGGCTTTATGGTACTTAAATCACCCGATATGCCGTCGATTTTGGTGGAAACTGGCTTTATCAGTAACCCGAACGAATCCACTAAATTGGCCAACCGCTCACACCAACAAGCGCTCGCGCGCTCGATTCATTCGGGTATTCGCCAGTTTTTCCAGCAAAACCCGCCACCGGGCAGTTATGTGGCCTGGCTACGTGACTCCGGCAAGCTAGCGATTGGCCCACGCGAACACGTGGTGCGCTCAGGGGAAAGCGTTTCTTTGCTGGCGCAACGTTATCAAATCAGCCCTGCACAATTGCGCAGTGCTAATAATTTAAAAAGCGATGCACTTAAAATTGGTCAAATATTGACTGTGCCAGCCACGACTTTAGCAGGACAATAATGACTGATGTACGCGCCATTCACCTTCTCAGCCCGCGTTTAGCCAACCAAATTGCTGCGGGCGAAGTTGTTGAAAGACCCTCTTCGGTGGTTAAAGAGTTACTCGAAAACTGTTTGGATGCCGGCGCCAAACGTATTGATATTGATGTTGAACAAGGCGGAGTGAAACGCTTACAAATCCGTGACGATGGCCATGGTATCGCCGCCGATCAACTGCCCTTAGCTCTGGCGCGACATGCCACCAGCAAAATTGCCATCTTGGAAGACCTAGAGGGCGTGGCCAGCTTAGGCTTTCGCGGTGAGGCATTGGCCTCGATCAGCTCAGTATCGCGCTTAACCCTCACCTCGCGCACTGCAGACGCTGAACAAGCCTGGCAAGTGGAAGCTGAAGGCCGTGATATGCAGCCACGCGTACAGCCTGCCGCACACCCCGTCGGCACCACTGTTGAAGTCTGTGATTTATTTTTTAATACCCCGGCACGTCGTAAGTTTCTACGTACGGAAAAAACCGAGTTTGATCACCTACAAGATGTGATTAAACGTATGGCGCTGGCACGTTTTGATGTGGGTTTTCACCTAAGACATAACGGCAAAACGATTCTTGCTTTGCATCCTGCGCAAGATGAAGTGTCACAAGCACGGCGCATAGCTGCCGTCTGTGGTGATGCTTTTCTCGAACAAGCGATGCCGATCAATGTTGAGCGCAACGGCTTACACCTGTGGGGCTGGGTTGGTTTACCGACCTTTTCACGCAGCAAAGCGGATATGCAACACTTTTATGTCAATGGCCGCGTGGTCAGCGACAGGTTGGTCGCTCACGCAGTGCGTCAGGCTTACCGCGATGTAATGTATGGCGGCCGTCATCCTGCTTTTGTATTATTCCTCGAACTTGATCCAGCCACTGTCGATGTCAACGTCCACCCGACCAAACACGAAGTACGCTTTCGAGAAAACCGTAGCGTGCATGACTTTCTCTACGGCACCCTACACCGCGCCATCGCGGATGTACGCCCAGATGACAAACTTGAACCAGCCAGCACTTTGAACCTGCATGCACAACCACTTGTCAGTGGCTTAGAGGCCGGAGAGTTTGGTCCACAAGGGCATATTCCGCTGAGTAATACAGACACTCCCCAGCCGGCATTTCAGCCCAATACTCAAAGCACGAGCTTTAATCAAAGCAGCTATGGCCAAGCACCACGCCAACCCGCTCAAGCGCCAACCAATTATCAAGATGCTTACCAAGCATTTGCCAAGCCTTTAGACAACTTGGCAGAGTCAGCGCAAGAAGAGATTCCACCGTTAGGTTTTGCTATTGCGCAACTCAAAGGTATTTATATTCTTGCCGAAAACCAATACGGACTGGTTCTCGTGGATATGCATGCGGCGCATGAGCGAGTGATGTACGAACGCTTAAAGTTAGCCATGGCCAACGAAGGCTTACGTGGTCAGCCTTTACTGGTTCCCGAAACACTGGCACTGAGCGAGGGTGAAGTGGACTGCGCAGAGCAACATGCGCAGTGGTTTACCCAAATGGGTTTTGAGTTGCAAGGTCTAGGCCCTGAAAGCTTAGCTATTCGGCAAATCCCCGCCCTACTTAAGCAAGCGGATGCTGCAGAGTTAGTGCGTGATGTTTTAACCGACCTAATGGAGTATGGGACTAGCGACCGGATCCAAGCGCACACTAATGAGTTGCTAGCGACCATGTCATGCCATGGCGCTGTGCGCGCTAACCGCCGCCTAACGCTGATTGAGATGAATGCCCTCCTACGTGACATGGAAGTCACTGAACGCAGCGGGCAGTGCAACCACGGCCGCCCCACATGGACGCAACTGGGTATGGATGAGCTCGACAAACTATTCTTGCGCGGTCGTTGATAGATGTCTGCCGCGCTTCATCGGCAGCAGTAGCAGTTATCAGGAAATAACGCATAGACACAAAAAAGCCGATCATTTGATCGGCTTTTTTGTTGATACCAGCAGACTTACTACATGCTCAGTTTCTTCTCAAGGTAGTGAATGTTCACCCCACCTTTACAGAAACCTTTGTCATTCAGTAAGTTACGGTGTAACGGTATATTGGTTTTAATACCATCAATAATGATTTCATCTAAAGCGTTGCGCATACGTGCCATCGACTCTTCACGCGTTGCACCCCAAGTAATGACCTTACCAATCAGTGAGTCATAGTTTGGTGGCACGGTGTAGCCACTGTACAGGTGTGAATCCACTCGCACGCCATTACCGCCCGGAGCATGGAAGTGCTTTACTAGACCTGGACTTGGCATAAAGTTATCAGGATCTTCTGCGTTAATACGGCACTCAATCGAGTGACCACGCATCACCACATCTTCTTGCTTGATTGACAGCTTATTGCCTGAGGCAATGCTGAGCATTTCCTTGACCAGATCAACGCCTGTAATCATTTCAGTAATGGGGTGTTCAACCTGAATACGGGTGTTCATTTCGATAAAATAGAAATGACCGGCTTCATACAAGAACTCAAAAGTACCGGCACCGCTATAACCAATATCAATACAAGCTTTCACGCAGCGCGCATACACACGTTGACGAGCTTCTTCATCAATATCTGGCGCTGGCGCTTCTTCAATAACCTTTTGGTGGCGACGTTGCAATGAACAGTCACGATCACCCAAGTGAATCGCATTACCCTGACCATCAGCTAAGATTTGAATCTCAACATGGCGTGGATTACCGAGGTATTTTTCCAAATACACCACTGGATTACCAAAGAATTGAGCAGCTTCATTGCGGGTTAAAGTAGCCGCACGAATCAAGTCTTCTTCTTTGTGCACCACGCGCATACCACGTCCACCACCGCCGCCTGCAGCTTTGATGATCACCGGGTAACCAACTTCACGGGCAATGGCTAGGGCTTGCTCTTCATCTTTCGGTAAAGCGCCTTCAGAACCGGGGACCACTGGCACACCCGCTGCGATCATCGCGGCTTTAGCGGCAACCTTGTCACCCATCATACGAATCACTGCAGCACTGGGCCCAACAAAGGTAAAACCTGAGTTGTGCACTTGCTCAGCAAAATCTGCATTTTCCGCAAGGAAACCATAACCTGGGTGAATAGCGGTCGCGCCAGTTACTTCAGCTGCGGCAATAATTGCTGGGATATGCAAATAAGATTGTGCACCTGGTGCAGGCCCAACGCAGACGGTTTCATCAGCTAAAGACAAATGCATAAGGTCACGGTCTGCCGTGGAGTATACCGCGACCGTTTTAATGCCTAATTCTTTGCAAGCGCGCAAAACGCGTAGCGCAATCTCACCACGGTTAGCGATTAAGACTTTTTCCAACATTGTAAACTCCTAGGTCGTTAGACAATGGTGAATAAAGGTTGGTCATACTCAACTGCTTGACCATTGTCGACCAGGATAGACTCAATCACGCCACCAACTTCAGCTTCAATGTGGTTCATCATTTTCATTGCTTCAACGATGCACAGTACATCGCCTTTTTTAACGGTCTGGCCAACAGAAACAAAATCTTCAGAATCTGGTGAGCCCGCGCGGTAGAAAGTACCAACCATTGGTGAGCGCGCCACTGTGCCATTAAATTTAGGGCAAGCCGGTGCTACATCAGCAGCGGCTGCGGCTGGTGCAGCTACTGGAGCAGGCGCTTGCGGTGCAGGCGCATACATAGGTTGCTGTGCGATTTGCTTGCTGTGACGACTGATACGAACGGATTCTTCGCCTTCGTGGATTTCCAATTCGTCAATACCAGACTCTTCCAGTAGTTCAATAAGCTTCTTTACTTTACGAATATCCATCGACCTTGACTCCAAACTTAAGAGGTTAATATTTAATATGTTCAAACGCTGCGTCTAAGGCGAAGCGATAGCCACTCGCACCTAGACCGCAAATCACACCCACCGCCACATCGGAAAAGTAGGAGTGATGACGAAACTGTTCTCGTTTATGCACGTTAGAAAGATGCACTTCGAAGAATGGGATGCTCACAGCAAGCAACGCGTCACGCAATGCGACACTGGTATGAGTAAAAGCTGCTGGATTGATAATAATGCAGTCGATTTTCTCATCACGTGCCGCATGAATTCGCTCAATCAGTAGATGCTCGGCATTGCTTTGCAAAAACGCTAAACGATGGCCGGCAGCTTCAGCCTGCTCAACCAGCGCCTGATTAATCTGCGCCAGCGTGGTTGCACCATAGACATCGGGTTCGCGCGTACCTAACAAATTTAAGTTAGGCCCATGTAAAACTAAAAAGCTGGCCATCCACAATCCTTGATCTTAAAAACAATCCTATGAATATGCCTATTTTTGCCGTAAATGTCAGCAATTGCATGGAAAAAAGCAGATTTTATTAACATAAATAAAAAAACCCTGCCGAAGCAGGGTTAAAGAAGCAGCATTGAGTACAGCAGGGTTGGTTCTTTAAAAAGCGTATTGCACGCGCAAACTGATCGCATCACCACTGTCATCATTGGCAGCATTAGCGACCTGATCAGTCTTAGCCTTTAAATAGTTTGCGGAAACTTTGACCGCATCGTTAGCGTACCAGTTGACACCCATCGTATGTACTTTCGCTTTAGTGTCATAAAAGCTACCCGTCATATCCATATCTGCATCAGCAACGGTCAAATGATCGTAACGGTAAACCAACTCCCAAGCGCCGGTTTGTTTGTTGCTCGGCTTGATACTGTCGAACTTACCGCCATCCAACTTATAACCACGCGACTCTCCGGTTAAGGTGTACGCCAATTGCAGGTTATAACCATCAACCTGACGGTCTTTCAACGCCGAGCCGGACTTTGCACTGATATCACGACGCAAGTATTCACTTTGCGCAGAGAAAGGGCCCAAGGCATAGGCGGCTTCTAAACCCCAAGCGCTATCACTATCAAACTGCCCTGCTTGACTGCTGGCAAAGGTTGGGCGATTGCCGTTCTTAGAGTCTTCTGTAGTGCCGCGCACTCCCATTCGCGAACGAATACGGCCATCGAAGTCTTCAGTGCTACGCTTTGCATAGTTCACACCAAAATGCAGCACATTACCGGCTTCAGCCATGGGTGCGACGACTGCACGCATGTTGTAAGTGTTGTTATTGCTACCGTTATCATCTTCATTGTTTTTAGCGCGGTTAATACCTGCGGAGCCATAAAACATGCCGCTAGTGCCGCTCACTTGAACACCCATACCATCTTGCTTATCGTTCACCCACTCGCCCGCATCGTAAATAATCGAGCGTTCAATGGTACTGATCCATTTCGAACTGGTGGCTTTTTCTAAACCGAAGTCCGGATCAAAACGACCCACTTTCACCTTCAGCGGTTTAAAACCCGTATAGGTAATCGACGCTTCTTTCCATTTACTACTGCCGTCTTCAGCAAAATCTAAATTAAAAGCATATTTCCAATCATGGTAGGCGGTACCCGACAACTCTAACCTTGCGCGACGAAAATACGCTTCGTTAGCGCTTTTACCATTTTTTGTATATACCCCATCAAACTGATCAAAATCAGCTTGAATACGCCCACCTAATTTAAATGAAAAAGACTGATCAACCGTCGCTGCTTCAAAGCCGCCTTTGGTCTTAATGGTGATATCTGGACCATCAGTGGTCACCGTCCCGGCCATCGCATGCGATGAAATAATTAACGCTAAAGTGCTGGCAGCAAACGTTGTATAAGTCGCTGATTGGATGTGCAGTCGCTTCATTGAGTATTCCCCTTATATTGGCAAGAACACAACGCAGTTGAAGGCGTTGGTGTTGCAGGGAATACTGATCAATAAGGATTACAGTGCAGTGACTAAGGCATGAAGCTTTAATGACAGGCGAACTAAAACGTTTCTAAACGGTATACCGCATAAGCAGGCTCTTCATAGGGGTGCGCCGCTTTTAGAGCAGCCATGACAGGCTTGATGCAAGCAGCAGCAACCACCATCTCAACACGCCACTCGGCAACCTGCTCAAGCTGGCCTTGCTCGCCAATAAAGGGCTGACTACCAGCCATCGGCCGAAACTGACCTTGCCCCAATACTTGCCAGCAGCAGTTTTGATAATCGCCAATAGTGCCCGCGCCTGCAGCAAACACAGCGTCTTTAACAACCTCTAAATGACTTTCCGGCACATAAAAAAATAACGTATACACAATGCCTCCACAGCTGCTTACGCAGGCTCTTGCTGAGTATTTTTATTAGTTACTATACAATAAGATAAATTTAAAACGAGGGAGTAATCTTGTGATCGTAGCGCGCTTTGCACCACTGGTTTTTGCTATTTTGATGTCGATTTATATGGTTACGGCAATGACATTTGTGATTACTTGGGTCAATACCGGTATGGCTGATGGCTTTGCACTGCGCTGGTTTCGCGCCTTTTATATCGCTTGGCCGATTGCATTTATTTTAATTACGCTCGGCGCACCACGCTTACAAAAGCTCGTTGCAAAGCACATCAAGCCTATTGCCTGACTCGCTGCAGACGACGCATGTAACCTCATCATAAACATGCGTCGTTGCCATCTTTAGGTCATTAGCACTTACGTAAAATAACACTACCGATTGAGTAGCCTGCACCAAACGAGCTAAGCACACCAATCGCGCCAGCTGGCAGGTCATCTTGATGTAAATGCAGAGCAATCACCGAACCTGCAGAACTGGTGTTGGCATAGGTATCTAAGATCACCGGCGCTTCAGTGGCACTGGCATCACGACCTAATAACTTACGGGTAATCAGTAAGTTCATGTTCAAGTTAGCTTGATGTAACCAAAAACGCTGGACGTTCTGCACATCAATTTGATTGTTGGCTAAATGTTCTGCAATTAAATTGGCTACCATCGGGCACACATCGCGGAAGACTTTACGGCCTTCTTGCACAAACAGCTTGTCTGGCGCGCCGATACCGTCTTCAGCACAACGGTTTAAATAGCCAAAGTTGTTGCGGATATTGTTAGAGAACTGGGTAACCAGCTTAGTACTGACCACTTCAAACTGATGCTCGGAAACCGCCTGTTCTGCGCCTTCTAAAATGACTGCAGTACAAGCGTCGCCGAAGATAAAGTGACTGTCACGATCGGTAAAATTGAGGTGACTTGTGCAAATTTCAGGGTTAACCATCAAAATTGCGCGCGCTTGTCCGGCCTGAATCGCGTTGACGGCGGCTTGAATACCAAAAGTTGCTGAAGAACAAGCAACGTTCATATCATAAGCAAAGCCTTCAATACCTAAAGCAGCTTGCACTTCAATGGCTACCGCCGGGTAAGCACGCTGCAAGTTTGAGCAGGCGACAATCACCCCATCAATGTCAGCAGCAGTACGACCTGCACGTTGCAGTGCTTCTTTCGCTGCAACCATGGCCATTTCACAAAGAATGCCCCACTCGTCGTTAGAGCGTTCTGGAATGCTTGGCGTCATGCGCTGCGGATCTAAAATACCAGCCTTATCAATGACGAAACGACTTTTAATACCCGAAGCTTTTTCAATAAAGGCTGAACTTGATTCTGGCTTGGCTTCAATTGCACCACTGGCAATTTCTGCAGCGTGCTCAGCATTAAACTGCTGCGACCACGCATTAAACGCCTCAACCAACTCATCATTGGAAATGCTTTGGGCAGGTGTAAATAGGCCTGTACCACTGATTACAACTTTCTTCACGGTCAATCCTCTACATAAGCCGCGTAATATACGGCTGTGTTAACACTGCCCAAGACCTGCAGGCAACACTTAATCAATTAAAATACAGTATAGGCCAGTCAATCAGCGCTTGAATACCTCTCGAGGCTTGGCAATAAGTCTGACCCAGCGAACGTATTACTTTACAGCAGCGCTTTGCCCTTAAACTTCGTTGCGCTGATTAATCAACCGCAACCATTCGCAATTCTTTCGGCATTGAAAAAGTTACATTTTCAGGTCGCCCTTCCAGTTCTTCAGCCATCTGCGCACCCCAGCTGCGCAAACAATCAATCACCCCTTGTACCAAGACTTCTGGCGCTGAAGCGCCCGCTGTCACACCAATCACAGCACCCTCAGAAAACCACTCAGCTTTTAAATCTTCTGCACCGTCAATTAAGTAGGCCGGCGTGCCCATGCGCTCAGAGAGTTCGCGCAGACGGTTAGAGTTAGAGCTATTCGGACTACCGACCACCAACACCACATCACACGCGTCAGCCAGTTGCTTAACAGCGTCTTGGCGGTTTTGTGTGGCATAGCAAATATCATCTTTACGCGGCCCGCTAATGGCCGGGAAGCGGGTTTTTAAAGCATCAATCACGCGACTGGTGTCATCCATCGACAAGGTTGTTTGTGTCACAAAAGCGAGGCTGTCAGGTCTGGCAACTTGCAAAGTTGCTACATCTGCCTCATTTTCAACCAAGTAAATGTGTCCACCGTGACGTTGATCATACTGCCCCATGGTGCCTTCCACTTCTGGGTGACCGGCATGACCAATCAATACGCACTCACGGCCTTCGTTACTGTAACGCACCACTTCCAAATGAACCTTCGTCACCAAAGGACAGGTGGCATCAAAGACTTTCAAGCCTCGACGCTCAGCTTCGTCGCGCACAGCTTTGGAAACACCATGCGCACTGAAAATAACGATATTATCGTCCGGTACTTGATCCAGCTCTTCAACAAAGATCGCGCCGCGCTCACGTAAGTCTTCCACCACAAATTTGTTGTGTACCACTTCATGGCGCACATAGATGGGCGGCTGGAAAACCTCTAACGCACGGTTCACAATTTCAATCGCACGATCAACACCGGCGCAAAAGCCACGTGGATTTGCTAGTTTAATGCGCATCAATACCGCCCTCTACACTTATACAGTGCTGTTTTGCACCTGAATAATTTCGACATCAAAAGTGATGACTTTACCGGCCAAGGGATGGTTAAAGTCGATGGTTACCTGCTGATCATTAAAGGCTTTAACCACGCCTGGCATTTCGCCGCCCGCAGCATCTTTAAAGATCACCAACACACCGTAATCAAGCTCCATACTGTCGAACTGACTGCGCGGCATGACTTGGACGTTTTGCTCGTTTGGCGTACCAAAGCCTTGCTCTGGCAGGATTTCAAACGTGCGCTTATCAGCGTCTTTGAGGCCAAACAACACACGCTCAAAGCCTGGCAACAAGCTGCCATCACCAATAGTAAAAGTTGCTGGATCTTTCTCGAAGTTGCTATCAACCACTTCGCCGTTGTCAAACTTCAAAGAAAAATGCAGAGTCACCGTGCTGCCTTGTCCAATACGTTGTTCACTCATTGTTCTGCGCTCCAGTTGCACCACTATTTTCTGGTTTATTGCCGCGAAACATATCCAGCGCCAACATCACCGCACCCACTGTGATTGCGCTATCGGCAATATTAAAGGCTGGAAAATACCACTCGGTTTTCCAGTGCACTAAAATAAAATCAACGACATGACCCAAGACGACGCGATCATACAAATTACCAATCGCACCACCAAGCACCAAGGCTAAAGCAATTGCCAACCACGTTTCATTGGCTTTTAGGCGCTTAAGCCAGACCACCAATACCGCGCTGACGGCCAAGGCAATCACCGCGAAAAACCAGCGCTGCCAGCCTGCTTCATTGGCTAAGAAGCTAAATGCCGCGCCGCGGTTATAAGCTAAAGTCCAACTGAACAAATCAGGAATCACTACCACTTCATCTCTTAAGTTAAAGTTAGCATCAAACCAGTGTTTACTGATCTGATCGGCGGCAATCACTAAGATACTCAGCCATAGCCACGTCAGCTTGCCAAAACGCGCAACCATTAGCAGGCACTCCTATCAATCATAAAGGCGTTAGAAAATCGCTGAAAAACCAGCCGCGTACGATGAGCCGCAAGGCGCACGGCACGCAGCATACGAGACATATCATCGAGATAGGCGAGTTTGCGAGATGCAGATCGCGTGCACAGGCGGTTTTCCGCTGATTTTTTACGCATAGTGACGCACTTCACCAGCACCATCGAGGTTATCCGCGCAACGGGCACAGGCTTCTGGATGCGCAGGCACTGAACCGACGTCAGCACGGTGGTGCCAGCAACGCGCACACTTCGGCTCTTCAGATTTGCTGATATGCAGCTTCAAGCCTTCCAGCTCAGTACTCACCGCATCAGCAGGTGCTGCAGCTAAATCAGCCACTTGTGCCGTCGAGGTAATCAAGACAAAGCGCAACTCATCACCTAAGCGATTGAGCTTTTCCGCCAACGCCGCATCGGCATACAAGGTCACTTGTGCTTGCAAGTTACCGCCAATGACTTTGGCGTTACGCTGATTTTCCAGCTCTTTGTTCACCGCTACTTTAACTGTCATGAGCTCTGTCCAGTAGGCGCTGCTCAATTTGCTCTCAGCCGGTAAGCGCGACAGGCCTTCATACCAGGTATTGAAAATCACTGACTCGTTACGCTCACCTGGAATATGCTGCCAAATCTCATCAGCAGTAAACACCAAGATCGGTGCAATCCAACGCACTAATGCTTCAGCAATATGGTACAGCGCAGTCTGGCAAGAACGGCGCGGCAAGCTGTCGGCACCCGTGGTGTACTGGCGATCTTTAATGATATCCAGATAAAAACCACCCAACTCTTGCACACAGAAGTTGTGCACTTTTTGGTAGACGTTATGGAAGCGATACTCTTCGTAGGCTTGCGTCACTTCATCCTGCAAACGTGCAGCAGCATCAACCACCCAACGATCGAGCTCGATCATTTGCTCAGCAGGCACGCAGTCTGTGGCTGGATCAAAACCGTCCAAATTCGACAGCAAGAAACGCGCAGTATTACGGATACGACGGTACGCATCAGCGCTACGCTGCAAAATGGTGTCAGATACAGCCATTTCGCCAGAGTAATCCGCTGATGAGGCCCAGAGACGCAGAATATCGGCACCTAAACTATTGGTCACAGTTTGTGGCGCAACCACGTTACCCAGCGACTTAGACATCTTGCGGCCTTTCTCGTCCACAGTAAAACCATGGGTGAGTAAACCACGATACGGCGCATGGCCATCAATCGCACAGCCCGTCAGCAAGGACGAATGGAACCAACCACGGTGCTGATCCGAACCTTCAAGGTACAAATCTGCACGAGGGCCTTGCTCATGCCCTAATGGATGCGAGCCACGTAAAACATGCCAATGCGTCGTGCCTGAGTCAAACCAGACATCCAAAGTATCGGTAACTTTATCGTAGTCAGCCGCTTCTGCACCGAGCAACTCGGCCGCTTCCAGCTTAAACCAGGCTTCGATACCTTCTTGTTCAATACGCTGCGCCACCTCTTCCATCAACTCGACCGTGCGCGGATGCAATTCACCGCTGGCTTTATGTAAGAAGAACGGAATCGGCACGCCCCAGTTACGTTGACGCGAGATGCACCAGTCGGGACGACCGGCAATCATGCCGTGCAGTCGTGCTTTACCCCAAGCTGGCGTGAACTCTGTTTCTTCAATCGCCTGCAAAGCACGCTCACGTAATGGTGCACCCTGCTCAGGTTGCTTATCCATGCCGACAAACCACTGCGCGGTGGCGCGATAAATCAGTGGGGTTTTATGACGCCAGCAATGCATGTAGCTGTGTTCAATGGTCTGATGCTTCAGCAACGCGCCCACTTCTGCCAGTTTCTCAACGATATTGGCATTGGCTTTCCAAATAAACTGGCCACCGAAGAACGGCAGATCAGTGACATAAACACCGTTACTCTGTACAGGACTGATAATCTCATCATTGGTCATGCCATAACGCTTACAGGTGTAGAAGTCATCCTCACCGTAAGCAGGCGCTGAGTGAACGATACCGGTACCGGCATCCAGTTCAACGTAATCAGCCAAGTAAACCGGAGCAACACGCTCATAGAATGGATGGTTGAACTCTAAGTGCTCCAGCGCTTCACCATTGGTGCGTGCGATCACTTCGCCTTCCAAGCCATAGCGCGCAAGGCTTTCTTCAACCAAGGTGTCGGCTAATAGCAAAATTTTATCGCCGACATCGACCAGTGCATACACGGCTTCTGGGTGGACGTTGAGCGCTTGGTTACCCGGAATGGTCCAAGGGGTCGTGGTCCAGATCACGATTTGCACGTTTTTAGTGAGTTCTGGCAAAGAGAACGCATGCGCGAGCTTAACCAAATCAGCACTGTTAAAACCGACATCAATGGCTTCTGAACGCTTATCTTGGTATTCAACTTCAGCTTCAGCCAAGGCTGAGCCGCAATCAAAACACCAGTTCACTGGTTTCAAGCCTTTGAAAACAAAACCGCCCTCAACCATTTTCGCCAATGCACGAACTTCGCCCGCTTCGTTAGCAAAATCCATGGTTTTGTACGGATTGTCCCAGTCACCCACGACACCTAAGCGAATAAACTCAGTTTTCTGTCCTTCAATTTGCTCAGTCGCATAAGCACGGCACAATTCACGCACTTTGTCGGCAGGTAGGTTTTTACCGTGAGTCACTTCAACTTTGTGCTCAATCGGCAAACCGTGGCAGTCCCAACCCGGCACATAAGGCGCATCAAAACCGGCCAAGGTTTTACTACGGACAATCATATCTTTAATGACTTTATTCACCGCATGACCGATGTGAATACTGCCGTTCGCATACGGAGGGCCGTCATGCAGAATAAAACGTGGTCGACCTTCGCCAATCTGACGCAGCTTCTGATACAGGTTAATGCTATCCCAGTGCGCCAGCATTTGCGGCTCACGGGTGGGGAGGCCTGCCTTCATCGGAAATGCCGTTTTCGGCAGGTTAAGCGTCGTTTTATAATCGGTCATGTTGGTTCCAAGTCACTCATTAAAGGGTGTGAAAGTGCTGCCAAAGTGTATGTGCTTTTGCGATATCAGCGGCAATGGCTTGTTGTAGCTGAGACAAAGACTCAAAGCGCTGCTCGTCACGAATTTTCTTATGAAAAGTTACTGCTATATGTTGGCCGTATAAATCGCCAGAAAAATCTAATACATGCACTTCTAAGTGTGCTTGCTGAGTCGTATCAACGGTCGGGCGTGTGCCTATATTAGCAACACCTGGCAGATGTCGGCCATTGTCTAACTGCACAGACACCAAGTACACCCCATGTAAAGGTGCGCGATGGCGCTTAAGCTGTACATTAGCGGTTGGCGCATTTAAGGTGCGACCCAATTTTTTACCGTGCATCACTCGGCCATCAATAGCGTAAGGCCGTCCCAGTAGACGCCGCGCCAAAACAAAGTCAGCCTCAGCCAATGCCGAGCGCAAACGTGTGCTACTGACGCGCTGACCATCAATCTC
This sequence comes from Denitrificimonas caeni DSM 24390, assembly GCF_000421765.1. Classification (GTDB taxonomy): domain Bacteria; phylum Pseudomonadota; class Gammaproteobacteria; order Pseudomonadales; family Pseudomonadaceae; genus Denitrificimonas; species Denitrificimonas caeni. Next base: position 43,481 of record NZ_ATXQ01000004.1, on the reverse strand, counting down.
AACGGTTGCCGTGGGCTCTACGCTAAAGTTAAGACGCTGCCCTGCTTCTTGTAAGAAAGCAAAATCACCGGCGCGATCACAACCAAAACGGAAATCATCGCCAACTTGTAAGTGTTGAATGCCTAATGCATCAATCAACACTGTTTGTACAAAGTCAGCAGCACTAAGTTGACGAAAACGTTTATTGAAAGCGATACACAACACTTGATCAATGCCTGCTTCGGCAAACAACTGCAACTTATCGCGCAACCGCGTCAATCGCACCGGCGCTGTTTCGGGATTAAAAAACTCACGTGGCTGTGGCTCAAAAACAATCACGCAACTGGGTAGATTAAGACGTGCAGCACTATTGCGCAGGCGCGTTAATATCGCCTGATGCCCGAGGTGCACACCATCAAAATTACCAATCGTAGCCACGCATCCATGATGTGATGGACGCACATTGTGCAAACCGCGAACCAACTGCATATTTAATATCTTGCCAGAAAAGACTCTGATTATAACCACAGCGCGGCTGTAAGGGCATCTTTAACCCAATTAACGTCGTAGATGACGCATTCTGATGCCCGTAGCAAACAAAGTGCCGGCAAACACCAGCACGCCACCAAAAACGAGTATTGAGACTTCCCACACCCGACGCTGCCAGCCCCAAGCGAACCACTCACTGCTCGGCTCATTGAGCCAAAACACCAACGCCAGCATCGCCGCGCACGCCGCTAACAAGCGCAGAATAAACAACCACCAACCCGGTGCGGGCTTATAAACACCAGCGCGATACAATCCACGCAATAACAAGCCCGTATTGAGCATGCTTGCCAGCGAGGTTGCCAAGGCTAATCCTACATGCTGCATCGGCCAAATTAAAATCAGGTTGAGCACCATATTGACCACCATACAAATAATGGCGATGCGCACCGGTGTTTTTAAATCTTGGCGAGCAAAGAAACCTGGGGCTAACACTTTAATCAGCATAAAGGTCAACACTCCCAGCGAATAGGCTTGCAAGGCAGCAGCAGCCTGCATCACATCCGTGGTGGTCATCGCGCCATACAAAAACAACGTTGCAATCAACGGCTCAGCCAAAATAGCCAACGCCAAAGCAGCCGGCACACCAACCAGCAATACCATGCGTAATGCCCAATCAATCGTTGCAGAAAACTCTTCTGGTTTTTCTGTGGAATGATGGCGTGATAAAGCGGGCAGAATTACCGTACCAATGGCAATACCAAACGCACCTAGCGGCAACTCCGATAAGCGATCGGCGTAATACAACCATGAAACACTGCCGGTCTGTAAAAACGACGCCAAGACAGTATCCAGCAACAAGTTAATTTGACTGACCGAAACGCCAAACAAGGCTGGCAGCATTAATAGCATGATGCGCTTAACACCCGGATCATTGGCCACTACACGAGGGCGTGGTAATAAGCGCATTTTCCACAAAAAAGGCATTTGAAATAGCAGCTGCGCGACACCAGCAATAAATACGCCCCAAGCCAAAGCCATTACTGGCTCGGTAAAAAATGGCGTCAAAAATACCGTTGCGCCAATCATCGACACATTCAGCAGCACTGGCGTGAAAGCTGGCACCGCAAAGCGTCCGTAGCTATTGAGAATGCCACCACAGAACGCGGTTAAAGAGATCAGCAACAAATAAGGGAAAGTAATGCGCAGCAACTCACCGGCTAACTGCATCTTGCTCGGCTCATCATGAAAGCCTGGAGCAAACAGCATAATCAGGTAAGGCGACATCACCACACCCAGCGCCGTTAACGCAGTGAGTATCAAACCCAGCATCCCAGCTGTGCGATCGACCAGCTGCTTTACATCGGCAAAGGAGCGCTTTTCTCGGTACTCCGATAACACGGGGACAAAAGCTTGAGCAAAGGCACCTTCAGCAAATAAACGGCGTAAAAAATTAGGGATTTTAAAAGCAACAAAGAATGCATCCGCTGAGGCGCTTGAACCAAAATAACTGGCGACCACCATATCGCGCACCATGCCTAAGATTCGCGAGAGCAGTGTCATTACGCTGACCACAGCACTGGAGCGTAAAAGGCTGGAGGATTTTAGTTGTGTTGGTGTTTCAGCAGCGTCGCTCATGGTGCACTCTTCCAAATTCAGCGCACAAGTTTAGTCGCTTGACCAAGTGGATGCTATAAAGATTGCAGAGAAAGCATGCATTCTGTCTTTTGCCTGCGTATACTGCGCGCGGTAACTTGCTGACTGAGTGAAATAGCGCACTGTAAAGTGTTTGTCTTTTTATTCCATAGCAGCAACTTGACAAATTATTGATTTGGCTGCATCATTCGCGGCCTATTTTGATTCATTCAACTAAAAGTTTTCGAGGAGTACGACGTGGCCAACAGCCCTTCTGCCAAAAAACGCGCTAAACAGGCTGATAAGCGTAGCGACCATAACGGTAGCCTACGTTCTATGGTGCGTACCTATATCAAAAATGTAGTTAAAGCCATCGAAGCTAAAGATTTAGAAAAAGCACAAGCTGCTTACAAATTGGCTGTTCCTGTTATCGACCGTATGGCCGATAAAGGCATCATCCACAAGAACAAAGCTGCACGTAACAAAAGCCGTCTGAACCAGCACATCAAATTGCTGAGTCAAGCAGCCGCTTAATTGCGACAGCATGTTTAATAAAAAACCGGCTTAGGCCGGTTTTTTATTATCTCGAGTTTTACTTAGCTAGCGCGTAATCTTACGCACCAAGGCGCGACTGATCACACGAAACTTGTCCCGCGGCGCAAAGCGCTTCAGCGTGGCTTTCACGATCCCCTCGGTAAAACGTGTGCGCTTTGAGTAGTCGATATTAACGTCAACATAAACCGGCTGATTGTTTGCCGCAAACTGCAAAGCTTTACGAATACCTGCCTCAATATCAGCTTCGCTTTGAATTGACACAAACTCTGCTCCAACCGTGACCGCTAATGACTGCATATTAATGCCATGCAGCACCGTGCAGGTTTTGCGGTTGTAAGGGATTTCTTGAGCTTGGGCAATTTGTGACAGTTCGCCATCATTAAAAATAAACACCACCACACCAAGCTGGTTACGCACAGCGGTGAGCATTTCCATACCAGTCATCAATAATGCCCCATCACCCACAACCCCAATCACTGGTGTTTGCGGATTGGCCAATTTTGCTCCGATCACTGCCGGCACGCAGTAACCCATAGCATTAAAATCAGTCGGTGAAAGGTAACGTCTAGCCCCTAAAATAGGCATTAACTCTGCGACTAAATAGGTGTGATTACCATCATCAGCAACAATAATGGTGTCATCACTTAACTGTTTACGTAGTGCCTGAAAAAATCGAGCTGGATTGACCCGCCCCCCACTATTGTGCGCCAGCCACTGCTTCGTATAGGCCGCTTTATCTTGCTGAATCTGCTGCGCCATCGCACCTTCTTTCGCTTGTGTTTGCAGCGCACGCACCTCGCTTAATAGCGCCGGAATAATCGCGCGCGCATCACCCTGTACCGCGATTTTAGCTGGGTAGTTGGCGTTAAACACATCGGGATTGATATCAATATGCACCAAGTCTTCCGGCACCTGCATACTGAAGCTGCCGGTAGGAATCTCTGCAAAACGAGTACCAATCGCCAACACCGCATCACACTGGGCAAAAGCATTCTGTCCTGCTGGCACTGAATAGCCACCAAAGCCCATCCCCGTATGCAGTGGATGATTACCTGAGAAAGAACTTAAGCCTTGCAGGGTTGTAGCAACCGGTGCATTGAGCAACTGCGCCAACTCAATCAGATCGACCTGACAATCAACAGCACCCCAACCAAGAAAAAGCCCCACTTGCTTAGCTTTAACCAACAACTGCGCAGCTTGTTTGACTAAAGAGCGATCAAAGGTGGCTTGCGGCTCCAATCCAGTAAACGCGGGCATATCCTCGACGTCACCCAAAAAATTACCAATATTGTAAGGCAACTCAATAAACACAGGCCCCGGCTCGCCTCGCATCGCCAACTGATACGCGGCATACAGCGTCGGGATCACCTCAGCATGGGATTTAATATGAAAGCTGCCCTTAGTGATGGGCGACAGCAACGTGTGCTGATCCATGTCATGCAACTGAAAACGACGGCCATTCTCAGTATGAATCCCGCCAGAAATAATCAACATCGGGATGCCAGCTAAATAGGCCTCGCCAATTCCGCTTGAGGCATGGGTGACACCTGCAGCAGGAACAATCAGCAAAGTACCGATGCTATCGCCAGTACGACTCATCGCATCAGCCATAAAAGCCCCGCCACACTCGTGCGTGACCAATATAGGGGTGATCTGATTCGAGTTATTGAGTTCGTCGTACAACTCAGTGTTATGCACACCGGGAATGCCAAAGGTATAACGCACGCCCAATTGTTCTAGGGCAAATCGTGCCAGTGATGCACCTGTTTTTTTCATAATCTAATCTCCTGCTCTTTTATTCGAGGTTATTGAGTCAGTGTGAAAGGGTTAACCGGCGATAATGCTTTGTGCCGCGCGCCGACCATTAAAAACGCAATTGGACAAGAAAGTACCCTCCAAAGAGCGCACCCCAGAAATACCTGCACCGCCAAATCCCGCCGCCTCACCTGCAGCATACAAGCCAACAACGGGCGATCCTTGAGAATCTAGCACGCGCGAACTTAGATCAGTCAGCATGCCGCCCATGCTTTTGCGACTGATTAAACGTAGACGAATGGCAATCAGCGGCATCTGTTTACGATCAATAATGGGTTGTAGCTTGCAGGTGCGCACACGATCACCACGCCATTGACGTAACTGCTCAATACGACGAATCTGATCATCATTGCGCAGCCCGCGCGGACCTTTAAGCATGGCATCATAACGCTCAATATCAGCGTGCATACCAGCGATATCCAGTGTTGTATTGGGTGCGACCCGCTGCATTTGCAGCGCCAACTCATCCAGCGTATTGCCGCACACCACATCAGGACAATGATCGAGTAGCCACTGGGTTTGCGCGGCATTGCCACGCAGCGCTTGCCAGATCACTTTGAGTAGTTTTCTATCACGAAAGTGTGGATTGCTATCACTGCCAGAAATCGCCAACTCTTTATCAGCGATACGTTTATTCATAATTTGCCAGGTGTATTGCTCTGGCAGATGGCCGGTGGTTTTACACAGGTCATGGGTATCAAAGCCAGTCACCATTGGCTGCGGACCAATACGTCGACCATGACAATCCATCCACAATGCCGAGCGCGGCGGTATTAAACTGAGGCCGTGCTGTGGATATTCAGGCTGAGGATGGGCAATGCCGGCTGCGTAATTCCACATATAATGCAGGTTGCTGACTTGTCCACCGACAACCTCTACACAGTCATGCAATGCACCATCAGCGCTGGGATGTGTTCCGCTGAGAAGATTGTCGGGGGCAGCGCCGTAGATTGGATCCCAATGCTCGCGCACTTTATCTAAATTGCCATTGATACCGCCGGTGCAAACCACAGTATTGTCAGCCTGCACCGAAAACGCACCTTCAGGCTGAACCCCATGACAGCCGACCACGCGACCATCACACGAATCTAAAGCACTGACTGTATGGGAAAACACACAACGTAAAAGATTAGCCTGTGGATGCCCTAACAATTGCTGTACTAAACTTTGCACAATCCCCTGCCCACAGCCCCAAGCGACGTGATAGCGCGGCACGCTATTGCCATCGCTGTAATTGCCGCGCTCTGGCCATTGCACTACCGGAAAAAAGCCAATGCCGTAGCCCTGCAACCAATCATAAATCTCACTACGATTGCGCTCGCAATAAGCCTTAGCCCAGCGCTGCGCCCACTGACTATCAGGCTGAAACTGCGCCGCTTGCTGCCAATCCCGCCAAAACAACTCAGCCGAGTCAGCAATACCATTACGACGCTGCTCCGGGGTATTACTCAGCAACATGCCACCAAAGGCTTCTTTAGCTTGACCGCCAAAGCGCTGCCGTTCACAACCATCCAGCAACAGCACCGCACGGCCATTATTTAACAATTCTAAAGCTGTGCAAATGCCCGCCAGTCCAGCGCCAATCACTAAGGTTTCTGCTTGATAAGCTATGTCACTCATAACACTGTGCTCGTGATGATGATCTACAAGCTCTAGACTAGCGCAGACAAAGCCGAGAAAACCTGACATATTACGAAGACAAATCTGACATATTACGAATAGGTAGACCACATGTCTGAACGCGCTCGCAGTGCTGTATTTATTGGCTTTGATCGCTTATGCCGGAAAAACCAGCTCAATGCCCATCAGCTTTTACAACACTGCGGCATTGATCCTCTGGTGCTACGACGCAGCGATCTATGGGTGGATTATGCAAGAGTCGCTGAGGTGCTAAGCCTTGCTGCCCATGAGTCAGGCAATCAACAGTTTGGTATTGAACTCAGTCAGCAGCGTGACTATTTAGTGTTTGGCCCTTTTGGCCTGCTCTTATCACAGGCAGAAAGCGTTCAAGACTTACTGCGCATCACCAATAAATACGCCCATTTGCACGCGCCGGGCATTCAATTACAACAGCACCTATGCGGTGACCAAGTGGCGTTAGAATACCGTCTGCAACTGAGCAAGAATGTCGATTTACAACAGCTTGTCGAACTGGGTATGGGCGTGGTTTATCGTGCTGCGCAGGCTTTATTTAAAGGCGCATGGCAACTGAGCAAAGTCACTTTCACCTACCCTGAGCCCAGTAACAGCCAGTTTTACTTGGATTTTTTCCAAGCGCCTGTGCTGTTTTCGCAGCCGCTGACCGCGCTTTATGCTGACGCAGCGATCTTGCACTTGCAGCCCAGCGAACAACGCTCGCAACTCAAAAATCATCTGATTGAGCAATTCGCCTCGCAACAAGGTTACGCTCGCGAAGACTACGTGGCGCACACAAAAATGATTATTCAATCAGTCTTAGCCACCGGCGAAGCAACGCTCAGCGTGGTCGCTAATCTACTCAATCTTCATCCCAGGCAGTTACAAACAGAGCTACAACAGCGCCGCAGCAGCTTTCGTCAACTGCTGGATGAAGTGCGCTATAGTGAAGCACAACTGCAACTCAGCCACAGCTTCATCAGTCTGACTGATCTGGCTCTAGGTTTAGGCTATGCCGATGAAACGGCATTTTCCCGCGCTTTTAAACGCTGGAGCGGATTATCCCCCAGTCAATGGCGACAACAAACGCAATAAAAAAGCCCGAATCTTTTGCAAGCCCCGGGCCTTTATTACAACAACGAGTAACCGCTCAAAGCATTACAAAGGCTTACCACGATTACCATGCTTGCTGACAAAGTCCTGCACAACAGCTAAGTCGTTGCCTAAGACCGTACAGCGCTCTTCACGCTCAAACAGGTCAGCCATATGCGCTGGCAACACTGGACTGGCACTTGGCACCGCCTTCTGCACCGCCTCTGGGAACTTAACTGGATGCGCAGTACCAAGCGTCACCATAGGTGTGGCTAAGCTACGACGGCACTCACGCGCCGCGTGTACGCCAATCGCTGTGTGCGGATCGAGCAGCTCGCCGGTGTCTTTATAAACCTTGGCAATGGTCGCACAAGTCTGCTCATCATCCACAGCTAATGAGTCAAACAACTTGCGAGTCTCGGTCCAACGCTCATCCTCGACACTCATCTCGCCAGTGGCACGGAAATGATCCATCAATTGTGTAACTTTAGCGCCATCACGACCATGCATATCAAACAGCAAACGCTCAAAGTTCGACGACACCATAATGTCCATTGACGGCGACAAGGTTGGGTGCAGCGCATCTTTGTTATAACGGTTGCCACTCATAAAACGGTGCAAAATATCGTTACGGTTAGTAGCGACAATCAACTGATTGATCGGCAGACCCATATTGCGCGCCAAGTAACCGGCAAAAATATCGCCAAAGTTACCCGTTGGTACTGAGAAGGCAATGGAGCGCTGTGGACCGCCGAGCTGAATCGCTGCGTGGAAGTAGTAAACGATCTGCGCCATGATGCGCGCCCAGTTGATCGAGTTCACCGCCACCAAACGGGTGCCTTTCAGGAATGATTGGTCAGCAAAGCTGGCTTTAACCATTTCCTGGCAGTCATCGAAGTTACCTTCAATAGCAATGTTGTGGATGTTATCGCTCAGCGCACTGGTCATCTGACGACGCTGTACTTCTGACACACGCTGGTGCGGGTGCAAAATAAAGATATCAACATTCTCGCAACGGCGGCAGCCTTCAATCGCAGCAGAACCGGTATCACCCGAGGTCGCTCCCATAATCACCACTCGCTCATTGCGCTTAGTGAGAAAGTGATCGAGCAAACGGCCAAGCAACTGCAGGGCAAAGTCTTTAAACGCTAAGGTTGGCCCGTGGAATAACTCCAGCACCCACTCATTGCTATCAAGTTGACGCAACGGCGCCACCGCACTGTGCTCGAACACACCATAGGTGTCTTTGAGAATCGCTTTAAAATCCGCATCATCAATGCAGCCCGCGACGAAGGGACGCATTACCCGAAAAGCTAATTCGTGATACGGCAGATCAGCCCAAGAGGCAATTTCTTCTACAGTAAAACGCGGCAAATTCTCTGGCACATACAAACCGCCATCGCTGGCCAAACCGGCCAACAATACATCTTCAAAATTCAGCGCAGGGGCTTTGCCGCGCGTGCTTATATATCGCATAAGTAACAACCTTTATCAGAGTCGCTTAACTTGAAATTAACCCAACTGCTCAACACGGATTCGCACAACAGGCGTTTGCACAGAATCTAGGGCTTCTAGAGCAATAATAGCATCATTGATGCGCTGCTCTTGCACGCGGTGGGTCAACAGAATCATGGGTACTGAGCCATCGGACTCTTCAGCTTCTTTTTGCATAATGGATTCAATGTTGATGCCACGCACCGAGAGAATGCTCGCCACCTGTGCCAAAACACCCGGGTGGTCTTTAGCTTGAATGCGCAAGTAGTAAGCACTTTCACACTGATCAATCGCCAAAATAGGATGATCAGACAACTCATCCGATTGGAAGCCGAGCGCAGGGACTTGATCTTCAGTCGCTGCTGCCATGGCACGTGCCACATCAACAATATCAGCAATCACCGACGAAGCGGTTGGCTCCATGCCAGCGCCAGCACCGTAATACAGGGTGCTGCCGACAGCGTCACCATTAACCATCACTGCGTTCATCACGCCATTGACGTTGGCAATTAAGCGATCAGCGGGAATCAAAGTTGGATGCACGCGCAACTCAATACCTAAATCAGTACGACGCGCCACACCGAGGTGTTTAATACGATAACCCAAGGCTTCAGCATAATTCACGTCAGCCGTGGTCAGCTGCGTAATGCCTTCGGTGTAGGCTTTCTCGAACTGCAATGGGATACCAAAAGCAATCGAAGCCAAGATAGTCAGCTTATGCGCAGCATCAATGCCTTCGACATCGAAAGTTGGATCTGCCTCGGCATAACCCAAGGCTTGCGCTTCTTGCAGCACGTCTTCAAAAGTGCGGCCTTTCTCGCGCATTTCGCTGAGAATGAAGTTACCGGTACCATTGATAATACCGGCCAGCCAATTGATTCGGTTGGCCGCTAAGCCTTCACGAATGGCTTTAATCACCGGAATACCACCGGCCACCGCCGCTTCAAAACCGACCATCACACCTTTTTCACGGGCACGGGCAAAAATCTCATTACCGTGTACGGCAATCAGAGCTTTATTGGCTGTGACCACGTGCTTGCCGTTGGCAATCGCGCGCAACACCAGCTCTTTAGCTAAGGTATCGCCACCAATCAGCTCAACCACGATATCAATTTCAGGATTATTAACGACAGCGAAAGCATCTTCAGTCATCTCAGTCGTGCTGGTATCGCACAATGGATTGACTGCACGCGAGGCCACTTGCACCACGTCAATAGAACGGCCGGCACGCCGTGAAATCTCTTCAGCATTACGCTTGAGAACGTTAAAAGTACCACCACCAACGGTGCCTAAACCACAGATCCCTACTTTAACTGGCTTCACGCTGCATCGTCCCCATTGTTAAATAAAATAAACGCACTCACGTAAAGGTGAGCGGCAAAATACTGCACTGTACGAAGCCTGCTGGCCTCGGTCAACCTAAGGCTGTGCTTTTAAAGCTTGAGCCGCCAACTGCTTGGCCGGCTGATAACCTGGAATCATTTTGCCATTGGCTAAGATAATGGTTGGTGTGCCTTGTACGCCAACGGCTTGACCAAGGGCATACTGTTTATCCACCGGATTCTTACAGGTTTTTTTCGGCACATCACGGCGTGCTTTGGCTTGATTCATCGCATCCAAACGATCATCCGCACACCAGATGCTGGTCAAGGTAGTGTAACCATGACTGCCAACGCCTTGACGTGGAAAGGCCAAGTAACGCACTTCAACACCGAGCTTATTCAACTCAGCCACTTCGCTATGAAGTTTCTGGCAGTAGCCACAATCCGTATCGGTAAAGACGGTGACGTGAGTTTTAGTCTCAGGCCCAGTAAATACAACCATCTCGTCCATTGGAATCATGTTCATTTGTGTGGCAATGGCTTTTTGCTCAACTTGTTCAGTTAAGTTGGTCGCTTGACCGTTGTGTAGCTGAAACAGATTGCCTTGCAATAAAAACTCACCGTCAGCACTGGCGTAGAGTAAACGTCCGCCTTTGAGCTCGACTTGGTACAGGTTAGGCATGGGGCTGGCACTGATGCTTTCAATCGGCAAGTCAGGCTGCATCGACAACAATGCTTGCTTAATAATCTGCTCAGCCGTCTCAGCTTGAACGCTGCTGGCTAAAACGAACCCACATAACACCCCTAACCATCGTAAGCGCAGCATATTGCCAACCTTGAGTGAATATTTAAAAGGCCGCAAGAGTAGCACAATTGCGCCTATTGAGGCGTATTTTCATTGTATCGCTCGCATTAGCAAGGACTTATATGCTGGGAGTATGTTGCCACGCAGAATACGATTTAATGCTGAAGCTTGGCGACTCACAATAAAAAACTGCCCAACTCAACCACTTAACAATAAGCGCTGAGATGAGCAGTTAGAGAAACCGTTCAGTATGTACGTGTTACGGCGTGAAGGCTTATTACAGCCATCATCTTTAATCTCGCATTCAATCCAAGGTTTGCACGCCGCCGCCATTAACAAACAACACTTGGCCACTGACCCATTGCGACACAGGTGCCGCAAAGTAGAGCACCGCACCAGCAATATCTTCCGGCTCACCTAAGCGCTTAATCGGTGTATGTGCAAGCATGCGCTGCTCAATTTCAGGCGTGAGTACAGTAGCCAACGCGCCAGTTCTAACCGCACCTGGACCGACCGCATTGATGCGAATAATTGGGCCATAGTCATGCGCCAAGTTAGCGGTCATATGATTGATCGCAGCTTTAGAGGCAGCATAGCCACTGATTGCTGGGCTCTTGTTCAGCGAACTCATCGACGACATATTAATAATCGAGCCGTAACCCGCCTCTTGCATGTGCGGTGCGCATAACTGCGCTAGACGCCAAGCGCTGAATACGTTTATCTGGAAAGGTCGCTCAAACTGCTCAAGGGTAATTTCAAACGGACTTTCTTTGCCCGCCCCACCGCCGCCGGCATTGTTAACTAAAATATGAATAGCAGAAAATTCTGCCATGGTGCGATTCACTAACGCGACCAAATCATCATCTTTGAGCACATTGCACCCAGCCGCTAAAGCCTTACCGCCCTGCGCAGTGATCTGATCAGCCAATGCTTGTGCGTCAGCCAGTTTTAAATCAGCAATGACCACTGTCGCACCATGCTCTGCCAGCATGCGGCAACTCGCAGCACCAATTCCATTGGCACCACCAGTGACAATGGCTACTTTGCCGTTTAAATCAAATAATTCGGTCGAGTTCATACAGGCCTGTCCTTTTAGATTAAATAAGCAGCAAGCGTTTGCGGCGCAGAGCAAAAGCAGAGTCACTAACCAAGCAACTATCATTCAACAGGCTTTCAGCGACCACCACCATGTCTAAAGTACCGTCAACGATTGAGTCACTGACACCGCTGCATACAGACGCTCTTCGATCAGCACGGCATGACCGTAGCACTAGAACCATATTTTTTGTAATGCACAACACTGATAAGTGGTTTCAGCAGAGCGTGCCACAACACCAGTTAATCACTTACATAAGAAGAGCTCACGCCTTGTTGATGGCGTGTCAGCAGCACTTGCTTGCTCTCATCCGCGTAGATACTGACAGTGATAACGTAATTGGTATGCGGCCTAACACCATGAACATGGGGAGATGTGAGCACAAAGACATTTTTAAAGCGTGCCGCAAAGGTGTTTTGTATGTCCTCGATCGAGCCTTCAGTAATGTATGGAAGTGTCTTGTTTGCTGGATTTTCAAACTCAATAACGGCGTAACTATGTGCAGGTAGAGGCTTTTTAACCTGCAAGTTGACTCCGTAAGTTTTACTCGGCTGATTGCCTAAGGTCATCATAAAGCCACCGCCGAGCGTGGTGAAATACTCACTTTGTGCAGGTCTGGGTGTGATCAGCGATGAACAGGCAGTCAGCATCAGAGCAATCAATACAACGACTATTTTGCGCATAAAAACTCCTTTTGATAAAAACTCCATAAGTTAAGTTTTGATGCTAGCGTGCCGATACTATCAATAGAAGCTTAACGCCAAGTAAAAGAGCGCTTGAGCTTAGATTTGTGACGATTTTCTCAATACCCATGCTAACTAATAACGCAGGCACCGTGTCTCATCGACTGGATGGCAAAAACCTGTCTAGCTACGCTAGATAGCACTAGGCCTGGCATCAATCAATTCTGTGAAGCACGTCGAGGACTGCGAAGAGGAGGTCGAGTGGGTTACAATACGCGGCATATTTATTTGAAAAGATTAGAACAACCATGCGCCTTGATCGATTTGTATCCGAAACAACTGGCATGAGCCGCAAAGAAGCCACCAAAGTACTGCAGAGTGCCGAAGTGACCATCGATGGTGTGGTACAAAAAAAGGCTGCCTTACAAGTGCCGGATGGCGCCAAAGTCATGTGGAACAATGAGCCACTGGAGCTGATTGGGCCGACCTATTTGATGATGCACAAGCCGCTTGATTGTGTCTGCGCCAATCACGACTCACGGCACAGAACTATATTTACTTATGTAGATGTTCCCAACATCAACAAGCTGCATACCGTTGGACGGCTGGATCTCGACACCACAGGGTTATTATTGATTACTGATGATGGTCAATGGTCGCATCGCATCACTTCACCCAAGCAACAGTGCCTGAAGATTTATCATGCGTGGGTATCAGAGCCGCTTATCGAAGAAAATATCAGCGCCTTTGCTGCTGGCTTAGAACTGACCGGCGAAGACAAACCAACTGCGCCAGCTCTGCTGGAAATACTCAATGAGCGCGAAGCGTTAGTGCATGTGCATGAAGGCCGTTATCACCAGGTTCGTCGTATGTTTGCCGCGATTGGTAACAATGTTGAGAAGCTGCACCGCGAGCAGGTGGGCAGCTTAACCCTCGATGCAGATCTTGCTCCCGGCGAGTGCCGTGTATTGACTGCAGAAGAAGTCGCATTGTTCTAACCGGCTCAGTACTGAAGAGAGGGACAACAATACAGTCACGCAGCCCCTCTCTATCAAGCAACTACAGATCAGTAAGCCAAGTCCTTTACAGGATTGCGTCAAAAGACTCCGGCAAAATTTGGCCACCATCAACAATAATAGTTTGCCCAGTAATAAAACGCGCTTCTGGCGAGGCTAGAAAACAAGCAGCATGACCAATATCCTCAGGCTCTCCTAATTTTTTGACCGGAATCGAGTCGGCCATTTCTTTTAGATAAGCCTCACCCTGTGCCTCCAGACCTGCCGTGCGGATATTGCCTGGCATCACTGCGTTAATGGTAATACCTTCACGTGCACACTCCAGAGCGGCAGAACGCATAAAGCCCAGTTGTCCAGCTTTACTGGCGGCATAATGAGCCCAGCCCGGATAGCCGGTGATCGCTCCAGTGATTGATGAGGTAATCACGATACGTCCATAACCACGTTGGCGCATGCTCGGTAACACCGCTTGCACCATAAAGAAGGTGCTGCGCAGGTTAACGTCCATCATCTGATCCCAATTTTCCGTGGTCATCACGTCCAGAGCAGCTTGAGGGAAAATACCAGTATTGGAACAAAGAATATCCAAACGACCGTAACGCTCAAGGACGGTATCAACCACGCGCTGACAGGCTGTTTTATCAGTCACGTCTAACGCAGCAAATGTCGCGCCGAGTTCTTGTGCAGCACTTTGTCCCGCCTCAATATCAATATCCGCAATCACCACCTGCGCGCCTGCTTTTGCCAGCACTGTAGCAATGCCTTTACCAATACCGTTGGCGCCGCCCGTGACAATCGCCACCTGATCTTTCAGTGAGAACATATCGAACTCCTTAAACAATTTACTGAATATGTAACCAAGCTAGCATAGGCAATTGACCTTAGCCAATCGCCGCTCAATACAGAAATTGATGATGGCTAGACAGAGTAAGTGCGGGTACTTAGCAGCTATTGAGTATTGAAACTATGGATAAAACGCTAGGCCAAATCTACGCGTGACGCCCAAACCTTTGGCAATCGAGCGTTGTGCTAGAGTCTTAGCTAACGCTCTACATATTGGAGGTGTTTTATGGATAAGTTATCGACAAAACTCACGGTCTTTTATGATGGTGCTTGCTCAGTTTGCGTGCGTGATCGACGCTGGTACGAAAAGCTAGAAGGCAAAACCGAGGACAGCGTTGAGTGGCTGGACATTACTGGACGTGACCAGGAGTTGCGTGAGCAAGGTATCGATCCCGACAAAGCACTGCGTGAACTGCACGTTAAAGATAGCCAAGGGCAAGTGCATCGAGAAATGGCGGCTTACATTCTGCTGATGGCTCGAGTGCCACTACTGAAGCCCGTTGCTTGGCTGATTGGCCTGCCGGTGATTCGCCCTACTCTGGCTTGGTTCTATCATCGTTGGGTCGCACGCAGACTTGGATCACGAATCTAATAGAGCAACTGATCAGCGACCCAATGTGTTTTCCAAGCAAGAATTTTAACTATCACCCGCAAGGCGCTTCTCTAGCTCCTGCAAGCGCTGACGCTCGGCACGGCCTTTTTCAAAGCGCTCAGTGATATCCCGCGCTTGCGCAACCGTACCAACAACCTCTCCTTGGTTATTGAAAATCAAGGCAAAACCCATTTCGGTATAAAACTCACTGCCGTCAGCACGCAGCGCCTTAGTCGGCATCGGTTTCCCGCTGTGCTTAGTCACACCAGCTGCAATGGCTGCATTAAAACCACGCCAATGCGCTTTGCGTAATTTTTCAGGAATAATAATATCTAAACTTTGCCCTAATGCTTGCTCAGCAGAAAAGCCAAACATCCTTGTCGCTGCGGCATTCCACACACGCACATGACCTTGAATATCGGAGTAAATCGTTGCATCAGGTGACTGTTCAATCAGCCAGCTTGCAAGCTCTGGGCTGGTTTGTGAGGCTGTCATAGCGAACTCCTATCTGCACACTTTTAGTTATCCACCCTAGCAAAATCAGAACGATTTATGCAGCGCGACAGAAAGCTTTTAGACTAAAGTTTTTCAGGACTTAATTGAATGCAGACACTAGAAATTGCACAGACAAAAAAGCCAGTCTACGTGGCAACACAGACTGGCTTGGGGACTACGGGTTTAAGCGCTGTTGTCATAATCACTTAGAGCAAACAACCGCTCAACTCGATTGATCTACACCTGATTGGCGCTTAAATCGGATAACGCGAAATAACCGCTAAATCCTGACCTCCAGGGATATCCGCTTTACGCACCGCCATCACCTTAGCGCCACTGCGCAAAGCACGACCGGTAATCTCATCGACGATGCCATAGTTCACTGCATTGCCTTCTGAGGCAAAAGACACCGCACCTGTTTCAGCATCAACAGTACCGTCAACAACCCCATCAATGTCCACCAGCAATCGATCGATACCACCGAAAGTTGCCAAACGCGCTGCATCAGTAATGTCGGTAGTGGTGCGCTGCTGACCGGTACGCTCTTCATACAAGCGATGGAAGTCTTTAATTTGCTCTGCGTAGTGAGCATCCAGTACGGGGCGCGCAGCGCTGGCTAAGTCAGCTTCAGTGAGGCGGTCAGGGTTGCCTGTAATGATATTCGGCAACGCTGGAATCACACTCAGTGAGCGGAACAATGCTTCCAGAGGCTTTGTCGTTGCCAGGATTAACGGCAAATCCGTACCCTTTAACGCCGGACGCAATGCTGCATCAATCATGCGCACATAGCGTGCCAGATAAAAACTTTGTCCTTGCGCACCATGACGGTGACCGGTACCAGAATAATCTTTATTGGTCGGCTTACCACCCGCCGTTGCAGCATCGCTCGGCATGTTCTGCACACTGATTTCACGCGCCGGCAAATCCGCCGACACTTCGATCAAGCGCACAGCATTTTCTGATAACGCCAAGACATGCGCAGCATGCGGAAAAGTAATAGCGCGCAGTAACGGCTTGAGATGGAAACGATCCGAAACCTCGACAATCTCGGTCAGCTTATTAGCCAGACGATAAGTCCGTAGCGATTCAGGTGTGGCGAGAATGGCTAAACTGTTGGCTTGATGATTCCAAAACTCATCATCATCGAGCAAGTCAGCGAACTGCTCTTGCAGCGAAACAATACGCTTTTTATCAAGACCTGCTGCTTCAAGCTGAGCCACAGCTTTTTTAACCAGATTGCCGAGATTAATCCGACTTTTCTCGATATCACGACTCACTGGAGTGGTTGGCAAATAGATTGAAATGCACGCATCTGCGCGTACTAAATTGAGGTCGCCGATGTCCTCTGCACTTGGCATGTCTAGGTAATACATAAAGACTCCTGTCAAGTTATTGAGCCTTAACCATAGCAGATATAAGGGTAATGCATAGCTGCGCGAGACGAGCAGCTGCCACAACGCAAAATCAAGCAGCTCGCAGCCTTGCTATTACCCATACCCACTATCGCTTTTTACCTAGAGTCAGAGATTTAAGCAGGCACACATCTGTTTTAAAACTGCTTGGGCAAATAAGGTAGAGTCTAGCTAGACATTATTCATTGTTTGCGACTAAGCCTTCTGCTCTGATCAAGATGGAGATGCCATGTGCACCAACAAACACACAATCATTGAAAGCGAAAACATACCGATCAAACTGTGGCTCAAAAAAGAGCAAATGGATGAGGGAGCGCTGCAGCAAGCTCGCAATCTGGCCAACTTGCCTTTTGCTTTTAAGCACATCGCGATTATGCCCGACACCCATCAAGGCTACGGTATGCCTATCGGTGCGGTGCTGGCCACTAAAGGTGTGATTATTCCAAACGCCGTAGGCGTGGATATTGGTTGTGGCATGTGTTCATTACGCACCAATCTGACGGCAATCGACACTGACGATCTAAAAGAGATTGTTAAGCGCATTCGCGCGACTGTTCCGGTAGGTTTTGAGCCTCACGCCACAGCGCAAGATGAAAGTCTAATGCCAGTGCGCAAGGGTCATTTACCCATCGTGGAGCAAGAATATGACAATGCTCTGTATCAAATTGGCACGCTGGGCAGTGGTAATCACTTTATCGAAATTCAGCAAGGCTCAGATGGCTACATCTGGATTATGGTGCACTCAGGTTCGCGAAACATCGGCTTCACAGTGGCCAATCATTATCATCAGATCGCCAGCAAGCTGAATACTGCTGACGGCGAACACGTTACCAGTGACTTGGCTTATATTCCTGAGTCATCTGAGTATTTCGAGTTGTACAAAAACGAAATGAACTACTGCTTGGCGTTTGCCCTCGCCAATCGCACCTTGATGATGGAGCGCGTGAAAACTGCCTTCAAGCAGGTACTGGCAGAAGTTGAGTTTGCCGACTTTATCAATAAACCGCATAACTTCGCCGCCGAAGAAGAACATTTTGGTGAGACAGTTATCGTCCACCGCAAAGGTGCAACACGTGCGCGCCAAGGCGAATGGGGGATGATTCCAGGTTCGCAAGGCACGCGTTCTTTTCTGGTCACAGGCAAAGGTGAAGCGCAATCCTTTAACTCCTGCGCCCATGGTGCCGGACGTATTATGAGCCGTGCGCAAGCGCGTAAAACCTTGGATGTAAAAACCGAAGTCAAAGCCCTTAAAGAGCAAGGCATCTTGCACGCTATTCGTAGCCGTAAGGATCTGGATGAAGCGCCGGGCTCTTACAAAGATATTGATGAGGTGATGAACAACCAACAAGATCTGGTCGATGTGCAGATTGAACTGCAGCCGCTGGCAGTGATTAAAGGTTAGTTTTTCGGTTGAAACAGCAGGACCAAACAAAACACAGCGATAGCTGAATCAGCCAATCTTCCCTCACAACTTTACAGCGAAACCATTGCAGCAGCTGTTAACAAAAATAAATATTCAAGTATCAAAACAAACAAGCTCAGAGTATCGAGACAACTTCTCGCCACACTCTGAGCTCGTGATTTATCGCAGGATTAACCAAGGGTTAACTTTGGCCTACCTGCGTTATCAAGCTGCGCTTATTGCAGCTGCTGTAGACGTTGCTGCAGCTCTGGGCTGGTCTGCACACGTTGTGCTAATTGATTATAAGACTCAGTATCTAAGCCTGCATTTTCAACTGCATTAAGCATTTTATCTTGCGCTTCTTTTTGCAGTTGCTGTGCGATCGGCTGATCTTTTGCGTTATTAAAACGCTCTGTGTATTCCTCGCGAATCTTAGAAACTTCCTCGCTGGCATGGATGAACTTCTTCAACTCAGCATCACTGGTCATATCTTGACCTTGTTGCTGTTGCTGGCGTGCTAGATCACCGTTTGACGTCGGCGCACCATTTTGCGCCATCACTGCAGAAGCACTTAAGCCCAAAGTTACAAATGAAACAGCTGCGATTAGTTTTTTAAGATCAAACATAGGTATTCCCCTTTTATTAAAAGTACTGAATACCTTTCACTTTCCGTGCCAAGTTTATACTTTCTACTTAAGTCATTGATTTAATTGAACAAATAAAATCAATCTACTTTTTAAAGGATATTTAGCCTTTACCTCAAGCCATGAACATGTATAAATATTACACATGAGTAAAAAACATACGTTCAAAAACAACACACTCGTACGAATTTGGCCATTTATTAGGCTAAGCAGCCTGCAGCGCACTTTATTGTTATTTGTGGTGCTGCCTTTAGTCTTGCTCAGCGCGTTAGGCATTCGTTTTGGTTTGGACCAAGCCAACCAGTTTCAACAGCAGCGCTTGAAAAATGATCTAGAGTTGATCGCCCGCGCGATTAGTTTGCCCGTTGGCACAGCTTTGAATAACCAAGATCTAGAAGCGGTGAATTTAGCGCTCGACTCAGTCTTTGTCTTAGGTGAAGTCTACGGCGCTTCAGTATTTGATGTGGCCGGTAACCGTATTGCTTCAGCCGGCGTCAGCAAAACCAACTTAACTGACAGCAGTATTCCTGCACGAATTCTCAGCACAGGCGAAGGCCAAGAAGTATTTACCCGAGTTAAAGGCCGGCGTTTATTTTCTCATTTCCTACCGCTATTTGACGCCGCCAATCAAACCCAAGGTTTTATCCAAATCACACGAAAAGCCAGTGATTTTGGTCGAGCACTGGAACAACTCACAGTGATTGCCTGGCTGGTTTGGGGCGTGTTCAGCTTAGGCATTCTCGCCGCGGTACTCTTAGGCCATTACGGCGGTGTCGGTCGTCATGTCGATAAATTACTCACACACATGCAGCGTGTGGCTGCTGGCGACTTAAGTCATCGCGCCGCATTAGAAGGTCCTAATGAGGTTGCGAGCATTGCCCAAGGCTTAAATCAGATGCTCGACAGTATTAATCAAGCCAACCAAGAGCTGGATGCGCACCGTGCAGCAGAAACACAATTATTGGCACAATTAAAAGATACGGAAAAAATGGTTGCCATTGGCAGCATGGCTCAAGGTATTGCCCATGAACTGGGTGCACCATTGAGTGTGATTGATGGCCGCGCTAGACGTCTTGAGCTTTCTGGACAACTCGACCAAAAAACGCTGCGCCATGTTAAAGGTATCCGTAGCCAGGTCGACCGATTAACCCGCACCGTACGGCAATTACTCGATTACTGTCGACCAGCAGCCACGCAAGTCAGAGAACTTGCGCCCGCACAACTGATTGCCGATGTTATTGCCGCAATAGAGCCGGAGCTGGAAGCACGACACTGCAAGCTTAGCGCAGATATCCCAGACAACTTACCCACTATTCGTGGGGATGCCGGACGCTTAGAGCTGGCGCTACTCAACCTTGTACGCAATGCCTTACACGCTGCCGAACACAGCATTGGCATAGCAGTGAGCAGCAACGCTGAGCAACTCAGCATCATTGTGACCGATGATGGCGCGGGATTGCCGACTGATTTTTCTTTAGAGCGCTTACTTGAGCCGTTTTTTACCACCAAATCACCAGGCCAAGGCACCGGCCTCGGTCTAGCCATCGTGCGCACAGTCAGCGAAGAACATGACGGCCAGTTAAGCTTTAATAGTCGAGCACAAGGCGGTTGTGAAGTGCGCATAATGTTGCCGATCAGCCTGCAAACAAAGGATAAGTTACGATGAGTCAGATGGAATCTATCGTGTTGGTCGAAGATGACCGCGATTTGCGCGAACTCTTGCAAGAAGAACTTGAGGCCGAAGGCTATCAAGTCATTGCCTGTGGTGACGCGGAACAAGGCAAGCAGCTATTGGCCACGCAAGCTGTGGATTTACTTATCAGCGATTTACGCTTGCCAGGCGCGGATGGCCTCAGCCTACTGCCGAGTCTTGCCTCGTCCGATTCACCGCCAGCAGTACTGATCATCACAGCCTTTGGCTCTGTTCAGCAAGCCGTCAAAGCGCTACAAGCAGGCGCGGATGACTTTCTAACTAAACCCTTAGAAATGGATCATTTCTTACTCACGGTCAGCCGCTTACTCGACAATAGAAAGCTGCGTCACGAAGTACAACACTACCGAAGCTTGCTGGCTGTCGAACAGTTCAACGGCATGATCGGCCAGAGCCCGGCAATGCAGCACCTGTTCCAGCAAATCCGACAAATTGCCGCCGCCGAAGGCCCTGTTTTAGTCCAAGGAGAAAGCGGCACGGGTAAAGAACTCGTCGCCCGCGCTTTGCACGATCAGAGCAGTCGCCGCGATGGACCTTACATGGTCGTCAACTGTGGCGGCATACCCAGCGAACTTATGGAAAGCGAGTTTTTTGGTCATGCTGCTGGAGCCTTTACCGGCGCTCGCAGTCAGCGTGCAGGATTATTCCAGCAAGCCAATGGCGGCAGTTTGTTACTCGATGAGTTAGGCGAAATGCCCTTAGCCTTGCAAGCTAAACTGCTGCGCGTACTACAAGATGGCAAAGTTCGTCCTGTTGGCAGTGATCATGAAATACAACTTGATGTGCGCATCATTGCTGCCACCAACCGTAATCTTACCGAAGCGGTTGCTGATGGTAGTTTCCGGGAAGACTTGTTTTATCGATTAGAAACTTTCGGCTTGCAAGTGCCACCTTTACGCGCGCGCGGTGAAGATATTCTAAAGCTGACTGAGTTCTTTTTAACTCGCTTTAATGCACGGCAAAAACAAAGCATTAAAGGCTTTAGCGATGCGGCATTAGGCTTACTGCAGCAATACAGTTTCCCAGGCAATATACGTGAACTACAAAACGCAGTAGAACGCGCAGCGACCTTTTGCGACACACCGCTAATCGAAACTCGCCACCTTCCGCAACGCATTCGCGAACAAACAGGCGCGCCTTTATTGCCAGCAAATACTGCAGTAATACCACAACAGCCCAATCAGCCGGCCGACGCTGATGCGTTGCCGACTTTAGAAACAGTCCAACGTCAGTATATTCATCAAGTGCTTGCAGCAACCGATGGTAATAAACGTCGCGCAGCAGATATTTTAGGTATTACTCGTCGTACTCTGTATCGCTGGATCGAGTAACGCAGTTTGAGCAGATCAGAGCTACTCGGCATTAGAGCATTTCTTGTAGTAATGACTTGCGGCCATCGGCCGTTTCAACCAGTACTTGTAACGCCAAGTAACTTTATGTTACTGCACAATAATCGCTGCAGAACCCAATGACTCAGTTGGCGCTGTCGGCTGTTCTGCAGCCTTCGGTGGATAGTCACTTCCATCAAACTGCAGCAGCTTCTCTTCATCATTGCTATGTACAATAATGTCCCGCCAAGCATGGCTTTGGCTTTCTGCAACCCGCACTGGTGCTAATACTTCCGAGACTTTGGAAACAACCTTAAAACCCTCGCCCTCTCCTTGCAAAACCAGCATGGTACAGCCATCCGGACCACACCAACTCGAACCTTGTAGAAACACAATGGCATCGTCCACAGCATCATTATTTAAGTCGACAAATCGGTAACTGTACTCTGGGTATTTTTGTTCTAAATAATACGCCACCACCGCCGACAGGTTTCTTTCTTGCACAGTGGTATCGGTACAAGCGCTTAATGACACAGCAAAAACCGCTGCCAATAAGGCATAAACACTTTTCTTGTCCGTTCCCAAGCTTTTTTTACTCACTCTCATTGCCCCAGCCTCAAAGGTCTTGATGATAAATAATGGCACTCGCAGCAGCCGCACCCAAATATTTACAAGGAGTTTTAAACCTCAACTGACTCGCTGCGGCAAACTTTCGAGCTGTCGATCATGGTATTTCGATAACAACAGCAGCGCTGCAATAGCGCCAAGTAATGCCATGGCCATATCTGATTGCGTATCCCACACATAACCCTGTGTGCCTAAAAAGGCTTCAGCGCCCTCACCCGATAACAACGCAACCCACCACTCGATCAATTCGTAGAAAGCACTAAAGGCCAGCACCACACTGACCACGAAAAGCTTGAGCCAGCCGCAGCCATTTACCACCTGCTTTCTAATTAAAATCTCACGAGCAAGAATTGCCGGCACAAAACCTTGAACGAAATGCCCTACTTTGTCGTAGTTGTTTCTGTCTGCACCAAACAAGCCGTCAAACAGCGGTACTTCAGCATAGGTATAATGACCGCCCACCATCAAAATAATGCAGTGCACTAAAATCAGCACATACAACACTGAGGTCAGCTTAAAACTGCGATAGGTCGAGACTAAAACCAGCGCGCCGATAAGCGCCGGCAGAACCTCTAGGAACCAAGTAAGCGTATCTTTTGGCTCAATCCCAGACCAAAGCAAGACGCCTAAGAAAATGCTCATCCACATGTATTTCATTGTGTTTTTCCCTGCTCTGGTTGTGAGTAACACGTTGTTAAGAGACTGTCTTTTTAAAGGTATCTTGGAAAAATATCTATAAAAATCATTAAAATGGACTAAGTGCTGCGGTTGTCGTCTACTAAGCTGTGTCGATAGCAAACTGGGAGTACAGATCAGGTGCGCGAAGAGTTTTGGAAACACTATGCGTTAGAGCAATTAAGCCCCACAGAATGGGAAGCACTGTGTGATGGTTGCGGTCAGTGCTGCCTCGTTCGCGAAGTGGAACATGATCAAGTCACCGTTTTTAATATTGCTTGTGGGCTCCTCGATATCGAACAAAGCCGTTGCAGTGATTACGAAAACCGACTGAGTAAAGTGCCCTATTGCAGTCAGCTTACCGCAGCCAATGTTCCGGAGTACGACTGGCTTCCGGAGTCCTGTACCTATCGCCGTATCCATCGAGGTGAAGCATTGCCAACATGGCATCCGTTATTAACCGGCAGCCGTGAGCAAATGCGTAAAGAAGGGATTACTGTTTGTCCTTCAGCTGTCTCAGTCGAGCAGGTCCCGCGCTCACAACGGCATTTGCATATCATCAAAGTAAAAGCCATCTACTGAAACAGTCAAGTATTGGAGATCAGCGCCAGCAGTTCAGTTTTCAACGTATGACTGCGAGTGACAGACGCACCCATCAATCTCCAAGCGCAGAACTATCACACTGAAATGAGTCGCTGAGAAAAGGATGCTGTGATGACTAACAATTATGCCATCCAAGTTTTAAGCAAAAACGACCTGTCAGAAGCGGCCGAGATTTGCGCTGAAGCGATGCTCGACAACCCCTTGCACATTAAAGTATTCGGCGCTGACACTCGATTACGCGCACGGCGTCTCAAGCGCTTCTTTGCGGGAATGCTCGCCTATATACAGCGCAAAGACAGTCTTTATGGTGTATTCGTTGATGGCAGCTTAATTGGCGTATTGGGCATGTTACCGCCAAGACGCTGCAAACCTTCTTTGGTCGATTCTTTGCGCCTGCTACCAACGCTGCTGAGTTCAAACAGCCCGATTGGCACTCTGCGTTTAGCGATCTGGCTGACTATTTGGGCGAACATCGATTCAGTAACACCGCACTGGCATCTAGGGCCTTTGGCGGTGGCTCCGGCATGGCAACGCCAAGGTATTGGCAGTCGGCTACTGGAGTACGCCTGCAGCAAAGGTAACGACGACAGTCTGTATTTAGAAACAGACAAGTTGAGCAATGTCGAACTCTATCAGCGCTTTGGCTTCACCACTTTAGCTGCGCCGACCATTCTCGGCTGCATCAGCTGGGTAATGCTGCGCCATCCCTCCTAGCGATGCAGTTCAGTTCATATTAGGCAAACTGCCAGTGACAATCGCCAGCTGAATCGCAATGATGGCGAGCCCTAAAATAAACACCATCAGCAAAGCCAATTGCCCACCGAAAACACGGTAACCGCCAACGTGCTGCTTGCGCGTTTGCCGCACCAATAAAGCGGGCAATAACAAAGACAGAATCGATAAAGCGATTGCCGCAAAACCGAGCGCGAAGATAAAGCCTTTAGGGTAAAACAGTGCAAACAGCAACGGCGGCACAAAGGTGATCATGCCGGTGTGCAAGCGACCCAGCACAGTACTCGGCAGTTTGAAAAAGTCAGCCAAGAAATCAAACAAGCCAAGCGCGACTCCTAAAAACGAGGTGGCCAAAGCTAGAGCGGCAAACAGACGTACAGCCATTTCTACCCGCGCTGTGCCAACGACCGCTTTAACCGCCGCTAACAAACCATTTAAACCACTTTCATCGGCCAAAATATCAACAAAGGTGCCGGACTCGATTGTGCCTAAAGTGGCAATCTGCCAAAAAATATACACCAGCAATGGAATCGCGCTGCCAATAATAAAAATCTTACGCAACTTGGCCGTATCGCCATCCATATAACTGACGATGCTTGGCACACTGCCGTGAAAGCCAAAGGAGGTGAACACAATAGGAATAGCAGACAAAAACAACGCTTGTTTAACCGGCATGCTCAGCAAGTTAACGCTGTGCACATGTGGCAATAGCAGAATCAACATGGCGGCTAAAAAGAAGATTTTGGTCGCAAATAAAAAGCGATTGATCAGATCCACCGAGTGCGTACCAAAACACACGACACTGCCGCCGATCAGCGCAAACAGTAATACCCCAACGTAAGACGGCAGATGTAAACCCAGCAAAGTATTTAAAGATTCGCTAATAATTTCACCGCCACCGGCTAAGTAGGCAGCAATCAACGAATAAAGTAAAAACGGCAGCGCAAAGCTGATAATCCAGCGCCCGGGATTGCCTAAATATTTATAGGCCAAAGAGCCAAATCCCATATCCGCATCGTTGTGCTGGTAGGCTTCGACCAATAACAATGCGGTATAGCTCATGATGATCCACAAACCAAACAGCAGCAGCATCGCCGTAGCAAAACCAATACCCGCTGTGGCAAGTGGCATCGCCAGCATACCAGCCCCTAAGGCTGTGCCGGCGACAATAAAGGTACTTCCAAAGGCACTGTTTTTCACACACTCACCAGGTTTGAGCGCTGACTGGTTAGCTCGCTGTAACTCAGTCAAACGCATAAAAAACCGCCATTATGCGCCAATCTTAGAGTTTATGCGGCATTGATCTTGCCCTCATGACCGCCAGTGCTTTTTTGCAGCTAGAAAACTCAGATTAATATCGAGTTTAAAATAATAAAAAAAGCCCGAGCGAGGCCCGGGCTTTTACTTGGCAAAACGACTGATAATTTAATGACTGACTACCAGCGTTCCAAGCTAAATTTAATCGACTAATTTAAGACTGCCGTTCATTAATGCATAGTGCCCTGGGAACGAGCAGAAGTAAGAGTAGCTCTGTCCTTCTTTGAGTTTGCTCACATCAAAGGTCACACTGGTTTCTTCGCCACCACCGATAACTTTAGTGTGTGCGAGAACACGCTCATCCGCGTCATCAACATAGTTTTTTTCTAAACCAAGCGCTGCGCTTTCTTGAGCGGTAGCTTGGTAGTCTTCGGTCTTAGTCAGCACCCAGTTATGCCCCATGCTACCGACCGGTAACTTACCGACGTGCTTGAGGTTAACTGTGAATTTTTCACAGCTTTTTTTCACATCAATCTCTGAGAGGTTGTATGTCATTTGGTCTGTGCCTTCGATTGTGACAGCACAATCATCAGCAAATGCAGGCACAGCTAAGGCAGTTAATACTGCTGCTACAGCTAGTTTACGGATCATAAATATCTCCTTGCCGCTTTCTGATTAATTTGGATTGACCTGCAATCTAGAAAATAGAGGTGCAACTCAACATATAAATAGACTGCGAAATAAGAAATTTATCCGTATGCTGATGAAAAAAACGCCATCAGCCCACCTTGAAACTGCCTGTATTTTATTGGCCTGTTGCTTTTAAGCGCAGAGCACGTCTGCAAAACTTTAGGGCTTTAAACACGACTTTAACAAGGCCTGAAGTTTGTCTTGCCCTAAGCTATTCATAAGCTCGATATTGCGCTCGGGAATATCATCAACGTCAGGATAGTCAGCAATCACACGCTCCAGACTCTCTTCACGCAACAAGTGCAGCACTGGATATGGCGCACGATTGGTGTAGTTTTCCGCATCGCCTGGCCGCGTGCCGCCAAACTGATAATCTGGATGAAAACTGGCCACCTGATAGATGCCTTCCAACTCCATATCCAACAACAAGATGTCGGCACAACCAAGAAAATCGTTAAAGTCGTAAAAGTCCTGCAATACCGCAGGATGAATCAGCAAGGTTGTTTCCACTGACGGGTCAGCATTAAGTAGCTCAAGCTCTGTTTGCAAGACCTGCAATAGCTGCTCTGCTGTTGTCGCTGCAGTCGTGACAAAACGTACACGATTTTTGACCAACTCGCGCTTAGCAAAGGGGCAAAGATTCATGCCGACAACAAAGGTTTCCACCCACTGACGCACCGCAAGGATAATTTCTTCATCATTTTCCATGCGGGCTAACTTCTCTAGGTCTGTCATGTTTTTTCCAAATAATGCCGAACCCATCGGCAACTAATAGGTTTCGTTTTCATCCTGTACTGATACCGATAAATTACCCATGGCATCAACTCCGACATTAAACAGGATTGGCTTACAGCAAACCTGACAATCTTCAGTGTATTGCTGCCCTGCTTCTTGCGGATCAATCAGCACTTCAAGCGCCTCGCCACAATAAGGGCAATACACTGTTTCTTCGATTAAAAATCCCATACTTTTCTCGCTCGCTTCGACAGTAAGTCATATAGCCAGATGTGGCGACTGACTAAAATCCGCAACACTCTTCATGCAACCTCGCACGCTACCTACAGTAAAGCGCGATGAAGCCCTTAAGGGAAAAGAGTCTGCCCTATAAAACCACAGGTGTCTTAGGTAGTCTCTCGCTTAACGCTGATTAAAAACAGTCTCACAACACTTTTAATCACATCAACCGAGCATTAACGGAGATTTAAAACATGGCTGACGATCTGTATCAAAAAGGCATCAATAAAATTCAAGAGCTGACCGCCTCGCCAGATGACAACCCAACAGGTGCAATGGATATTGGTGAAGCATTTAAAGATATTGCCCCAGACCTCAGCAAATATGTTGTTGAGTTCGCTTTTGGTGAAATCTACTCGCGTCCGGGATTGGATAACAAGCAAAAGGTATTAACCACCATTACCGCGCTGGTTGCCCAAGGTAAACCGCAAATCGGTATGCATATTAAAACGGGGCTGACGGTGGGTTTAAGCCCTGAAGAGATCATCGGCTGCATTATGCACTTGATCCCTTACACCGGTTTTCCTAGCGTGTTGAATGCTCTAACTGTCGCTAAAGACATCTTCCAAGAGCAAGGCATAACCGTCGACACCTCTGCCTTTAAATAAAAAACGCAGAGCTTACCTGCTTCTGCGTTTTTGAGTTTACGTGAAGACAACTGGCCGTGGTGCTCGGCCAGTTACTGAGCAGTAGATTAAAACCTATCGGTGATTGCACCTTCAGATGCTGAGCCAACAGTTTTAGCGTATTTCGCCAACACGCCGCGCTGCACATTGGGTTTGGGGGCAGTCCATGCGCGCAAACGCTGTTCAATTTCCGCAGCCGAAACGCCAAGATTTATTTCATTGTTTTCGGCATCAATCGTAATCATATCGCCGTCTTCGATGATCGCAATCGGCCCGCCAACCATGGCTTCTGGGGTGATATGCCCCACCACAAAACCATGACTGCCACCAGAGAAACGTCCGTCAGTAATGAGCGCCACTTCATTTCCCAAGCCGCGCCCCATAATGGCTGAAGTTGGCGAAAGCATTTCGCGCATACCTGGACCGCCTTTCGGGCCTTCATAGCGAATCACGATAACATCGCCCGACACCACAGTGCCGTCTAAGATGGCCGCCATGGAGGCTTCTTCTGAATCAAACACTCGCGCTGTGCCGCTGAACTTCGTACCTTCTTGACCGCTGATTTTCGCCACTGCACCGTCCGGTGCAATACTGCCGCGCAAGATGCGTAAATGACTGTCAGCTTTCAGCGGCGTATCGAATGGCATAATAATGTCTTGGCCGTCTGGATAATCGACCACATCGGCAAGGTTTTCGGCGATGGTTTTGCCGTTCACTGTTAAACAATCACCGTGCAGCAAGCCTTTATCCAATAGACGTTTCATCAGTGGTGCAATACCGCCAATCTTAATCAGATCAGACATCAGGTAACGACCGGATGGACGCAAGTCAGCTAAGACGGGCACACGCTTACCAATCTCGGTGAAGTCATCGATATTCAACTCCACATTGACTGCATCGGCCATGGCTAATAAATGCAGAACAGCATTGGTCGATCCACCGCAGGCAATCACCAGAGTAATGGCATTTTCAAAGGCTTTACGGGTCATGATATCGCTGGGTTTTATATCATTATCCAATAACCAACGAATCGCCTGCCCAGCAAGCCGGCAATCTTCACGCTTTTCTGGCGATATAGCTTCTTGTGCAGAACTGCCAGGCAAGCTCATACCTAAGGCTTCAATCGCCGTTGCCATAGTGTTAGCGGTGTACATCCCGCCGCAAGAACCAGGCCCTGGAATAGCCGTTTTTTCAATGGCAATCACTTCTGCTTCGCTTAAGTCACCACGTGCATGAGCACCCACTGCTTCAAACACCGAAACAATATCAGTGTGATTTTTACCCGGCTGAATGGTGCCACCATAAATAAACAGCGCTGGACGATTGAGGCGTGCCATGGCGATTAAACAGCCCGGCATATTTTTATCGCAGCCACCAATGGCAATCACCGCATCATGGCCTTGGCAGCCGGCAACCGTTTCAATGGAATCAGCAATCACCTCACGCGACACCAAGGAATACTTCATGCCTTGGTAACCATTGGCAATGCCATCAGAAATGGTAATGGTGTTGAAGACGATGGGTTTTGCATCCGCCAAATATACGCCTTTGGCAACTTCTTCAGCCAAACCGTTGATGTGCATATTGCACGGCGTGACTTGGCTGCCAGTGGAAGCGATGCCGACTTGCGGGCGTTTAAAGTCTGCGTCATCAAAACCAACTGCGCGCAACATCGAACGGGCTGGGGCTTTTTGAATACCATCGACCAAAATAGCCGAGTACTTTCTGCCCGTGTCGTCTTCTTTAATCATAACGCCTCCAATAACATAGTAATTCAGTCAACTATAGACACAAATAAAGCGCAAGCATACTGGGTGGATGCAGATTCTCTGCGTTAAGTCGCTGCGGCCATGCCTAAAAACCTAGGTCGATCGGTCAGAAATTATCAGCGGGCTGCTATAAACATCCATAAAACAGCAGTTATAGCGCCTTACGCGCCGATCTGCTTCGCAAAGTGTGGCAATTAGCTTACTATGCGCCACCCAAAATACTTCAGCTCAATTGCAGGCTCCCATGTCCGCCAACGCACTGTATACCGACCTTTCAGGCTATTACGATTTAATGTGCGCAGGTATCGACTACCAAGCGCAAAGTCATGCGGTGCACCGACTGCAGCAGATCTTCGGCAATGCCGGCACAACACATCTTGATTTAGCCTGCGGCACCGGTCCGCACGTTCGTTACTTTATTGATTTAGGCTACCAAAGCAGTGGCTTAGACATTAATCAGCCGATGCTCGATATTGCCGCAGCGCGCTGCCCTGAAGCGCAGTTTTCTTTGCAAGACATGAGCGCTTTCTGCATGGCTGAGCCCGTCGATTTAATCACCTGCTTTTTGTACTCGATCCATTACAACGCCGATCTGGCAAAGCTCAAAGCCTGTATAGCCAGCGTTCATCGCGGGTTAAAAGCAGATGGCGTTTTCTGTTTTAACGTCGTGGATAAGAACAAAATCGATAACGCTTTATTTGCCAAACACACTGTGGATCATGCCGGCGAGCGTTTCACTTTTAATTCCGGCTGGCATTACTCTGGCCATGGCGAAAAGCAGTCGTTAAAAGTCAGTATTGAAAAAGCCAACGCCACAGGCACGCAGGTTTGGCATGACGAGCACCCCATGGTCGCTTTGAGCTTTGCCGAGCTCATAGACATCTTGCAGCCTTACTTTGAAGTCCATATCTTTGAGCACGACTATGAAAAAATCATTCCCTGGGACAGCGTTTCTGGCAACGCTCTTTTCACCTGCGTGAAGATTTGAGGCAGACTCTGCAGCATTTAAATAGCACTGCGCATGGAGCGCAGCAGAGTCAGCGCAAAGAGTGCAACTCTGCACGGCAAACGCGCCCTACTTCTGCGTTACTGTCACAGACAAAACCAACCTATGCTTAGCCTAGCTTTTCTATTGCTGCAGCCAAAGCAAAATCCCTCGTTGAGATACCGCCAGCATCATGCGTGGTCAGACTGATGGCTACTTTGTTGTAGACATTGAACCATTCAGGATGGTGATCGGCTTTCTCCGCAAGCAGCGCGACTTGGCTCATAAAACCAAATGCCGCAACAAAATCAGCGAACTTAATCTCTTTATGCAACTTGCCTTCTTTAAGTTGCCAGGCTTTATCGACTGTTTCATTCAATTCTTGCAGTGCAGAATCTAACGCTTGTTGACTCAGTTTCTCGATCATATCCACCTCTAATCAGTGCAACATTGCAATTCTTTACGGGGATACAGTATTCATCCCCGTAGTCTTCTATTTTCTAGGCGCTTTACGATTACTCTGCCGCGCCCAAGCTTAATAGCCAAAAAACTCTTCGGTGCGGATATTGTCATCATCCACTCCAGCAGTGAGGAGCATTTCAACCATGGCGTACACCATGCCTTGCGGCCCGACGATGTAGTAAATCGGTACGTTCAAGTCGCCAACATATTTCGTCAGCATGGTTTCGTCGATTAAACCGGTTTCGCCATCCCAGCTGCACTTAGATTTTTCCATCTGCGTCATTGTGCCAATAAAAGTGTAGTTGGGATTGTCGTGTTGCGCTGCCATTAACTCGTCCAGAAAAACTGCATCTTCTGGCCTTTTATTGGAATCAAACAGATAAATCTTATGCGCAAGTTTGTCGTGCGCCGCTTGTAAAATGATGCTTCGAGCAGGTGTCAAACCAATACCTCCAGTGAGAAATACCGCTGGAACATCGGTTTTATTGTGCAGCGTAAACGTGCCATGCGGCGCATCGAGACTGATCTCTGCCCCTATCGGCATTGTTTTTAATTCCCGTTTAAAAGCGCTATCACGCATGCGGGTGGCAAACATCAAAGCATCTTCATAGGGCGCATTGGCCAAGGTAAAGGTGCGCACGTTACCTTCGGCGTCGGTTTGCTGCGGATCGATCAGAGTAAGGTCAGCGTACTGACCTGCTTTATGGCTAAAGCCTTCAGGCTTCTCAAAATAAAACGCCATGGTGCCATCGGCGATGTCTTCTTTACGGATGAGTTTAACGTTATAGACAGGCATGCTGAAATCCTCATTGTTCGAGCGAAAGGTATGGCCTGCGAAGCGACCGAACATTGAAACCAGCCAACCGGAAGAACCGGTCTAAACGCCTTGCGAGCCATGCTAAATACTGACCTGCACAGATGTGCTAAACGCTGTTACAGCATAGCCATCTTGCTGCAGGTTTTATTCTGCACTCAAGAATAGAAGTACTGCAGATACCAATAAAACTCAAGCAAAGGTCTGTTGATTGCAGAGTGCGTAAGCAAAGCGCTTGATCAATATCAATCACCACAATCGTGCTAAAAGCGGTTGCGCGTTACAGCTTGCTGATAAACCCTTCTAGATTGCTGCTTAACGCTCATTGGCGAAGCTGGCCAAACTACGAACGGTCTGTAGGTCTTCAGACAACCGCAGCACGCTTTCTGCTCGGGCCAGCGCCATCCGCGAATGGCGCAGTGCCGCATCACGCATCGCGACATCATCGAGAGTTGCCAGCGATGCAAGACCCTTTTGCAGTCGCCCTGTGACCTCTACTGCGCCAGCACCATCACGGGCAATGGCAGTGAAAGCATCATCAAACATATCGTGGACAGAAAGTTCTGGCACCGCAACACGATCATATTCACAGCTATCACTCTCACTGTCTGCAACAGGCTTAGACCACTGCGCAAACAGCCGAACAAACACACCGACAATATAGATCGCGGTACCTGGATCATTGACCGCTGGAGACAAAGCGCGTCCTGCGATCTCTGACAGAACCACAAGGCCAAAGCGCGGATCCTCTTCAAACTTGCGATCATCACCGATCAGAAAAGCTTCACTGATCGACTGAGTGTCAACGGCGACAACATCATTCGCATCGGAGGTGATAAAAGCCAGCGCACGCCCAGGCGCTGAAAACGCACCAGGCAACGCCGTCACAGTGATGTGTACCTTTAATTTTTCCGCACAGCGCTGCAGAGCCGCAATATCGATCTGCTGCACATAACCAATGGCGTCGCTATACACAGCTTGACCTTCAGGCTCAGCCTGTCGTGGCGCTGGCACACCACCAAGGGTTGGCGCACTGCGTCTGCGCTGAATCGCCGCTGCCGCAGCCTCCTCAACCTTCTCGATGGTTCCTTTCAGACGCCCCAGCCGAGCGATACGGTCAACCCAGCGCACAAAGGTCACGATGACGATGGTGAGCGCCAGTAAGGTTAAAACAAATAGCGCAAAACGCCCGGCTTCACCGTAATAGCCATTCTCCATGGCAATCAACGCGACAACGCTATAAATGAAAGTACCAATGAAGGTCGAGAGCGCATTCTGCGAGCCATCGTCGGCAATGATCAAAGAAAATGAGCGCGGCGTGGCGTTATTACTCGCCGATGCATAGGCAGAAACCATTGAGCCCACAGCAAAAGTGGCAATCATTAACATGCTGCCGGTAATAATCGTCAGCAAGGTTTTGATCGACTGCTCAGAAACCGTCGGGACTAACTCACCAAGAGCTTCGGTATCGACCATCTTAATCAAAAACACCGTGACCGCAGATAGCACTGAAACCACCAGCGGCTTGATCCACAGTCGCTCACGGATGCGATTGAAGAAAAACCTTAAACGATCACCCATTGTTCAGTCCTCGGTTACTTATGCTAGCAATCGGCAAGCACGCCCTTAACGGCGCTCAAGTGGCGCATGGTAAAATCTATCGCTCAGCACTCACCCTTTATACAACCTACTCTAACTCAGTTTATCCAAGCTAACAGTCTGTTTTGTAATGGCTTATGATAAGCAGCCACTCTTGATTCTTTTAGCCGTAGACCTGCCATGATTTTTATCAGCGATAGCATTAGCCTTGAAGACAACGAGGATGCAAATAGCGGCTTGTACGGCTGTAGGTCGCGCCTTTAGGCCGACACAGTCCTGCTGCTTTATGCGTGTATTGGTAATTTGCAGCGCTGATGTCGAGCTAAAGCTGCGACCTACAGTTATTAAAGCACTGAGCATTTATTAAAGCACTGAGCATTGGGTTGCATAAGGGGTCTGGTCTGCATGCACATCGCCCTTCTCAGCATTTTCATTACGAATCACCGCCACTTCTTTACGAAGCTTTTCTACCTCACTGGGCTGTCTGCCTAGCTGCTCAAGAGCATAGGCAAAATCTTCGAGTACTGCGGCTCTACTCAAGTCGCTGGTCTGCTCATGTTCAGAGTTTTTCTTGTGATAGTCAGCCCAAGCTTCCATTGCTAAGGTGAAGTTATCGACAGCTTTTATATACTCTTTCCTAGCCACATTCATTCGTCCAAGCTCACTGAGCGACTGATGTACTGGCCCACCTGTTTTGGCATCAAGATTGCGTGCCACGGTTAGCGCGAACTCTGCATCATTCCATGCACAAACCACTCCCGAAGCGCGGCCATACTCATACCAGAATACTGCCCGGCGTTCTGGTGAAGCACCCTCACTGGTCGACAGATCGATAACTTTACGCATCATTTTTTGATATGCAGGCCAATTTCCTTCCTGCAAAGCCATATAAGCGTATCTATATGCTTGCGCATACTTGGGTTCTACAGAATGATTTTGATTTTTTGCTACAGGCGCATTCGTGCAGCCCAGCAAAGACAAAGCAATTATTAAAGGTACAAAAAACGCTTTCATCACTGACTCCTAGCACCAAGCCAAATAGAAGCACTTAGCTGACTCTCTTGAGTGCATCATTCACTTATTTTTGGTCGCTATCACAAATTGCAGTCAGACCGAGAATAGTCGTAGGTGTGTCCCCATACTGAGTTCGTGTTGTGGTTAACATGTTTGCATTAGGGTCTCCCTCCAATCGATACGAGCTTCCTTTGCAGACCTTGGCGGCTTTTCTATTTATTTTTTTCAACAGCCCTTCTCGGGAATTAACGACACTGCCATGGCTCGTAATTGCATATTGCCCTGGAGATATTTCAGTTGCTGCCGTCCAAGTGCAACCGCTAAGAACTAAAGCTAAAAAACCATATAACATTAATTTTTTCAATTTCACCGATTCCCTGTGTGTACATAACGCTGGATTGTAGTGATTCAAAACAGCACGCTAAATACGATTTTTACAAAGCATAAGATTTTGTTTTACTTGTTTATTTTACTCAATTTAAGCAAAAAAATTTCGTATAAGATCACAAGCTAACAGTCTGTTTTGTAATGGCTTATGATGAGCAGCCACTCTTGATTCTTTTAACCGTAGACCTGCCATGATTTTTATCAGCGATAGCATTAGCCTTGAAGACAGCGAGGTCGAGATTAACGCGATACGCTCGCAAGGTGCGGGTGGGCAAAATGTCAATAAAGTGTCTTCGGCGATTCATCTGCGCTTTGATATTAACGCTTCAAGCTTGAGCGACATGCACAAGCAACTGTTGCTAGAAAGCAAAGACAGCCGCATCAGTAAAGAAGGCGTGCTGATCATCAAAGCGCAGCAGTTTCGCACCCAAGAAAAAAACAAAATAGATGCTTTCGCACGTCTGCAGCAATTTATAATAGCGGCCACCTTCATCAGTAAAACCAGAAGGCCGACCAAGCCCAGCAAAAACGCACGGCGCAAACGTACTGATCAAAAAACTCAGCGCGGCATGACCAAATCACTACGCGGCAAGATCGATTTTTAGACACACTCTAAAGTGACAATTGCTCTGCCCACTAAAGCGTAATAGGGTTAGCCCAGCACAAGCCAAGACTCTAGCGTAAGGCTCGTTACAATCGAGGCCGCACCTGTCAGCCTTTTCTTTCGACCAGACTTCGTGCAACAGCTCAAAATCATAAGGAGCTTATACATTCGCATGCTACCCATCACTCGCCATCGCCAAAGTCCGAGCAGTCTCAAATTTATTCTATTAATGATTCTGGTCGGTCTCAATTTGCGTCCTGCACTCTCATCGCTGGCACCGCTCTTGCCACGCATCGAAGGCGAAGGCGAGCTGTCGGTACTGACCCTGTCATTACTGACTACTCTACCTGTGCTATGCCTTGGTCTCTTTGCGCCCGTGTCGCCTTGGTTAGCACGTCGATTGGGCATGGAGCGCAGCCTTGCGCTGGGCTTAATCGTGCTCAGCACAGGACTGGCGCTACGCGGATTTGGCAATGCACCAATGCTGTATCTGGGCACGCTACTGATCGGTGCCGCCATTGGTGTTTTGGGAACACTATTACCCGCACTGGTGAAACGCGAACTGGCCGACAGCGCTGATCTCATGACCGGCGTTTATACCATGGCCCTCTGTTTAGGCGGCGCGTTAGGTGCTGGTCTGAGCATTCCATTGGCCAATGCGCTGGGCAGCTGGTCGCTTAGCCTCATGACTTGGACCAGCTTAGCTCTGACCGCACTGCTGGCTTGGTGGCTGATCATGCCGCAACCGGTTGCAGACCCGCAGTTTAAAACAGCCCATGGCCACGCTCGCGCCCTCCTGCGCAATCCATTGGCTTGGCAGGTGATGTTGCTGATGGGCAGCCAATCCTCACTGGCCTATATCGTCTTTGGCTGGCTACCAACACTTTTGGTTAAGCAGGGTTACAGTGATCATGAAGCCGGCTGGCTGATGAGCGCATCCATATTTATCCAACTGTTTTCGGCGATTGCCGCGCCTTGGCTCGCACGCATGAGTAAAGATCAGCGCCCGGCATTAATCGCCACGCTTGCGCTGGTCGGTATTGGTCTGCTGATGTTATTACTTGGCCCTACGACACTGCGCTGGCCTGGATCGATTCTGCTGGGGCTTGGCCAAGGCGGCTCATTCAGTCTCGCACTCACGCTGATCGTACTGCGCAGCGGCAATGCCAAAATTGCCGGTGAACTCTCTGCGCTGGTGCAAGGCGGCGGTTATACCCTGGCGGCGATGGGTCCGTTAATTCTCGGTTTGATGATTGATGCGCAGATTAGCATTCAAGGGATTACCTGGTTATTGCTGACGATTCTAGCCTTTGCCGTTTCGATGGCTCTTCTCGCAGGTCGACAATTACGCTTAGAAATGGATGCGCAAGGCGCGCTTATCACAGTCAAACAACAGTCTAATGGTCAGTAGTCTGACCGAAGCTGTGTCATGCCAAAAGATGCTGCGTCAATCATTGGCAGCCCATCAACTGTGCTCACTTCAGAGTCAAAGCACAACGCTGACTATTTTACAGAGGCGTCGGCGACACTGGCTTAGGCGAGTTAGCCAATACATCCTCAAGTAACTCACGCAGCGCGGCGGCAGCAGGTTTAGCTGCGATTAATATCTCGTGGATACGATGAAAGTGCGCTAGACGTACACCTAAGGCTTCTGGTCTAAGCAAAATATCTGGCGCCTGACGGCGCAGCGCTTGCCGAGTAATAGCTTGCTGCATGATTTTAAAACTAGTAAATAACGTGTCGCTCAAGCCGATCTCCTGACCAAGATCAGGCTGACTATTCCCCGAAACATCCACAGCAATAACCAGATCAACCTCGCCCTGCAATAGATCGAAAGGCAACGGATTCGACGTGCCACCATCGATCAACAGATGCTCAGCGTAAGGCACTGGCGTAAATAATCCGGGCACCGCCATACTTGCCTCGATGGCGAGGAACAAATCACCCGTAGTAAGCACCACACTATCTGCTGTCCAATAGTCAGTGGCCACCACTTGAAGCGGGATACGTAACTCTTCGAAAGCTCTAACTTTCGTGTAACTGGCAAGGAGATTTAAAAAGCCGGTTGAATCCAGCAGCCCCGAACCATTGCGCCTAAACGGCATAAGATCCACCAGCTTCACATCTGATTTAACCAGCCCCAAAAGACCATCCAGCGGCGAGCCGGCAACAGCTTCAAAGATATTTTTAATCTGTTCGGCAGACAATCCAGCGGCATAGAGCCCGCCAATCACCGCGCCAATACTGGTGCCGGTAATACGGTCAGGCACAATACCCAGCTCGTCAAACACCTGCAAAATAGCAATATGCGCCAAGCCATTGGCACCACCCGAGCCCAGCGCCAGTCCGATAGTGGGTCGAGTCTCAAGATTGGCGCTGGATTTCTCCAGCGCCTTGAGCAGACTTCGTAGGGCGCTGAAAAATCGTGATGTCATGGCCAACTCTCCAAACCTGCGCAGCATAATGGTGACATGGGTATAGGCAGTTGATCGGCATCTATCGCAGCATTAAGCAATCAACGCTCTAGTTTTTAATAACATTACCGCGAGCTTGTCCTAACAAATCCAGCGCTAAAGCTTCGGCCACTTTGATGCCATCCACACCTGCCGACAAGATGCCGCCAGCGTAACCTGCGCCTTCACCGGCTGGGTATAAACCCTTAGTGTTGATACTGATAAAGCTGTCCTTGTCGCGCTTAATGCAGACCGGTGATGAAGTGCGTGTTTCCACACCAGTCAAAACGGCATCGTACATAGAGAAGCCTTTAATCTGCTTATTAAACTCTGGAATCGCCTCTCTAAGCGCTTTAACTGCGAAGTCAGGCAACAGTTGGCTCAAGTCACTGAGCGTCACTCCAGGTTTGTAAGAAGGCTGTACGCTACCGATTTTCTCCGATGCTTTACCGGCTAAGAAATCACCCACCAACTGCGCTGGAGCATTGTAGTTTTCACCGCCCATTAGAAAGGCTTTCTCTTCCAATTGACGCTGCAAATCAATCCCAGCTAGCGGATGCTGTGGGTAATCCTGAGCAGGATTAATATCGACAACAATCGCTGAGTTGGCGTTACGCTCATTGCGCGAATACTCACTCATACCATTGATCACTAATTTGCCTGGCTCAGACGCAGCCGCCACCACAGTACCGCCAGGGCACATGCAAAAACTGTAAACATTTCGCCCGTCTTGGCAGTGATGAACCAACTTATAGTCAGCTGCACCTAAAATTTCGTTACCCGCATTTACGCCAAATCGGGCTTTATCAATCACAGACTGTGGATGCTCGATTCTTAAGCCAACCGAAAAAGGTTTGGCTTCGATATAAACACCACTTTCGAGCAAGCTCTGGAAAGTGTCCCGAGCACTGTGACCGATGGCCAAAATAACGTGCTGCGTATTGATAACTTCGCCAGAGTTTAAGGTCAGCCCTGTCACTTGTTGATCTTCAATATTCAAGTGGGCAAGCTTTTCACCAAAGCGAATTTCACCACCTAAGGCGATAATTTCTGCTCTGATATTTTCCATCATTTTGACTAATTTAAACGTACCAATGTGCGGCTTACTGACAAAGAGAATCTCTTCTGGCGCGCCAGCTTTAACAAACTCAGTTAAAACTTTACGGCCATAGAATTTTGGATCTTTGATCTGCGTATACAGCTTGCCATCAGAGAAGGTTCCCGCCCCACCCTCGCCGTATTGCACATTCGACTCTTCATTAAGCTCTCTGTCGCGCCACAAACCCCAGGTATCTTTAGTGCGCTGTCTGACATCTTGGCCGCGCTCAATCACAATAGGTTTCAAACCCATTTGCGCTAACAACAAGGCAGCTAAAATACCGCAAGGACCAAAACCGATAATCACTGGACGCAGCTGTTGCGCTTGGGGGAAGTTTGCGGGTTTATCAGCAACATACTTGTAGCTCATGTCAGGACTGGGCCTAACCGAATCGTTGCCAGCAAACTGTGCCAAACAACGCTTGTGCGCAGGGGCCGTGAGCTCTACATCTAAGCTATAAATCAAGAAAATATCATCTGACTTTCTGGCGTCATAACTTCTTTTGAAAACCGAGAAATCAAGAAGCTCACCTTCTTGTAACTCAAGCTTGCGGATAACTTCTTGCTTTAAGGCACTACTGGAATGATCTAAAGGTAATTTAACGTTGGTAAGTCTTAACATGATTGTATGTACTGCCTGCTGCATAGACCGATGGTCATCCATATTAGAAATGCTACCGATAAAGATAGCGTGTCACATCATTACTTCAGTAAACGACCACCGCTAGGCGTCTCGCTGCACGGCGAATCAGTGAAGTTATGAAGTGAGAAAAGACTGCGAAGCCAAACAAGAACACCGACCCCAAACAACCAGAGGTGCTCTTGCTGACTGAAAACCAATATCACTCGAATCTTGCCTAGGCACCTAAGAAGCCACAGCTCGTTTCGCTAGACTTACTTTCGAGTACCGACAACCAACATTAAACCACCAGCAAAAATTGCGGCGATTCCGGCCCACATGGGAATGTTAACGGTTTCTTTTTCTTTG
Source organism: Denitrificimonas caeni DSM 24390 (assembly GCF_000421765.1). Classification (GTDB taxonomy): domain Bacteria; phylum Pseudomonadota; class Gammaproteobacteria; order Pseudomonadales; family Pseudomonadaceae; genus Denitrificimonas; species Denitrificimonas caeni. The sequence continues at coordinate 3,044 of NZ_ATXQ01000004.1, read as the reverse complement.
GCGGTCAACTCAACTGAGCCTAGTTTGACCACAGTGGTGTCTTTTGTATAACTAAACCCACCATAAGCCAAACCAAGAGTACCGACTACGATCAGAGCGATCGCAAACATTTTGATTGCATTCATTGTTGAACTCCTTGGTTATATGTCCCAATCTCAACACCAACGGCGTCAAGGCGAACGAGTTTCAGACCATTAATATCATGTTTTGATCTGTACAAGTGCTTTTATAAAAACCAAATTGAGACCCAAGTAGCTTAATAATCGCTGCATCGTCTGCGAAGTTCGCCCCGATTCAGACAACGTATGATCAAAACCTAACAACCCGCAATTGTAATGGCTTAGCTCGCCAGCACTTTACTTCTACGCAGTTCTTTTTGTAGAAACATTTCCACAGGTATAAAAGCGAAAGGAATAAACGCAGCCAAAAGCACCAGCAACCAGACCACCACCGACCAGCCTTGTTTGTGTGATGCCAGCAATGACAAAACAAAGTACAAAACAAACAACGCACCGTGAGTCATGCCAATGTTGAAGACATAGGCTCGATCAATAAAACCAAGCGTTACACACAAGATAATCAGATAAGAAACGCCCTCTAACACACTGGCGATTCTAAAAAACTTTAGCATTGAGCATTCCTTAAGACTTTTCTGGAGGGACATAACGCCGCTAGCATCGTTTAGCTAAATGAATAAACGGCAGCAAAAACCACGACGCGCGAACAACTGCAATTACACCACAGCTCTAGGATGAATACCCCACAAGCAGATATAAATGAGCACAGATAAACCCCTACCATCAGCAAAACCCGCTCGCGCAAGCCAACACTCACTGCAACTGTTCTTTTGTGCTGCTGGTTAGTCTTTCTTGTCGATGGTGATTTCAATTGTTTTGCTATCACCCGCAAACCACTTCTGCACATACAAAGAGCCGACGATAGGCGCCGTGCCTTCCTCAGGAACTTCCTTGTAGCGGACACTGTTTTTTGTTTCTTTTTCGTACTCGAATGTGACTACTTTTTTTGACATAAGACCTCATGCGGAACATCGACCGCAAACCATGTGGAGCACTCCCGAGCATGCGGAAGGCTCTTAGTTAATTCTCAAACGCTTGCCCCAGCGCCGAACATAGCGATGCGCTTTAAGCGCCAGCGAAACCCCGTCATATTAAGCGCTTGTTAGCTATTTTCCAAAATGTAAGCACGAAGTTGCCGCTCCTCCCTCATAACATAAAGAATGAACACACGACTCTCTTCTTCACGGTAAAAAACACGACAAGGTGGCACGACAACTTCCCTGTAGATTGAGTTGGGTAGTTCGGCTGGGATTCGACCAGATTGCGGAAACATTTCCAAACGATGGATTTTACCGAACACTTCCTTAACCAAAGCGCTTGCAGCCGCCACATTGTCCAGAGCGATGTACTCAGCAATATCATCTAATTCTTGAAGAGCGGGTTCCGTCCAGATTACTTCAGCCATTTACTCATTTTCTTCTTGGCTTCGTTTTGGCTGTACGTCCTTCCCTCCAGTACAGCACGCTCCCCGCGTGAGAGCCCTTCAAGTAGCTCCAACCTACGCTGCATAAACTCGTAATCTTTCACATCGACGAGATAAGCGGACGGCTGACCATGCTCTGTAATCAGTACAGGTTCTCTCGTCAAACGTAAGTCAGCCAAAATTCTTGTCGCTTGACGCTTAAGATTTGTAACGAGTTCAACTTTCATGAGAGTACCCTGAGCCAACTTGATAGTGACACTATAGTATCACTTTTCAGGTGACGCAATTGCACCTAACGGCACTCTGGAGCGCGACTTAAAAACTGACAAGGCACCAAGTGCGCGGTGCTTGAGCGTTTTTTTAAGCATTTGCTTTTAACTGTGAAACTAAAAGCTCTAGCCTTTTTAAAGGCTCTGACAAAAATGTTTGGTCAAGCAAAAAACAGAACTCAAGTTTACTACCGTAACAAGCCTCTGACCATGCTGCCCCAGCCACTTCTATGTGACCGCCAGATTTAGCCTCAAGCTTGAAAGTGAATTGCTCTTCTCTAGGCTCAAATGAAGCCGTACCCTTTAACGATTTGTATAATTCTTCCAATGAGTTAAAAAAATTATAAACATCAGCGTCCTCAATCCAGGGACTAATATTGCCGTGGAAATTATTAGTGTTGATTTCGGCAGAAATTTGCGCCCAACCTTCAGACGAAAACTCAGATGGAATTTCCAGTTTTAAAAACTCAGAATTTAAGCCAATTTTTACTATCTGCATGTTGTGCATAACTAACGTCGAAGGTAAGGGGCGCGGCGCGGCGCTTTATCGCGCAGCGTCCAGCGACCAAAGGGAGCGGCTTTGACCGTAGTGTTAGCTGCGTGTTGGAGATGACTAATCGTCTTCGTCTTCATAGCGTTGCCACATGGCACCGACATGTGTTCTTTCGGCACCCATATCAGCGGGGAGATCAGCCACCTCGTTTATGGTGGCGTCACGAGCGACCAAGTGTGCGACATGAACCACTGAGAGTGTCTTGAGAACTTCATGGTCTTCAAAGTTGTGATTTTTCCAATGGCAGTACATTTGCCAATCGCCTCCTCCATGAGACACGAAGAGTACGGGCTTGGAGCCAGAAATGACACAGGGGCAAGCAATTGTGCCTAGATTGTCAGGAAAAGGCATGGTTGGAACACCGTGAAAGCAGCTAATTGGGATAGGGAGACGCCTCACGACGTCTCTCCTCCCACACCACCGGGCATACGGGTCACGTACCACGGCGGTTCAAATCTCTTTAAATTTCATCTTGCCGCCAGTTCTGGCAGCCCCAAGTTCTTAAAGTATCTGTTTGGTAGCGCCCGGTAAAGAGCAGGACTTGCGCTCAGTCGCCACGGGCCATGAGCCGACTTAGCAGTATTCCATGCCAGCCATCGATCAACACCCAAGCGTCTGAGCATCCGATAGCCTTTGCGCCCCCATTGCTTCCAAATATAACTACGCAATCGTCGTCGAATCCATTTATCCACATCACGCAGAGGGCTCAGCACTTCAGCTAT